>CATLCV010000300.1 GCA_949893755.1 uncultured Lachnospiraceae bacterium | reverse complement strand
CTCACATTTGTAAGCTTTCCCCCGCAGTACCCGCAGTAACTCACATCGATCAGAGGGAGCATCCCGTCATTCCTTCTGATCACAGAAACCGCCTGGTCCGGCTGCTTCTTTTGATATCGGTCCGACCTTCTCTTTCTTTTTTCCTGTACCCGGTTCCATATATCCTCCTCGATGATCCGGATCTCCTCATTGGGTTCCTCAGCCCTGATCCAGTCCGACTGGTCCAGACGATGGTATGTTCCATTGATCCGTTCCCGTCTTTTATATGCCGTATAGCCCGCATACACGGGATTGGTCAGAATACTGGTGATCGTTCCGGCCTTCCATACGTCCCGGGGCGCAAGCTGTCTGTAACAGGGATCTTCATTTAAAATGTTTGCGATCTTCACAGAACCGTATTCCTGATTCAAAGACAATGAATAGATGTGCTTTACCGTCTCCGCCTGCCGCGGAACGATCTTCAAAGTGTGCAGGGCACGCCCATGCTTGCTCAGCTCCCCGGACAGTACAAGCTCATATCCGTAAGGCGCCGCCCCGCCCATGAATTTTCCCTTCTGCACCAGCTTCTGGGCCGTATCCTTTACCCGCATCCCGGTATCCGAGCTGCTCTTCTGGGCATTTCCATAGCGGAGGGCCAGCATCATCTGACCCATGATATCATCCGCCTCCGGGCTGATGCATCCGTCCTTGACCGTATAAACGTCAACCCCGCAGCTTTTTAAAGCCATGATATAGGCTCCCATCTCCCACATGCGTCTTCCCACCCGGTCATCCTTATAAGCCGCCAGGATCTCATATTCCCGCTTCCCGGCATCCTCCAGCGCTTCCTGGAGTGTTTCTCTTTTGGAGACCGCATGTTTGTAGCCGCTTCTGCTCCCCTCAAAATATTCTTTTTCATCCAGTACCCAGTCCTCGTGCTGTCCGATATAATCCAGCACGATCTGTCTTTGGACCGACAGGTCCCCGTCTGCTTCCAGCTGCTGATTGGAGCTGACCCGCAGCAGCATTCTGACACGCTTCACAGAACGATCCGCTTCCTTTTTCATCACTGCCTGGCACAGTGATCCGGTTTCTAATATTCCTATTATCTTCAGGCCCGTCCTATTCCTGAAATACAATGGGGCTGTCGGAAAAATCAGAATTTCATCTTTTCCAGCAATACACTGGTCAGGATTTCCCGGATTTCCTGTCTCAGCTGCTCTTCATCTCCTGAATGGGTTCCTGAGCGTTCTCCTTCCTGAACGGATGGCTGCTCCGCCGGAAATTCCAAAATCACCTTCATACCATCCACATCCATACTCATCTGCCGATACTCTTTCTGATCCATGTCTTCTCCAGGATTCCTGCAGTTCCTTCGGGACCACACAAATATAACCTTTACTATAAAATATGTGACAATATCAAATCCCATTCGCGCCAGGCACAGCAAAAGGAACTGCGTCTGATCCGCAGTTCCCTGTTTTCAAAACCATATCGCAGAATCCCTCTGTCTTAGACCGCTCGAAACGAGGCATCCTTTCGTACACGATTCCTTATGCCGTCTTCTCAAACTGGGAATTATACAGCTCCGCATAGAATCCATTTTTCGCGATCAATTCCTCGTGATTTCCCTGTTCCACGATATCCCCGTCCTTCATGACCAGGATCAGGTCCGCGTCCCGGATGGTGGAGAGGCGATGGGCGATCACAAAGCTGGTCCTGCCCTTCATCAGGGTATCCATGGCCTTCTGGATCTGGATCTCCGTCCGGGTATCCACGGAGCTGGTGGCCTCATCCAGGATCAGGATCTTCGGATCCGCCAGAATGGCCCTGGCAATGGTCAGGAGCTGCTTCTGTCCCTGGGATACATTGCTGGCTTCCTCATTCAGTTCCATATCATACCCGCCCGGCAGAGTCTGCACAAACCGGTGCACCCTGGCTGCCTTGGCCGCCGCGATCACTTCCTCGTCGGTGGCATCCAGCTTCCCATACCGGATATTGTCCCGGATGCTGCCGTGGAAGAGCCAGGTATCCTGCAGTACCATACCGAACATCATGCGGAGCTCGCTGCGGTTAAAGTCCCGGACATTGTGGCCGTCAATGAGGATGGCCCCGCTGTTCACATCATAGAACCGCATCAGGAGCTTGATCATGGTCGTCTTTCCGGCTCCGGTGGGGCCTACGATGGCAATCTTCTGCCCTTCCGTGACCTTTGCGGAAAAATCATGGATGATGGTTTTCTCCGGATCATAGCCGAAATGCACATGGGAAAATTCTACATTTCCCAGAAGGCCGTCCACAGATACCGGATCCGGCACGGTCTGGTCCTCCTCCTCTTCCTCCAGAAACGCAAAGACACGCTCCGAAGCCGCCGCGGTGGACTGCAGCATGTTCGCCACCTGTGCCACCTGCTGGATGGGCTGGGTGAAGTTCCGCACATACTGGGTAAAAGACTGGATATCCCCCACCTCAATGGCCTGCTTGATGGCCAGATAGCCGCCCAGAATGGCCACTCCCACATAGCCCAGATTGCCCACAAACTGCATGATGGGCATCATCATGCCGGACAAGAACTGGGATTTCCACGCAGAATCATAAAGCTGCTGATTCGTCTTTTCAAAGGTTTCTATCGTCTCCTCTTCCTTGTTAAACGCCTTGATGATATTGTGGCCCGAATAGACCTCCTCCACCTGGCCGTTTACATTTCCCAGAAACTCCTGCTGTCCCCGGAAATATTTCTGGGATTTGGACATGATGAGGGAGATCATGGCAACGGAAACCGGCAGCATCAAAAGCGCGACCAGTGTCATCAGCGGACTGATGGAGAGCATCATGATCAGCACGCCCACCATCTGGGTCACGGAGGTGATCATCTGTGTGGCGCTCTGATTCAGGCTCTGTCCCAGCGTATCCACGTCGTTCGTGACCCGGGAAAGAACCTCCCCGTAGGTCATTTTGTCAAAATAACTCATAGGCATCCGGTTGATCTTCTCCGAGATCGCCTTTCGGAAGCGGTAGGTCGTCTTCTGGGAGATCCCGGTCATGATATATCCCTGGATAAAGGAAAATACCGCGCTCACCCCATAGAGTCCCAGCGTCAGCAGCAGGATCCGTCCGATCTTTTCAAAATCCATGCCGCCGGTTCCGGACACCCTGCTGACCAGGCCGTTGAAAATCTCCGTCGTCGCCTTCCCCAGGATCTTCGGCCCCAGGATATTGAAGATCGTGCCGCCCACCGCAAAGATCAGTACAAACAGCATCTGAATTTTGTAGATGCTCATATAGCGGACCAGCTTTTTGATGGTGCCCTTAAAATCCTTCGCTGTTTCTCCCGGTCTCATCCCATGGCCGTGTCCCCGGCCCGCAGGCCCTCTTCTCTGCTCTCTACTCATGGGTCAGTTCCTCCTTTCCGGAATCGATTCCTGTTTCGGCAAGCTCCTGTTCCGACAATTGGGATTCCGCAATCTGCCGGTATACTTCACAGTCCCTCAAAAGCTCCCTGTGGGTGCCGATCCCCGCCACTTCTCCGTCGTCCAGTACAATGATCTGCTCCGCATGGAGAATGGTGCTGATCCGCTGCGCCACGATCAGGACCGTACTGTCTTCTGTCTTTTCCTTCAGAGCCTTCCGCAGAGTCACATCGGTCTTATAGTCCAGCGCGGAAAAGCTGTCGTCAAAAATAAACACATCCGGATGCTTTGCAATCGCTCTCGCAATGGACAGACGCTGCTTCTGCCCGCCGGAAACATTTGCCCCGCCCTGGGAGATGGAACTTTCAAACCGGTCCGGCTTCGTATCGATAAATTCCATGGCCTGGGCAATCTCTGCAGCCTCCTGCATATCCCCGTGGGAGCCTTTTTGATTTCCGAACAGGATGTTGGAGCCGATGGTCCCGGAGAACAGCACTCCCTTCTGAGGCACATAGCCCAGCTTTTCCCGCAGATCATGCTGGCGAAGCTTCCGGATATCAATGCCGTCCAGGGTGATGGAGCCCTCTGTCACATCGTAAAAACGGGGGATCAGGTTCACCAGAGTGGATTTTCCGCTTCCGGTGCTTCCGATGATGGCTGTCGTCTCGCCCGGCTTTGCCGTAAATGTGATATCGTGAAGCACATCCTCATGGGCCCCCGGATACCGGAAGGATACGCGGTCAAAGCGCAGCACTCCTACTGTTTTTTCCGGAAGCTGCTTCGGCTCCTTCGGGTCGTGGATCAGGGTCTCACTGGTCAGCACTTCATCCACACGCTCCGCCGCCACAGCCGCCCTGGGCAGCATAATGGAGATCATGCACAGCATCAGGAAGCTCATGATGATCTGCATGGTGTACTGGATAAATGCCATCATATCCCCGACCTGCATCTGCCCCTCGTTGATTCCGTGTGCCCCGGTCCAGATGATCAGGACCGAGACGCCGTTCATAATGATCATCATCAAAGGCATCATAAAGGTCATGGCCCGATTGACAAACAGGTTCGTCCTGGTCAGATCCAGATTCGCCGTGTCAAACCGCTTTTCCTCGTGCTTTTCCGTGCTGAATGCCCGGATCACGGAAAGCCCGGTCAGGATCTCCCTTGTCACCAGGTTCAGCCGGTCTACCAGCTTCTGCATGATCTGAAACTTGGGCATGGCTACCGTAAAGAGCAGCAGGATCACAAGCCCGATCAGCAGGACTGCCAGCCCAATGATCCAGGACATGGACACATTGGTCCGGAATACCTGGTAGATCCCCCCTGCCGCCAGGATCGGCGCATACAGTACCATGCGCAGCAGCATGACCATGAGCATCTGGATCTGCTGGATGTCGTTGGTGCTCCGGGTGATGAGAGAGGCTGTGGAAAACTGGTCAAATTCATTGTTGGAAAAGCCCACCACCTTGCGGAATACCTTTCCCCGCAAATCCCGCCCGGAGGCGGCTCCCACTCTGGAGGCCAAAAGTCCTACCAGAACGCTGGAGAGCATGCCCAGAAACGCGAGCCCGATCATCTTCGCCCCGGTCCTTGTAAGATATCCGAGCTGAAGCTGATCCATGTCCATCCCCAGTTCCTGATAGGCGGTTTTCACATAGGAGATGGCCGCCTGCTCCAGGATCGTATCCGGCATATCCGCCGTCTGGCTTCGGATCTCTTCCAGCATCTGCTCCACCTGCTCTGGAGGGAGCATTCCCAGGATACCGAATACATCCCCGTCCTCCGGCACCATTTCCGCAGGGATCCCTG
>CATLCV010000299.1 GCA_949893755.1 uncultured Lachnospiraceae bacterium | reverse complement strand
GTAGATCGCCCAGCCCTGCTCCTGGTTAAACCCGCGGCTTTTCACCGCAACCGGTTTTCTGCTGCCCACCTCCTGATAGGCACGGCGGATCCCTTCCGCCATGTCCGCGCAATTATTGATCCCGCCGAATACATTCACCAGAATATAATCCGTCTTCTCATTTTGAAGCAGGATGCGCATAGCCTGATAGGTCTTCTCCGCCGTCACTCCGCCTCCCAGATCCAGGAAATTGTTTACCCGGCCTCCATAGTGGCGGATCGTGTCCATGGTCGCCATGCCGATGCCGGCGCCGCCTGCCATGGTTCCGATATCTCCTTCCGGATCCAGTTCGATATATGTAAGGTCGTACTTCTGTGCCTCTTCCTCCTGTTCGGACTTATGCTGCGACGTCCGGGGCAGGATCGTATAATCCTCCTGGCGGTACAGGCTGTTGTCGTCAATGACCAGCTTGGAATCAATTGCCATCAGGCTTTCATCCTCCAGCACGACCAGAGGATTGATCTCGATCGTAGTCGCATCCAGCGCAAAGCATGCCTTGCACAGCTTTTCAGCAATATCCGTCACCTGATCCATGCGGCCCTCCGGAAGGCCAAATGCCGCTGCTGCTTCCCGGAAGCTCTGTGCGCAGAACCCGTCTGTGCAGTCAAACCGCAATAATTTCTCCGGGGATTTTTCTGCCAGTTCCTCGATCTCCATCCCGCCGAACGGGGTGAAAAGCATGACCATCGTGCGGTTCTTTACATCCAGCGTCATTCCCAGATAGTATTCCTCTTTGATCGGAAGAAATCCGCAGGCGATCACTCCTTCCATTGATTTCCCATTGATCGTGATCTCCTCGATGATCTTCTTTGCTTCCCGCAGCTCTTCTTCCGACTTCACGACCCGGACAGCCCCTGCTTTTCCTCTCTTTCCGGAAAGGATCTGTCCTTTCAGTACGCAAGGGTACACGACCTCTTTCGGAATCTCGTCGCCGGTCAGAAGAACGCTTTCATTGACCGGGATGCCGAACCGCTTCAGCTGGGCCTTCCCTTCTATCTCTAAGTAATCCATACCATTTATCCTTTCTGCTTCACTCTAATCCCAGGCCATCTCCGGATCCGGAAGATAAGACTCCTCATAAGGGTATCCTACACGCGTAATGTTCATCAGATGCTCATAGTTGAAGTTCCCGCTGAAGCTGTTATTTCCCCAGGAGCCGCAGCCCAAAGTCGTCGTAGGTGTAAATCCGTTGGTCGGACTTCCCCCGCCCGTCGTGCCTGCCGGCTGATTTACAATACATCTGGATACAGAGCACTGGATCGCCGCATATTCTACATGCTCCGGTGTATTGGAATGTACTGCGATGCTGTGGCCCTTTCCTTCAAATTCCAGGTTCTCCACCATCTTCGCGACGCCTTCCTCAAAGGATCCATAGGGCATCAGATTGATGACCGGACACAGCTTTTCGCGGCACAGGTCATCACCGGATCCGACCGTCTCTGCCGTAGCGGCGATGACACGCGTCCCTGCCGGAACCTGGATGCCGATCTTTTCTCCTACCTGCTCGGCGCTCAGACCCACAACCTCTCTGCTGATCGGACCGCCTCCCGGAAAGATTCCTTCGCGCAGTTTTGCCGTCTGCTCTTTTCCTTCTACGTAAAATGCGCCCTGTGCTTGAAATTCTTTGACAAATTCATCAAATTTTTCTTCCGGAATGAATGCCGTCTGCTCTCCCAGACAGATCAGGCCATTGTCAAAGCTTCTGCCGAGAATGATCTTCCCAACGGCATCTTTCATATCCGCATCTCTGTCTACAATACACTGGACATTGCCCTGTCCCACTCCGAGAGACGGCTTTCCGCTGGAATATGCCGCCTTCACCATCCCGGGGCCTCCGGTGGCTACGATCACGTCCGCCGCGCTCATCAGTTCTCCGGTGGCTTCAATAGAGACTTCCTCCAGACCCAGGATCAGGTCTTTGGGAAGCCCCAGCTTTTCAAGCTCCGCCTGGAACATCTCAACCAGGAGCCCTGTACACTTGACTGCCCGCGGATGGGGCGCAAAGATAATGGAATTCCGTGTCTTTAACGCACTGGCCGCATTTCCCATCGGAGTAACGACCGGATTGGTAGACGGGATGACCGCTGCCACGACACCGACCGGTTTTGCGACCTCCAGCATCCGCTTCTCCTCGATTCTACGGATCACGCCCACCGTTTTCTTATCCTTGATGCTCTGCCAGATCAATGCGGATTTGTTGCGGCATTTTGCAATCTTATCGGCCTCACATCCCATGCGTGACTCCTCTGCCGCCATCGGTCCAAGTGTCTGCGCGTTGTCAAACACCACCTTGCAGATTGCCTTTGCCGCGGCATCCGCCTGCTCCTGTGTCGCAAATTCAAACTGCTTCTGTGCTGCTTTCGACCGTGCGACAAGCTCTGCCACTCCTGTCATCTTTTTCTCTTCGCTCATAAATCTGTTCCTCCCTTTATGATTTTATTTTTTATGTAATTGTTCAGAACAGCAGGCAGGTGTGTGTCCTGCTGCCCTGTTACAATACAGATTCTGTATAGAAGCTTTTCAGTACTTTAGAATGACCAGTTGGAAAGTGTCCCGAATCCAGGCCATAATTTGATACACGCATATCCAAAGATCAATGTCACAAGCAGACGTACGATCATCATTGGTATTCCCTTCTTCATCATCTCATTGGAAGGCAGACCGTAAGAAACCGGAATCGCCCGGACACTGACTGGAAGCAGGAACTCCGCGTTATATGCAAATACAGTCGCGAACCAGTAAGGAAGCGGATTTAATCCAAGGTTGGAAGTTATGCTGATGACGATCGGAATCGTCACTGCCGCCGACACGGTGGAGTTTGTCATTTCGGAAAGCATCGTCGCAAACACTGCGAAGATCAAAAATGTGGTAAATCCGCCGTCCAGGTTCAATTTTCCAACGATACCGGCAATCCCGGCTGCCGCGCCGGATTCATTGACCAGATTTCCAAGAGCCACACCGCCGCCGAACAGGAGCATCATGCCCCACAGAGACTTTTCCTGCGCCACTTCCCATGTAAGGAACGGCTTCTTATCCGCGCCGGTCAGTAAAAACATCACACATCCAAAGATCAGGAAAATATAAGCCGGCTCCGCATTTGGCAGGAGACTCGCGTACAGCGGACGGGCAAATGCTCCGATCACAGCGATCAGGAAAAGGATCCCGCTCAGCTTCTCGTCCCGTGACATGGGCCCCAGCTCTGAAAGCAGCTTGTCAAAGTATTCCTTCGTTCCTTTGATCGGCTCACAGCCTCTCCCGATGTACAGCATACAGATCAGCATAATGATCGTAAGTACGATCAGATACGGAATACTGCGTTTGATCCAGTCAATGTACATGAACTCCGTTCCGATGTATTCCTGGATAAAGGATATCGCAGAAACGTTCATCGCTCCCCCCAGCGGAGTTCCGACGCCTCCGATCCCTGCGCCCCATCCGATCGCCAGAAGGATCGGAACTGCCTGCGGGCACTTTGATATTTCTTCATAGCCTGCGGCGTGCAGCATTGCGACCGCGATCGGCGTATACAATGCAACGACTGCTACGTTCGGCATCATCGTTGAAAGGACAATACTCGCGACCAGCCAGACAATGATCTGTGATTTCATGGACGGTCCGATCAGGGAAAGTGCTTTTAATGCAACTCTCCGGTCCAGTCCGGTACGCGCCCATGCCAGTGACAAAAGCCCCGTACCGAAGATCAGGATGATGCTTCCCGAAGCATAGTGTGAGGTTACAGACCCCATCGGCACCATTGCAAAAACCGCATTCACGATTCCCGGAAGAAGCGCGGTAACCGTCATGTGTACCGGGCGTGTAACCCACCAGAATACCATCCAGAGCAATGTGCCGAATGCCATCGCTCCCGGCTGCGTCAGGGCTCCCCCCAGTGTAAGGCTTGACAGCGCGAAAAGCGCCGGACCTATTATGATATAGATCAATCTTTTTTTGTCCATTTGTAGTTCTCCTTTTTCTTTTCCTTTTAGTAAAATTTTTTCCTTCTGATGTCTTTTTCGTTCTTGCTTCTCCTTCCTTTCTGTATTTTTCTTATTGACTTGAAATGTCCTTTTGCTATAAGACTTCAGAAGTATGTCGTATCTTGTTTTGTATTATACTCATGCGTAATCTGCTGACAATACATTTCCCTGTTTGTTTCATTTCACAAAATCAGTTTTCAAAAAGCAAACGCCGCTTGCACATATTACAATCCAGTTGCATCATGTGCAAACGGCATTCACCATTTGATATTCTGTTTTCTTTCCGCGCAGGCACACCTTTATGATCTTTGCTGCCTGCAGTTCCTTAATTCGGATAATATCCGAGCTTCCCTGAGATCCTTGCCGAAGTGTTCAGCACTGCCCTGGCATACTCCCGCTCTCTTTCCGGCTTTCCCAGACTATGCGCCGTAGTCGATACGCTGATCGCCGCCACCGGCATACGGTTCCTGTCGAAAACAGGAGCCGCGACGGACGCTTTGTTGACAGCAAGTTCATTTTTCAAAAGGCAATACCCCTTCTGCCGCACAACCGCAAGTTCATAGTTGATCTCCTCCAGCTCCGTCTTTGTCTCCTCTGTGAGCTTTCTCCGGTCGCTCCTTTTTAAGATGTCCTGCGCTTTTGCAGGCGGAAGATAGGCAAGAATCGCACGCCCCATAGCCGTACAATACAGCGGCTGGCGATGTCCCATCGGTATCGTCAGATTCTTCGTACTCTCGCAGCTGCAGCTGATCATATGTACGATATCCGTCCTCTCCTGTACACCCATATGGCTGTGTACATCATGCTCATAGGACAGCTTCTGAAGCTCCGGAAACGCATATCGGTAGATATCATTATTCTGCAGAGCCGTACCCGCCAGCTCCAGGATCTTCATTCCGGGGTAATAACAGCCTGTCAGGTCATCCCGCTGCAGAAATCCCCAGTCCAGCAGTGTATTCAGATGCCGGGACACCGTACTGATATTCATCCCGAGCTTTGCGGCAATATCCGAAGTCCTCTGCATCGGTGTATTCTCATTGAAAGTTGACAGTATCGCCAGTGTTTTGTTCAGGCTTTTTGTGTTTGATTCTCTGCGCAGACATTCTGTATCACGGTTCATGACGAAATCCTTTCTTCTGGTTGATATCTCTGCTCTGCCTCATCCAGGGATTGATACCCGTATAACCGCACCATATG
>CATLCV010000298.1 GCA_949893755.1 uncultured Lachnospiraceae bacterium | reverse complement strand
ACGCCCGGTCGTACATCCGTGCAGACTCCTGGTACAAGAACAGCCTCCCATAGGCCGCCCCCAGGCCGGCGTAGATCCTGCCGTAGAATTTTGCGTCCACACTCTCGTCCTTTTCCTGGTTCAGGATCGCCTGGTAGACCAGGATCGCTTCCTCGATCTCCCCGCTTTCCAGCAGGTTGTCGCCCTTGTATTTCTGCCGCTCGATATCCTTCTGGTTCCGCAGCCGTTCCAGTACATTCTGGATCCGGATCATCTCCGTATCCCGGTAGATCCTGGAATCCTTCAGGATCGTCAGCACGAACTTCTCAATGGACCCGTGCAGGCGGATCACGTCCCGAAGCTGCCCCGCAAGCGTCCCCATGCCCAGCTCTTCATCCAGCCATACGCACAGCTGCTCGTTCATGATCGTGTAATCGATCAGATACAGGTTGTTGCAGAGATAGTAGCACAATTCTTCTATTGTAAATATCTTGCAGTGGATCCGAGTGATCTCATACGGATGCGTTGCATGCCGCTCATGACAAAGAACCAAACTTCCCATCGTTGCCTCCTAAATGTATAATCTTCTCCGCATGGAAATCCGTGGGCAGGAAAAACTCCCCGAAGCCTACGTCCCGCACTGTGATCTTACAGGTCTTTTCATCTAAAAGCAGAGTCTCGATCTGCAGCCGCATGGAGTACTCCGCCCGTTTCGGAAATTTTTCCAGGGAGATCACTTCATTCCGAAGCGATCCCTGGACCAGGGATTCCACATGCAGCTCGATGCTGTCCAGATCCTCCACCAGTACCTCCCACTGGTTGTTGCACTCATACCACTGGGCGCCCCAGGATACGATGGGATACCACATCTCCTGGCCGTTCACCCGCATATTGACCGTGATCTGGTCCGTCAGCTTGCTGGCCGACAGATAAACCGGATTCTCGATATGCATATACATCTTGCGGAATGCCGTATAGCAGGCTCCCTTGCTGTAGAGATTGTTCCCGATAAACGCGCGCCGCCCGTTGCAGAGCACCCGGAGGGACTTGGGATACCAGTTATTCTCAAATCCTTCACCCGTAAGAAAAACCGAGGATACGATCCGCTTCTCAAACACACTCTGGATAAACTTGCAGAACCTTGCGTCCGCCTCCTTTGCCTTGTCCTCGTTCAGGACCGGATATACGGCCGCCAGCTCCTTCATATGGGCGCTTGCCACCTCGTCTACCGTGACAAAGGTGGTCTTGCCGCCTCCCAGCCCCGGCTTCAGGCGCCGGAGCATAAATGCCTTGATCTCGTTCCTGTCGCAGCAGAACAGCGCAGCGTCATACTGCCACAGCTCCTTGGGCTGGTAAAAGAGGTAATTGCAGAAGCTTTCTTTATAATCCTGTATAAAAATGTGCTGCTTTTCCACTCCCATCCGCACCGCGATCCCGCGGAGCATCTGGGCTAACTCCTCCGTCAGCTCCGGCACGCTGAACACGATCCCGCTGATCTCCGGAAACTGCTGCAGGGACAGCTGGATAAACTTGGACAGCAGCTCCACCGCATCATAGGTCTCCTCCCCGCAGTCGATCTTCTCACCCGCCAGGCTCCTCTCCAGAAGCCTGGTCACCACAAAGCCTTCCTTGATCGTGACCAGGCGCTTTGCTTCCTTTCCATAGGCCCAGGTATCCCGAAGCCTTCCGATCAGCAGCGGAATCTGATAATTGTCGGAATCCACTTCCAGCGTCTCAGGCTCTGACTGTTGGTCATTATAATAGCTGATCTGGCACATTTTCTCCGTGATCTCATATCCTATCATGCTCCCCTGTCCCATACAAATCAGCCTCCTTTTATGCTTCGTTCTCAAACATATGCGCGGCAGTCATGTCCTCCTGGGCATATGCCTTCATCCTGGATTCGCGGATGCTCCCCTCCGAAAGCAGAATATCATTGAGCCGGCCGTAACGCCCGTTCTCGCCTTCCCTGATCTCCTTTGAACAGCTCTCCTTCTCGCTGCGGTAGGAATTGCCGTCAATGGTTTCTTTAAAATAATATTTTAAGGTTTCATTTGCAAACAATACAAACTTCTTTACATAGATATTGTCATACATCGGGGAAAGCACTTCCGTCGAATAGTCCACGCTCTCCGAATTCCCCTTCTGGAGCTGGTAGTAGAGCATCACACGGCTGCCCTTCTGCCCCTTATACTCGATCAGGGTCTTGTCCCAGAGCTGCAGCTCGATCAGCCAGTCCTTCTCATACGACAGATAGAACGGGAAATACAGCTGCTTTCCGCAAAGCTCCTGAAGGAACTTTTTCAGCGTCCTGCGCTGGGAAGGCGTATAATCCTTGTCCGCATAATATTTGAGCACCGCGATCTTGCAGATATCGATGGTATCCTCGCCCTTTTCATATTCCCTGCAGATAATGTCTATGACACTTCTACTGATCTTCCGGTCCTCCGCCACATATTCCCTGGACATATAAGCCAGATACGCCTGCTGCAGCCGGAAATACGGCCCTTCCGCATAATAATCCTCAAACACCGGAGCCTCTGCAAAAATCTCCTCCGCAAACAGCATCTGCGTCAGGATCCGTTCACCCAGCTTATGGGTATGGACCTCATACTCCTTGGCTTCCCGCCAGAGCAGCTTCATATCCGTGGTCGCCCCGCAGTAATAATTGGCAAGATAGGTCAGAGTCACCTTGTCGTACTGTCCCTTTTTAAACAGTTCAAAACAGATATAGGTCAGGAAATCATCACTTTCGTAATTCGTTTCCCGGATTGTCTTGGTGCAGAGCGCGAACAGCTCCTCTTCCGTGTACTGTTCCACACCTACGGACCGTACGGTCTCCAGTGTCAGCTCCTCCGCCTCTTCTTCCTGCCGCCTCAGCCGCATGCCGTTGATATACCGCTTGCACATATCCAGATAGCGCAGCTCGTAAAACAGACGCTTGCTCTCATAGGGAATGGAATCCGTATAGTGTCTTCCGTTCTTCGCCTCCCATACCAGCCGGTCCGTCTTGGAATATAAGAACACCTGCGCTCCGTCTTCCGTATAGGGGACGGTCTGGGTAATGCTCCCATCCTCGGCAACCACATGGATGAACTTCATATTCCGAACCTTGGTCGTGATCTCATAGGCATGGCAGATATCGTACAGCGCCTTCACCCGGTCCGGATTCATAAGCCGTTCCGCCACAAACCTCTTATAAATGATCCGCAGGTGCTCATCAATATGCCTGCGCTCCATCTGATTGCATGCGAAGGCTTCGATCTCATCCCGGTAGTGAGCATAGATCTCGCTTCCCTCATCCACATAGGAGATCAGGTTCGCGTACAAAAATGCCAGCTTATGGTAATTCAGAGAATTTCCATGCATGAAATACAGGTAGACCGAACGCGGAAGCGCCTTCTTAAACTGGGTCTCCTTCACGGATGCCATATAAAATTCATACAGCTGGGCAATCTTCTGCTCTGACTTCACCGCCTTTTCATACCAGCGGAAATAAATATTGTCCACGCAGTTCCCTTTGATCAGCAGCGTGCAGATCGCGGTTAAGATCATGGACTCCGGATACATCTTATAGCACAGCACCAGTGTATTGTATAAATGCTTGTCAAAGGTCTTGAGCTGGCTTGCCAGATTCGCTGTATAGAGCGCCAGTTCCTTTGTCATAAGCTTGTATTTTGCGGCAAAGAACAGCACCCGCACCTCGAACATCCCCAGCTTTTTCAGGGAAGTGCTCTTCTCCCGGAAGCAACGGAATACGACCAGGTAAAAGATCAGGCTGTGAGGCTTTTCTTCATAAAACAGATTCTCCATCACCCGCAGCCGCTCGCTTAAGATCTTGTATTCCGAATCCACCTGCACCAGCATGCACAGGATCTTCCAACTCTCCGGATGCTTCATGTAATACTTGGAAATCTCTTCCGCCACACGCCGCTGTCCGATGGAATCATTGCTTAAAAGCGTCGTCAAATAGAGATAATAGGAACTCAGCTCCGCATTTTTCCCGATTGCAAACCGGTTATAATTGTAGGATTCCAGAAGCATCTTTGCCTCATCCATCCGGTTTCCGATCAGGCTGATATGGGCATTCACGAGAAGATACATGTCATTCTTATCGCTCTTCTTCCGAAGCCGTTCCACCCGGCGCAGCGCCTCCTCCGTCCAGGTACTCAGCTCCTTCTTCCCGGCCTCATACTGCAGAAAGCCTTTCAGGATCCCCGCAAATTCCTGTTCCTGGGCATGATGCTCCTCATCCCGGTCCACATTCTTTTCCACCACGATCTCATAGGTCAGTGTCTCATAGGGGGATTCCAGGATGATCTGTCCGAAGTTGCTTCCTTTGTGAAGCTTCTCGTCGTGGATGATATACTCCATCCGGTAGGAATTGCCGATAAACTCCTCGGTTGAAATCCTGGTGCGCTCTATGGACAAAAAATCGCTCTCCGTATGTACATCGATCAGAAGATGCCCCCAGGTATTCTTCTTGATCGTAAAGATCTCCTTCCGGGTCTCGGTCAGGGAAATGAACGCCCTGCTCTCCTCCTCCAGTGTCAGGAATACCTTTTCCTTCTGCTTGCAGCCGACCAGGAATTCCTCCAGAGCCTGCTGGTCCAGCTCCCATTTGCGCATGTTGTCGTAAAGGGCCTGGATCCTTCTGTCTTCGTATTTTAGGATCTCATAGAAATCCCGCGAACGGAACAGCTTCTCCGCCTCGGCCGGATCCTGGAAGGACAGCTTTTTAAAATCCTCCAGACTCTGCACCTTGCCGTAGCGTGTCATGACAAACGGCTTCTCGATGATGGCCGTAAACGCGATGTCAAATTCCCCGCCGTTGCAGACAATGGTAAATCTCCCGTGCTCCACGTGTCCCGGCACCAGTCCGGTACCGTCATACACATAGTAGATATTCACCGGATTGCCGTCAAAGCCTGTCTCTTCGCAGCGCATGCGGAAGGAAGAAGGATACACCAGTCCCCGGATGGTTCCCTCTCCCTGGTTCTGCAGGGAAAAACTGCCTTTATATACTTCCCCCTCCCCTACCCGCATGGTAATGTGGGTCTCGGAAAAGATGATATCCGGTTGTGGAATATGAAAGTCTCCTTTGGAAAGACGCTTAATCTTATTCTTCAAATTCGTCACCTACTTCAAAACGTTCTAACAGAGTATTCCTGATCAGACGGAAACCGCCCGTCCCGAAGGGCTGTGCATTATGGAATGCCCTTTGGGTACACTACTATGGATTATAGCATTATTTTACCGTTTCTTGCAATGGTAGAATCATGAATTTTTTCCAGCAGACACACGCATTCGGTATGGACGGTCTGGCAGAACTGGTCCACTGCCCTGCACTTCACCAGCTCATACCCTCTTCCC
>CATLCV010000297.1 GCA_949893755.1 uncultured Lachnospiraceae bacterium | reverse complement strand
GCTCGATCCACGTTGCCTTCCAGCCCTCTTTGTTCAGGTATGCGGTCTCAAAAATCTGTTCTTCGCCTGTGCAGGAATTGCCTCGGTCATCCCATACCTGAATCCTGTAAACGTAGCGTGCAGCAGGCTTTAAGTCCTCCCCCGCATATTCCATATCCAGCGTATTGCCGGTCTCTGTGCGTCCGCTGTTCCATACCTCACGGCCGTTTTTTTCGGATACCGTGATCCGGCATGCCGTCTGAAACACGCCCGGCTCATCGGAGCAGAGCTCCCAGGAAAAGCGGGGATTCGGAGTTTCGATCGCCAGCGGATGGGTCTGATGTTCGCAGGTTATATGCGTAATGTTCAGCATGTTGGTTCTCCTCTCGTTCTGAAATGTTGTCATTTTTCTATATTTTATAGAGAGAGGAGCGAAATGTATTATATATTTGTTTGTTTTATTATATTTTTGCAATCTATCAAAGCTCTAATCTCGTTTCGTTTTTGACAGATCCTTAGGTTGATTTTTAAATTCTAATTGCGTATACTATAAGTCAAGGGTAAATGTAAAATTGTCATACAGGACATTTTTCAGGAGGTTACTATGAAGGTTGAAGAAAGATTTCTAAAATACGTCTCTTATTGGACTACATCCTGCGACGGCCAGGAACAGATCCCCAGCACGGACCGGCAGTTTGAGCTTGGACACGCCCTGGCGGACGAGTTGAGAGAACTGGGGCTCTCCCGGGTGAAGTGCGATGAGCACTGTTATGTATACGGCCTGCTCCCGGCCACAGAAGGATATGAAGATAAGAAGTCCATCGGTTTTATCGCGCACATGGATACCGCGCCGGATTTTTCCGGGAAGGATGTACATCCCACGCTCATCCCGGATTATGATGGGACGGATGTGACACTGCCGGCTACCGGAGCTGTGCTGAAGGTTTCGGATTTTCCGAGACTGGCTTCCCAAAAAGGGCAGACTTTGATCGTCACGGACGGCTCCACCCTGCTGGGCGCGGATGACAAGGCCGGGGCTGCGGAGATCATAACCGCAGTGGAGCAGATCGTCCGGGAACAGATTCCCCACGGCGACATCTGGGTGGGGATCACGCCGGACGAGGAAGTGGGACGTGGCTTCGAAGCCTTTGACCTGGAACACTTCCAGGCGGATTACGCATATACCGTGGACGGGGATTATGAGGGCGAGATCTCCTATGAAAACTTTAATGCCGCGGCTGCCCTGTTCCAGATCCGGGGTGTCAACGTCCATCCCGGAAGCGCCAAGGATATCATGGTCAATGCGGGCTCCATTGCCTGTGAGCTGCACCGCATGCTTCCTCCGGAGGAAGTTCCGGAGCATACGGAGGATCGACAGGGCTTCTACCACCTGACCGACATGGAGGGAAATGTAGCTCACGCAAAGCTGCAGTACATCGTCCGGGATCACGATCAGCAGATTTTCGAAAAGCGGCTTGCTTTTCTGCGTGAACTGGAAGCCTCATTCAATGAAAAATATGGGAAAGGCACAGTAGCGCTCACCATAACCCACAACTATCGGAATATGCTGGAAGTGGTGAAGGAGCATTTTTATATCGTAGAAAAAGCAAGGGCAGCCATGAAGGCCGTGGGGGTCACGCCGGTATCTCCTGCTATCCGGGGCGGTACTGACGGCGCGGAGCTTTCCTTCCGGGGACTTCCCTGCCCCAACCTGGGCACCGGAGGGGAAGGATTCCACGGGCCCTTTGAGCATATCACCGTGGAGGCCATGGAGCATGTCGTACAGATTCTGATCGAAATTGCAAAAAATCCGGTTTAACAGCCGGATTTTTTTGTATTCTCACGCACTTATTAATGAACAAAAAGAGGCTGCGTTAGCAGACGTAAGAGTGCGTCAGCACGATTTTTTCGAATGGTTAAGTGGGTTGGAAATATTTCCACCCGCATTGTGCTTTTCCGGTTTGTCCGGGTCAGGTATTCAGCAGATAGATCCGAAATTCCGCACCCTCTCCCACCTCTGACTTGACTTCGATATACCCCTTCTGCAGTTCAATGATCTTCCGGGCAAGGTACAGGCCGATCCCGATGCCTTCCTGCTCGTGGACCTCCGGCTCCCGGTAGAATCTGGTAAAGATCTCCGCCTGCCGTTCCGGCGCGATTCCCTTTCCGGTATCCCGGATGCAGATCTGGGTAAATATTTCCTGCACCTTCACTTCGATATGGATCTCTCCCCCGGCATCGGTGTATTTCACTCCGTTGTCCAGAAGATTGAAGATCGCTTCCTCCGTCCATTTCCCGTCATGCCGGATTTGGACCTCCCGGTCACAATCCACATACAGCCGGATCTGCTTCTCCTCCGCCTTGGGAACAATAGCCGCCACTGCCCGCCCGATGGTCGCCCGCAGGTCGGATTCCCAGTCCCGGATCGTGATCACGCCTGTTTCCAGCCGGGAGATCTTGACCATGCCCTGGATCAGGAAATCCAGCTTTTCAATCTGCCCTTCCATGCTGTTCAAAAATTCCTCCGCCCGCTCCGACACGGGCTCATCCTGGAGGATCTCCATACACAATTTCAGATTGGCCACCGGTGTTTTGGTCTGGTGGGAAATGTCGGAGATCAATTCCTTCATTTTATTTTTTTCAGACAGGCTTTCCTCCTCTTTCCTCTGCCAGATATGGTCCGCCCGCCGCAGCTTTTCGCAGATCTTCCCCCACAGCGTGTCCTCATCCTCGCAATCCCCGCAGACCACATCCCCGCAAACCTCATCCTCACAGTCCTCCCCAGGCTCCTTTCCGGAAATGATCCCGTCCAGGCTCTTTTCCAGCTGATCCGCGAACCGGTAGACATCCTGTTTCAAAAGATACAGCTTCCGCCCCAAAACTGCCGCCAGGAGCAGCGCGCATACCGTCAATACGATCATCCCAGCCATTGATACCCCATCCCATATACATTTGAAATATACCTGTGCTCCTCGTCCTCGATCTTCCTCCGAAGCCGGTTCACATTCACGGCCAGGGTGTGCTTGTCCACAAACTGCCCGTTCACATCCCACAGCCGTTCCAGCAGGACCTCATAGGTCAGAAGCTTCCCCCGGTTCGTCACGAACTGCTTCAGCAGCCGGAACTCCGTAGGCGTAAGCACACACTCCTGCCCTCCCGCCCGGGTTTTGGCCGCCTCAAAATCCACCTTCAAAAATCCGTCGTCAAAGCACTGATGCCCGTCCGATCCTTTTCGTTTCAGGATCACATCAATCTTTTTCAGCAAGATTTTCATGGAAAAGGGCTTCGTCACATAATCCTCCGCCCCCAGCTCATACCCGTTCAGCGCGTCCTCCTCCAGATCCCGCGCCGTCAGGAACAAGACCGGGACCGCCGCCTGCTCTTTGACCCATTTGCAAAATGTAAATCCTTCCCCGTCCGGCAGGTTCACATCCAAAAGGATCAGTTCCACCCCGCCCCGCAGCCAGGCTGCCTTCGCTTCCTCTATACAATAGGAAGAAACCGCGCCATACCCATCCTTCTCCAACGCATAACATACAGCACGATTCAGCTTCCTGTCATCCTCCACTACCATGATTTTCTGCAAAATGTATCCTCTCCTTCCTGCTGCTTTTGTCTCCTGATTTACATAGCTGTTTATCCAGTTGATTCTTTGCATGTTTCACACATGTTTTCCAAAGCTTCATACCAAAATAATCAACCAAAAATTCCGGAAATGCACTTAAAACAAATGTCCTCTGATTTTCTGTCTCTTTTCCCTCTATAGCATATATCTCATATGGAGTTGCCTCGCCGGAATACTGCTCATACTTCATCGTATCTGATAATCCGAAAAGGCACGATACTCTCATTGCGAATACATCAATAATGTCTTTCCATGTATCGAAATTATAGTCTTTAAAATGAGGATTGAAGGCTCTCAATGAAGATACATTCTTATAATTACCAAACTCCTCTATGATCACAAAACAGTTTTCTCTATTTCCACATGTCCCTGGCTCATAATCTCTGAGTGCCTCTACCATTGGGTAGCTGATATACAGCTTTCCATTCTCTGTTTCATTATCAAAGCTTTTAAGCATCTGATTTATTACATCTCCCTCATCTGCTTTTCCCAAATTCGTTTGATGTGCATCATAATCAAAGAAAAGATATACCTCAGAAAAATCATCTCTTGATAATCCCATGAGTTCATTTCTGATTTTTTTGTTGCTCTCCCTTAGAACCTCGATGATATCCGTATCAAAATCATCCGCCTTGAGTTTTTTCCAGAGCATATAAATATTCTCTCCGGCAGGAAGTGTAATGACCTTAAAATTCCCATGAGTAAAGAATACCTTCGAAATATTATCAATGACTTGTGGCTCTCTGTCCTCTCCTTCGACTACAAATGCCTTATAGTCTCTATCTGCCATTGAATGCACCTGCCTTATACATTTTCTGAAGATTATGAGCCTGACGGAGCTCCTTCTCTGTCAACTCTGAAAGTGCTTTAATACTGTTATTTTCAAGTAAGAAATAGCAGTCTGGCCTGAGAAGGTCATTACTCATAAGATCTGTATTATGAGTCGTTGTAAATATCTGTACACCCGGTATTCTTCTGAGTCGCTTCTGCACTGACTCTGATAATTCATAATGATAGAATGCATCAAACTCATCTATGAAAACGAAGGATGCCTTCTCCATACGGATATACCAGTAATAAAACAATGCTAATGATCTTGTTCCAGTCGAAGCAATCTTAAAGAAATCCGCATCTTTATTATCGAAATGACAATATATAGCCTTCCTTCCGTCAACCTCGCATCCAAACAACTCATACTCAATTCCATTCTCTTTCAAAAACTCCTGAAAGTCATGTACTTTTCCACTATTTACAATACCTTCAGCAATACTTTCGCTTCCATTCATAAAGCCTTCATATCCACGGCTATCCAGCGAATAGAACAGGAGCATATGTTCTACAAAATCTATAAATTTCTTAAATATCTGATTCTGTACATTGTCTGTAAGAATTGAGTTACTGTTAACATATTTCACACGTGAAATCGGGCTCTCATTCTTTATGGAAGCATTCAGGGTATCAGAACCCTCAAGCAATGTGAATCCATCTCTTGTAAGAAAATCAAAAAAGATAACCTCTTTTCCATCAATTGACAAGCTCTCACCCTTTAATGTATTCACATCGGTTTTACTGTATCGGTAAGTCACTTCATGCTCATCAAACATAAAGGTATATTCAAACTCTGCAAATGACTTTCTTCCGCTCATATTAAGATAGAAATCATAACTTTGCAGAAGCTTCTGCTTTTCCGTCAAATGCGTAATCATATCAAAGATTGCCAGTCCAAGATTGGATTTACCGCAGCTGTTAATACCGTAGATGATCCCTTTGGTCACACAGCCATTCT
>CATLCV010000296.1 GCA_949893755.1 uncultured Lachnospiraceae bacterium | reverse complement strand
AGGCGCCGCTGCCCACCTCATCCTTGTGGGCGGGAATCCCGAACAGAAGGACCGACAGGATCCCGGCTTCCACGATCCGATCCAGTTCCTCCGGCAGCCGGTCGATGGAATACTGGCAGATTCCCGGCATCGAATCCACCGGCCTGCACAGGTTTTCTCCCTCCATGACAAAGATCGGGCAGATCAGTTCGTCCACCCGAAGATGGTTCTCCCTCACCATGCTCCGCATGGCCGGGCTGACTCTCAGTCTTCTCATTCTCTCCATGATCATTTCATCCTTTCCAAATCATTTTCAGCAATTTCCATTCCTATTTTATCACATTACGCGAGATGATCTCATCTATTTTTTCTGCGGAAGGAATTTCTCCGGATTCCAGGCTATACGTCAAAATCTCCTGATAAATATTTTTTCTCATGCTCTCCGAGCCGGTATCCCTAAGCCGTTCTCTTAATTTCCCCAGTATTTCTGCCAGTTCTCCCAACAGGGAAGTTACCGCCGGCATGGCCTGGGCTTTCAGATATTGGGAAATGAGCGGGCTCTGTCCTCCGCTGGAAAACGCAGCCACCACTTCCCCCTCTTTCAGATAAGCAGGAAAGAGAAAGGTGCAGTCCTCCTTCTGGTCCACCGCATTGACCGGGATCTTCCTGTCCCGGCAGGCCCGGCTGATCCGGTGGTTCTCTTCCGGGTCGCCGGTGGCCGCGACTACCAGCTCCTGCCCCGCAAGGTCGAAGATCTCAAACTTTTTTTCCAGGCATACAATGTCTTCCTCGGCCCGCAGCTCCGGCAGGATGTCCGGGGCTACCACCGTAACTCTCGCTCCAAAATCCCGAAGCGTCTCCGCCTTGCGCCGGGCCACCTTCCCACCCCCGGCTATCAGACAGGGCTTATCTTTTAATTCAATAAACATGGGAAAATATGACATCTGGCTTTCCTCCTATCATTGTCATGCTCCTTCGTTTTCTAACAGAACATCCCTGCCCATACAAACCCATCTTGTATCCGGCAGGGATGTTAAAATACGATATTCTCCGGCCACTTATATTGCCTTCTCCGTTAGCGCTCAGAACTTGGGCAGCCCCGCTAATCCGGCCTTCAGATCTTCATCCGTAGGAATATAGTCGCTCATCTCACCATTGTGGAACTTCTCATATGCATACATGTCAAAATATCCGGTTCCTGTCAGGCCAAACAGGATGGTCTTCTCTTCCCCGGTCTCTTTACATTTCATCGCCTCGTCGATGGCGATCCGGATCGCATGGCTGCTCTCCGGTGCGGGCAGGATTCCCTCCACCCTTGCAAACTGCTCTGCCGCTTCAAATACAGAGGTCTGTTCTACGGATCTTGCTTCCATGTAGCCGTCCGCGTAAAGCTGGGACAGAACGGAGCTCATTCCGTGATATCTCAGGCCGCCTGCATGATTTGCCGACGGGATGAAGCCGCTTCCCAGGGTATACATCTTCGCCAGCGGGCAGACCATACCGGTATCGCAGAAATCATATGCGTACACGCCTCTGGTCAGGCTCGGGCAGGATGCCGGTTCAACCGCAATAAACTGATAATCCGCTTCGCCCCGCAGCTTTTCCCCCATAAACGGGGAAATCAGTCCGCCCAGGTTCGAGCCGCCGCCTGCGCATCCGATGATGAGATCCGGCTTGATGCCGTATTTGTCCATGGCTGTCTTGGTCTCTACTCCGATGATCGACTGATGGAGCAGGACCTGATTCAGAACACTGCCCAGTACGTAACGGTATCCCTCCGAATGGGTGGCAACCTCGACGGCTTCCGAGATGGCGCATCCAAGGCTTCCTGTGGTTCCCGGATGCTCCGCCAGAATCTTACGTCCGACCTCTGTCGTCTCTGACGGGGAGGGCGTCACGCTGGCGCCGTAGGTGCGCATCACTTCTCTTCGGAACGGCTTCTGCTCGTAGGAGCATTTTACCATATACACCTTACAGTCCAGATCCAGGTAGGAGCATGCCATGGACAGCGCGGTTCCCCACTGTCCGGCTCCGGTCTCCGTGGTCACGCCTTTGAGTCCCTGTTCCTTTGCGTAAAATGCCTGTGCAATGGCGGAATTGAGCTTGTGGCTTCCGCTTGTGTTATTTCCCTCGAACTTGTAATAAATCTTTGCCGGAGTCTGCAGCTTTTCCTCCAGGCAGTACGCCCGTACCAGCGGCGACGGACGGTACATCTTATAGAAATCCCGGATCTTTTTCGGAATCTCGATGTAGCGGTTGTCGTTGTCCAGCTCCTGCTTCACCAGCTCTTCACAGAACACCATGCCAAGCTCTTCGGCTGTCATCGGCTCGTGAGTCCCCGGATTCAGAAGGGGCGCCGGCTTGTTCTTCATATCCGCGCGGACATTGTACCAATCCTTGGGCATCTCACTTTCTTCCAGATAAATCTTGTAGGGGATCTTGTTCTCACTCATTGTTTTATTCTCCTTTTCTTTTCCGCAGGCTTTGCAGCAGAAAACATGCCTGCGATTTTCTTCGGGATGACCGGCTCCTGCCCGGTTGCTCTATGGTTCAGCCGTCAAAAGTCCATTTTCATTTTGACGAACGAATCATCTATACGGCATGGCATAATAAAAAGCCCTCATCCCACACAATAAGATACTATTGCAGGGACAAGAGCTGTAATTCTAACTTCTATCCGCTCCTGCGGTGCCACCCGGCTTGGTGCTTAGAAACACCCTCTCATGCATACTGACATATGCGGACTTTGTTAACGGAGTACTCTCTCCGGCTCCCCTACCGTGAATCCCGGCCCCCGCTGCCGCAGGTACAATGTCCTCCGCAGTCTGATACGTCGTACAGTAAATCCACTTCAGTTCGCCCTCAGAAGCCCATTCCTCCATGCCCTGGCCCGCTGCAATCCCACCGCCTGCAGCTCTCTGTGCGGCAGAAACAAAAAGTACTTGCTCTTCCTCAACGGTTTAAAAAAACTTTACCACACACGCCGGAGACTGTCAACCCGTTTTTTTGAATCCGCTGTCTTTTTCAATCCGCCTATTTCGCAAGAGCTTTTACGATCTCTCCGTCTTTCCACTCGATCTCAACTGTTTTATTCCCGCGTATTCGAAGTCCGCGGACATACCCGTTTTTCCATTTCTCCGGAATCGATGGCAGATATCTGGTTTTTCCGGTATGGCTTTGTACAAACATTTCCGCCATTCCGGCAGTATAACCGTAAGCCCCGTCGATCTGAAGGGGACGCGCGCACATCAGGTTGCTGAGCACTCCGCCGTTGTCATAAGATATCTCGTTTGACTCTGTAAACTGCAAAAATTGACGCAGCTGCTCCGCCGCCTGCTCTCCGTCCCCCAGCCGGGCGTACAGGCCAATCTTCCATGCCCTGCTCCAGGGTGTACTTTTGTTTCCTCTTCTCTCAAGGGTCTTTCCTGCTGCTTCTGCTAATTGCGGCTCCCCGTCCGGCGTGATTTCATTTCCCGGATAAAGTCCATACAGCATCGATAAATGGCGGTGCTCCGAATCAAGCTCCTCAAAGTCCTCATACCATTCCTGAATTTGTCCGTGCTTTCCGATCCGATCGCCCGGTATACGCTGCAGAGCCTGGCGTATTTTCCCGGCAAATGCCTCGTCTGGATGCCCAAGCGCCTCCTCCGCCCTCAAGCAGTTTGAAAACAATTCCCGAAGGATCTGGTTATCCATTGTGCAGGAGTAATACATGCCGTGCCGTTCTCCATCATAGATAAATAAATTTTCTGGTGAGGAGGATGGGCAGGTCACAAGCTCTCCATTATGCTCTACCTGAAAATCCAGATAAAACTGCGCGCATGATTTCATGAGCGGATATGCATAATTCCGCAAATACTCTTCATCCCCTGTAAAGGTATAATGCTCCCAGATATGCCCGCAGAACCAGCCTCCCGACATGAGCCAGAATGACCACGGAAGAACATCTGTGTCCTTGTTTCTCGAACCCACTGCCGTTGTATGTCTCCACAGGTCAATATTGTGATGCGCGGCCCATCCCCGGCAGTGATAATTTATTTTTGCCGTCTCTTCCCCTGCCCGGGCGGTTTCTTCAATAAATCTCCAGAACGGTTCTGTACATTCGGAAAGATTCGTGGTCTCCGCCGCCCAATAATTCATCTGCAGATTGATATTGACCGTATAATTGGAGCTCCATTTCGGCCGGATGCTGTCATTCCAAATTCCCTGCAGAGTCGGCGGCTGGGAACCGGGCCGGGAGGCAGCGATCAAAAGATACCTTCCAAACTGAAATGCCGTACACAAAAGCTCCGGATCTTCCTGCCCTTCATACAGGTGTTTCAGCCGTTCCTCCAGATACAATTCTTCATTTGCCGAATGTCCCAGGTCAAGCTCTACCCTGTCAAACAATTGCTTATAGTCTTCCATATGGCGACGTCTGAGTTCTTCATAAGAAAGCTCCATTGCTTTTTGCAGGGTCTCCTCTACTTTTGAAGCGAACTCTCCTTCCGGCTTCCGGTCAAAAGACAAGAAGCTGTTCGCGCTTGTGACAAAAATTTCTACTGTGCTGCAGTCCGAAACTTCGATCCCCTCCTCTGCCTCCTTTATCATGCCATCTGTACGAACCCGAAGCCCGACGGCATATTTGATGGCAGGCGTATCCTCATAGGAATCATAAATGATCGGATTTTCTGACGGATAATAGTCCGGCTCCACCATCGTCGGGCACCATCCGTTCAGCCAGATCTGATTTCCTTCTGTTTCTGTCCAATGGTGAAGCTGGCTGCCGAGGGATATCCGGATCCCCTGTTGGAATCCTTCCTCGCAGGCAAGCTTTACCAGAAATATCTGGTCAGGGCAGGAGCAGAACGCTCTGTATGAATAATGCCTGCCATTTTTTTCGGCTGACACGCTGCCCACCGCGTTTCCAAGGTTCAGAGTCCTTTCGTACCAGTCCGTCCCGCCGTCCAACTCCGGGATCGCAAATTCCAGGTCTGCCATCGGCATATAAGACTCATTCCAGATTCCAACCATATGCTGATTGATGATCTCGTCCGCTTCCTTAAGACGTTTTTCAAAAATAAGCTTACGTGCCTTATCGAGATACTGGTAAACTGCAGGGTCATTATAGTTTCCCGGATGTCCCGACCACAGGGTATCCTCATTCAGCCATATGTGCTCTTTTGCAATATTGCCGGGCATCATGGCCCCAAGACGCCCATTTCCAAGGGGCATCCCTGTTTCCCATGTTTTTGCCGGATGTGCGTACCGCAACAAATTTTTCATGATGCCTTACCTCCAAAATCGCTTTTTTTAAAAAAAACATATTGTTTAGTAAAATCACACCTCACGATGCGAAATCCTTTCCAGAACCGTACGTGCGGCTTTCCCGCATACGGCTCTTCATAATAACATTCACAGTTACAAGCTACGCATAGAGATTTACATATCTCT
>CATLCV010000295.1 GCA_949893755.1 uncultured Lachnospiraceae bacterium | reverse complement strand
TGATCCCGTTGATCAGGATCATGCCGAATACGGTAATGATCGCTCCGCCGAGCACCGCATTGGGGATGGCTGAAAACAGAGCGCCCAGCTTCGGGAAAAACCCGGATATCATCAGGATAAACGCGCCGGTTGCAATGCACCATCTGTTGACCACCTTTGTCATGGAGACGATTCCCGCGTTCTGCCCGAAGGCAGTGTTCGGCAGCGCATTGAAGATGGCGGCCGTTGTGGAGCCGAGGGCATCCGCAAGAATGGCGCCGGAGGTTTCCTTTTCCGTTGCTTCCCGGTCAAAGCCTGCGATCGTGATTCCGGAAGTATTTCCGATGGTTTCCAGTCCGGAGGTTACAAACAGCGCTGCGAAGCTGAGGATCGCCGGAAGCTGAAATTCCAGATGGAACTGGAACGGAAGCGGCAGGCCGAACCATTTGGCATCTGCGATGGGTGATGTATCTACCATTCCTAAAATTGCTGCAAGGACGTAGCCTGCCACCAGACCGATCAGGATTGCGGAATTTTTGGCCAGTCCTTTCCCGAAGCGCTGGAGCAGGATCACAATGGCCAGTACGAAGAACGCCACACCGAGGTTCTGCAGGGAGCCGTAATCAGCGGCACCTGCCCCGCCTGCAAAATAATCCACGCCGATTCCCAGCAGGTTAACCCCGATGGTGACCAGGGTACAGCCTACGACCAGGGGCGGGAAAAAGCGGCGGATATATTTGTAGAAGAAGCCCATAAATACTTCTACCAGACTTCCCGCCATGCAGCCGCCCAGGACAGCCCCGATTCCGCCTGCTGCCCCGATAGCGGAGGCGGTGGGGACGAAGGTAAACGAGGTCCCCATTACGATGGGAAGCTTTGCTCCCACCTGATAATTCTTACCAAGCCTCAATGGGTATAACTGGATAAATGTGGTCAGGCCGGATACGAACATGGCGCACTGCACCATGATGACCGTATCGGCGCCGGATAAGCTGCAGACCCCGGCAATGATCAGGATGGGAGCCAGGTTGGAAGTAAACATGGCAAGCACATGCTGCAGGCCCAGCGGAACTGCTGTGGCAAGCCCCGGTCTTCCGTCAAGCTGGTAGACCATTTCACGGTCTATTTCTTTTTTGTTTTTCGTCTCTTGGATTTCACTCATAATCTATATCCTCCGTTTTATCAGATCCGGTTCAGGTAATCATGGACAAGCTTTCTGCCAACGCTGATTTCCTTTTCCTCATCAATCCCTACAAGTTCCCCGTTTTTCACCACAATCCGGCCATCTACGACGGTGTAGTCCACTGCGCCCTTTATGCCGACCGTACCGAGCATGGACTTTACATCCAGATCGGCGCCGACCAGTTCCAGACGATTTCTGCGGATCAGGAACAGATCTCCTGCTTTTCCCGTTTCCAGAGAACCGATGTCCTCACGGCCCAGCACCTTTGCGCTGCCGTTGGTGGCTATTTTCAGCACGTCATATCCGCTGGGAGCCAGCTTGCTGGAATTAAGACGATGCAGAAGGAATGCCGTGCGCAGCTCCTCCAGGAGATTGGAGCCGTCGTTGCTTGCGCTTCCGTCCACCGCCAGTCCCACCGGGACTCCCAGCCTCAGCATATCCGGGATCCGGCAGATGCCGGAGGACAGCTTCATGTTGGAGATGGGGCAGTGCGCGACACCGGTTCCGGTCTGTGCCAACAGCGCCAGTTCCTCATCGTTAAAATGGATTCCATGTGCGTACCACACATCATTTCCGACCCAATCCATGTCTGCCATGTAGGCCAGCGGACGCTTCCCATATTTTTCAAGTACGTAGTTTTCTTCATCTATGGTCTCACACAGATGGGTATGCAGCCGTACTCCCAGGTCACGCGCCAGGATAGCGGACTGCCGATAGAGCTCCTCGCCGGCGCTGAACGGAGAGCAGGGTGCCAGCGCCACCATTTCCATGGAAAACGGAGCAGGGTTGTGGTACTTTTCCACCGCATTGCGGGAATCCTTTAAAATCTCATCCACGGTCTGGACCACGCTGTCCGGCGGTAGTCCTCCGTCCTTTTTGCTCAGATCCATGCTTCCCCTGGATGCGTAGAACCGGATGCCCAGCGCCCGTGCCGCGGCAAACTGGGATTCCAGAAGCGTTCCGGAATTGCCGCCGGGAAATACATAATGATGGTCAAAGCAGGTGGTACAGCCGGTCTTTAACAATTCGCCCATCCCGGTTATGGAGCTTTGGTAAATGATGTCGCCGTCCAGGTTTTTCCAGATCTCGTAGAGCGTGGTCAGCCAGTCAAACAGCTCCATATTCTGCACCTGGGGCAGATTGCGGCTGAACGTCTGGTAAAGATGATGGTGCGTGTTGATCAATCCGGGATAGACGATGCAGCCGGCAGCGTCGATGATCTCGTCCGCTGACCTGGGCTCACAGCCCATGTATGTAATGACGCCGTCCTCGATCAGGATATGGGAATCCTTCAATACGGCATCATTTTTATCACAGGTTACAATGGCAGAAGCATTTTTAATCAATAAGCTACTCATTGTTTCTCCTCCAAATTTATTCCCGCGAAGCTTGCTGCGGGGACGTTTACTGAAATAAATCATGTTTAAATTTTACTGTGTGAAATTGCGTCGGTATGTCAGTATACCGATCAGATAAGATTCATGAATGGTATGGCGTGTATCTGCGAAAATATCGGACAGATATGTGTCTGATGAAAACAGAAATTGCACTATCCCGCGCGCAAAGGAATATGCATATGACAGACGTGTCAGGTTTCGTTTCCCATGTCGGCAGCCAGATTTATGGAAACATAAAAACTGCCGTAACAATCAACTAAAAATCTTCGGGTATCCCAAAGACTTGTAGTCAACTGTTACGGCAGTTGGTAGACACGCTCATCCAATCATGAACTTATACAAGCTAATTTCTAGGTGCTATTATAAGGCGGCTCATGCACGATGTCAAGCAGTTTTGAAAAATATGTGAAAAGTGCTGTGAAAATGGGGCGAAAAATTGTGCATAATGACGGTGGCATTGATTGACAGAATCAAAAAACGGACAATGTCTGGTTCTAAAATCTGTTTTACAGATGACAGATAAAAGAAAATGCTTATGTACAGCAGAGCACCTATAAAAATAAGGAGAAAAGATAATTGAAAAAATAGGATAAACGTGGTATGTTGAAACTAATTTCTGCAAAAAATATCCTAATAAATAAGTTATATGGATATTTTTTTGTGCAAAATGCTAAAGGGGTGATGTGGTGTTTCATTTACAGGAATTTTTAGATCAGTTGGACGAATTATATGAGAAAGAGCCCAGGCGGCTGGAAGCATTTCTGCAATCGGGCCTGGAAAAAGCGCGCAGGGCCGAGGACGCGTCGGCAATGCTTACGATCTTGAATGAGCTCATGGGATATTATCGTGTCACGAGCCGCTTTGAGGAATGCGAAGAGTGCATACGAAAGGCAGAGCTGCTTTCCCGTGACCTGGGGATTCAGAGAACGGTGGATTATGCGACGATTTTGTTGAATATTGCGACAGCTTATCGTATGATGGGAAAGATGGAGTCTGCGGAGAAATATTATCAGCAGGTTTACGAATGCTACAAGGAGGAGTTTACAAAACCCGATTACCGGATGGCAGCATTCTATAATAACCGCAGTCTGCTGTATTTGGATACAGGGAGGCTTTCGGAAGCAAAGCAGGATCTGGAGAGTGCGATGGAATTGATCCTGGAGCTGGATGAATCCGGGACGGAAACGGCGATCACACATGCCAATATCGGGAATCTCTGTTTTGCGCGGCAGGAAATAGAAGAGGGAGTGCGGCACATGGAGGAAGCCAGGCACATCTTTGAGGGAAAAGAAGGAAGAAAGGACGCGCATTATGCCTCTGTACTGTCGGGGCTGGGAGAAGCATATTTCCGGAAGGACCGGCTGGAGACATCAATCGAATACTATGAAAAAGCACTGAAGGAGATTCGGGAGAATTACGGGGAGAATCAGGATTATGAGGTGACCTTGAGGAACCGGAATCTGGTGAAGGACACACTGGCGCGAAGGGAGGCCGTCAGGAGCCGGAAGCTCAGCGGCCTGGAGCTGTCGAGAAAATACTATGAACAATATGGAAGGCCGATGCTCCATGAAAAATATCCGGAATATGTGCCGCGTATCGCGGCAGGTCTTGCGGGAGAGGGATCGGAGTGCCTGGGATATGATGATGCGTTCTCGGCGGATCATGATTATGGGCCGGGGTTCTGCCTGTGGCTGACCAGGGAAGATTACGAAGTGATCGGAGAACGGCTCCGGGAGGATTATCAAAAACTTCCGGGAGAGTTTATGGGTTTCCCGGTGCGCAACGAGACGGAGCAGGGTGCAGGCCGGGTGGGAGTCCTGTGTACAGACGATTTTTACCGCAGATTTACAGGATACGCCGTGCCGCCGGATCGCGTCCATGAGTTGGATGCATGGTCCCGCATGGACAGCACGGCGCTTCTTGCCGTGACGAACGGAGAGGTTTTCGAAGATCCTATGGGAGAATTTACGAAGCGCAGAGAAGGCTTCGGGAAATATCCGGAAAAAGTACGGCGTTTTAAGCTGGCGGTTGCACTGGGAAGGATGGCTCAGGCCGGACAGTATAATTATGGCCGGATGAGGAAGCGCCGGGACATCGGCGCAATGTGGCTGTGCCTGACGGAATTTATCAATGCGGCGGCAGAGGCGGCCTATCTTCTGAACCATACATATCTCCCGATTTATAAATGGAAGATGCGTGGAATGGAAAAGTTTGAGGATATGAAAGAACTAAGGCCCATGCTGCAAAGGCTCATGGCGGCTCATGCCGAAGGAAAGCCTGAAAAGGCGGAAAGCCAGATAGAAGATATCTGCTGTCTGTTTGTCCGGGAGTTAAACCGCAGAGGATTATCACAGAGCAAGGAGCACTTTTTGGAGGCGCATAAGATGGAAATGATGAAAGAAATGAAGAAGATCGATCCGGAAGCTGATTTCAGAGCGCTGGTCGATCAGGTGGTGGCGCTGGAATGGCATCAGTTCCAGAGTGTGAAGAATGAAGGAGGGAGAGCTTCCTGTCAGGACGACCATGAGACTTTTGTGATCATGCGCAAAAGCCAGTTTTTCACATGGGATCCGGAGACACTGGAGAGCTATCGGAGAGATCTGACAGAGGCAGAGGATCGGGGATGGAACCTTTTAAGTGAAAAATATGCCCGTATGATGGAGAGCACTGCGCCTGTGCAGTATGAAAAGCTGAAAGGGCAGCTGCCGGTGCGAAGCGCAGAACGCAGGAAACAGGAGGAATATATCATAGCAAAAAAAGTACGGTGGGAAGAAGAATTAGGCAGAGAATATCCGAACCTGTCCGGGCGGGGGAGAGCCGTCCACACCTGGGAGGATACTCCCTGGAATACCTCGGTTG
>CATLCV010000294.1 GCA_949893755.1 uncultured Lachnospiraceae bacterium | reverse complement strand
CCATACGAAACATCCCTTGATAATACTTCTTATTGCCGCCTTTGGAATGATCGATGATATTTCCGAAAATCACGTCCGTAAATGCGTCAATAAACTTTGCGATGGCCATCACGATTCCTACGCCGCCAACGGCAAGCCCCACCTTGTCCGTATAAAAATAGGTCATCTGGCCTACAATGTTTCCCATTAACCCCAGTGCCAGCTGGCCGCTGAAGTCAGCCATATAATCTCCTGTGCGCATCACGCGCCTTGCCCCTTCCGCGTCATAGCGGATTTCCTGTTTGTCTTTCGCCATGTTCTTTTCCTCCTACATTCTCTCATTTTAAGATCAAACGGTACTGGATACCCGGAACCGTCCCATCTAATATAAACCGCACGCCATCTGTGGTTTTCTCGCCGTTCAGAACCGTAAGCACATTTCCTATCGGATCCATAATTTCTAAAGCTGCGTTTTCTGCCTTAACGGACAGAATCCCTTCCATCGTCTCCGCATACAGCTTCCCTGCAAAGGTAAGCACCATAAGCGGCATTCCCGCCATCTCCGGTCCCGGTCTGGAAGTTGTTTCATCCATTCCGGTTTCTCCCATAGCTGTCAATAAATATTCTCTGGCATTTTCCAAAGACGTTTCCCCTGCCGGAAGGAGGGAAATCGAGATTCTTTCATTCGATACTTCCGCGCTGATCTTATCAGATAATTTCACGGTGTCTGTCGGCGCGCCGCTGAAATATCTGCAATAGGGTGTATGAATCGAAAATCTCGCGTTGTCAGGATCAAATACCAGCTCCTTTGTATCGGAAACCATCCGTCCTTCTACAAGACCGGTTCCCTCCGGAAGAATCCCCCATTTCTTCAAAGCCTCATCCAACGCAGCCGCAAACTCACGGTAATCCCCGCTTCCCGCAATATTCTGGATATCTTCAAATACCAATGCCTGTTCTCCCAGACGGATACCATTCTTGATTTCACTGGTATTTTCAGCCGCCTTTTCCAAACGTTTCCCATCCAAAGCCCTGCGCCATGCGTCACGGTACGGCGACCATGCATAGTAAACGCCATGCTCTGCCGCGCTTAGATCCGCGCCGTTCAAAAAGCCTGCGTTCACTGCCACATCTGCGTCGCCCTGATACTGCTCTCCGCCATCCAGAAAAACATTGCGCATAGACGTCACATAAGGCAAAAAGGTATTCGGCATGGAGTGCCATTTCGGAAGCGTCCGCAGATCATTCTGTGTATATACAATATCCGCACGGTGAGCGGAAGGCGCAACCAGTCCCTTTAAGAACACACTGGCCATGAATCCCCACTGGCAGATTACAGCAGGATCATTATAGGCGTCAAATACGCTTAGGATTTCATCCGCAGGCTGATCATCCCAGTTTTCGGATGTATGATGGTTGTATAAGATCAGGCCATCCCAGTCATTCAGACATGCATACGCCACTGTATGTACAAAAGCCGTAGAGTGGAATGGATGCAATCCATATTCATTCCATTCACTGAGCATAAACGGCTTTCCCTGTATCACTGCCGTTGCCCCCAATGTCAGAATCGTCGTAGCAAGAGCTCCCACTCCTCTTTGCATAGTCAGCGGATTACTGGAAACATATTCGACAGGGCCTGCCGCCAGATAATCGTTTCCTGTGTGGAACGGTGGAACCGGATGGTTGAAATAACTGTTATTCTCCATCAGATCGCCATCGCTGTGTCCATATACGTCCGCCGCGCCGCCAAGAAGGTTGCTGCATACGATCGGCGCCTTTGCCCCCAGAGAGATTACATAATCTTTCATCCTCTGATAATATTTCCGGTTCATCAAAATGCCAAACTCCATATAATCCGCATAACGGGCCGGGCTGACCTCACTATCCCATTTCTCCATCGGATCATTGGACGGCTGAACGAATGCTCCCTGCACCACTTTCACAGTTCCCTGTACCGGATCTTCATCAGATCCTAAAGCGCAGGCACCTTCAAAAGTCCATGCTTCCTCTAACCGTTTTCTGGTATGATATTTCATCATCAGATATTCATTAAACCGCTCCTGACGTTCTATCCTGTAGGGTTCTATCTCCGGCAGCTCATTGGTATCCTCTGTTCCCTTAATGGCAGATTCCTCGTTCGAAAGCTGAATGGTGATCACGGCCGGGTCGTCAATGATAGAAAGCCCTGTATAAGGATTGACATGTAAAAGGAATTCTCTTGCATATTCCTGTTCCAGTTCGATCAGGCGTTCATTCATTGTGGGATAACATTTCCCGCAGAGCGGAAATCCGCCGGGATAATCCAGACCGTCGCCGGGCAGAAAAGCACGGGCAACCAACAGGTCTATGTGCAGGTAAATTCCTTTCTCCTTTAACTTTGCAAAAAAATAATCGAAGCGTTCTCTTCCTTCCGGGTTAAACTTCCGGGAACTGCCGCTTGTATAGTCAAGCAACGGCGCTTCCTTACAGCTGGACCAGCTGCATGGTTCTTCTCCGATCACTGCGTCCGCGGCATGCAGCCGGATGACATTGACGCCCATGCTGGCAAAACGCTCCGCCAATTTCTCCGCCGTCTCATGGTCCGGAGTGTTAGAGCGGGCCGCCACATTAAATCCTAAAAACCGCGCCCTTGTTCCATCCTCAAAATAAAAATGTCCTTTTCGCGCAGAAACAAATCCGTGTTTCCCGGCCGGAGCATCCAACAAATGTGAGAAATCAAAAGCTCCTTTGTTCGCCTCCGCTTTGTGAATTCGAATCCTGTGTTTCATCCTTCTTCTCCTTTGCTTTTTTCTAAAAAGAGAATATCACAGGCAAATTTTTTATTATTGCAAAATACGGTAAAATATTATAAATTTATGATATGATTACAGCGTCCCAAGGGAGTGCCGTAAGACACGGAACACTCCTTAATACCTTTTGACACCTTTAATACAGAGGAAAGGAAACAGAACATGGATTATATCAATTTCTGCAAGAATTATTTCACAGTTACGAATATACCTGTCAGTTTGATGGAAAAAGACCGTCCGATTTACTCTGCAATAGGAGAACGGCTTTCCCTGAAGCCTACCAAAACCTATCAGGTTTTCTGGGAAATCGTCTCACCTGCGTCAAATCCTGATTTCTGCAGTTATTCGCCGGACATAGAATACGGATGGGTTCATATAGAAGGCACGGACTACCATGTGATTCTGGGACCTGCGTTCAGCGTCCCTGTTTCTGATGAACTGGTACGGGAATATATGAAAGAAAACGCCATTCCTCTGGAACACCGGGAAGCCGTAACGGAATTTCTATGCGCCATCCCCATTTTAAGCCAGCATCAATTTGGCAGCCACCTCTCTTTGCTTCATATGAGCCTGAACCAAAAGGAATTTGATTTTTCAAAGCTGCATAAGCATCATGAACCAGACGCACAGAAATTAGAACAGAAATATACGGAAATAAGGACCGAAAATATGGAAAACAGCGTTCTTCACAATACTTATAATTATGAACGCCAGCTTTGGGAATATATCAAAAATGGGAATGTACAGAAACTGGAAGACTTCTTTTCTTCCTCAACGACTCTTTCCGAGGGAAAACTTGCAAGCACGCCTCTTCGCCATGCTAAAAATCTCCTGCATATAACTGCTGTTAAAGCGGGACTCTTGGGAGCGATACCAGGCGGCGTTGATGTGGAAAGGACCTATCAGCTCATTGATCTTTATATCCAGGAATGTGAAAAGCTGCAGTCTATTGAGGCTGTCACAAATCTACAGTATTCCATGCTGGTTGATTTCTGCAGGCGAAGCGGAGAAACGTCCATCCCTGAGGGTATCTCCTCACCGGTATATCAGTGTATGAATTATATCCGTTCCCATACGAATGAACCTGTTACCATTGCGGCTGTGGCGGAACAGATCCACAGAAGCCCTGCTTATACCGCAAAGCTTTTTAAGGAAGAACTGGGAGTTAATATGGGCGCGTTTATTATGCGCTGTAAGTTAGAAGAATCCAAAAGCCTCCTTACTTACACGGATAAAAGCCTTGCAGAGATCAGCAGTTACCTCTGCTTCTCCAATCAATCCTACTTCCAGAATGTATTCAAGAAACAATATGGCATCACGCCTCTGCAGTACCGGAAGCAAAATCAACGTATCTAGATCTGCAAAAAAGGTTACCTTACAATCTGTAGGGTAACCTTTCACTGATTTGTTTTCCGAACTATCTGCTGTTCGGAGGCATCCATCATATTAACCTGCCTTCATGAAGCTGCATGTGAAACTCAATCGTATCTTTCACAAATTCTTTAAATCTTTCCAGCATTTTTCCCACCTCCTTACTCGAATTTAATTGCATTATAACGCCAACTTTAGTATAATACTCGTCAAATCCCCCAAAAAACCAGCCAAATTTTGCAAGGAGAAATAGAAGATGCACCCCTTTTATGAACAGCCAGAAAACAATTTTGAACTATTTATGGGACAGGCTACACATGTTGCCCCACATCTCCATCAGGCAGTCGAATGTGTCTATGTTACGGAAGGAACCCTTGAACTGGGCATAGGTATGGAATTCTACCATATGAAAAAACAGGACTTTGCCATTGTATTTCCAGAACTAATACACCATTATCAGGTATTCCATCCCACCTCCTGTAAAGCGGCATATTTTTTATTCTCATCATTTTCAACAAACAGTTATCTTCCCGCATTACAGCAATCCTGTCCGGAAAACCCGGTCATTCCTGCCACTGAACTTCACCCGGATATTATTTACCTGCTCGAGAGACTGATGCAGTCTTATCCTAATAATGAAACGAATGAAATTTATCAGGCATATCTGCAGATTATTTTGGCACGTGCATTACCACACTTTCAATTAACAGATAAAAATTTTTTTCAATATGATGATATCATATATAAATCCGTTTCTTATATTGCCCGCAATTTTAAAAATAACCTAAGTCTTGAACAAATGAGCCAAGAATTAGGTTATTCCGCGTCATCTTTATCTAGGGTTTTTTCGAAAACCTTTCACACAAATTTTAATCAGTATTTAAACAATATACGGCTCGAATATGCCTGCAGTCTTCTGAAACACACACAACAGTCTATTATTGAGATTTCTGAAAATGCGGGGTTCAACAGTCTCCGTACTTTCAACCGCACCTTTAAGGACGCCTATCATATCACTCCCCGGGATTATCGAATTTCAAAACACTGATGAATTTTTCAAGAAAAGAGACAATTATTATTCTTGATTCGTTTTTTAATGGTATACAATCCCATTTTTCTCTGAGCGTTTCAACAAGATAACCGCAATAACAAGTACAACTAATTCACTCAAACTTCCCACACCGTTTTGGTGTGTTGAACCCTGAAAAATCGATATTTTAACCCATAAAAAAGGCACAAACCGCCTGCATATGGTATAATTGAATTGCACAAAACAATTACACAGCAAGGAG
>CATLCV010000293.1 GCA_949893755.1 uncultured Lachnospiraceae bacterium | reverse complement strand
CTTGGGCGCTTATGCCGTCTGGTCGGTAAAGATCATGTTGTCCTGGATTTGAGCTGCCGGAAAAAGGATGGCGCTTATTATATTGTGACGGACCGCTGGCAGACCTTTACGGAGGTAAAGCTGGAGCGGGGAACATTGGAAGCACTGGCGGGAGAGTGTGATGAATTTTTGATCCACGGGGTCGATGTGGAAGGCAAGTCCTCGGGAGTGGAGGAAGAGCTGGTACGGCTGCTGGCAGAGTGGAACGGGGCGGAGATGACCTATGCAGGGGGCATCGGAAGTATGGAGGAGCTGGAGCATTTCCGCGGGATCAGCGGCGGGAGGCTGGACTTTACCATCGGGAGCGCGCTGGATCTGTTCGGAGGAAATATCCCCTACCGGGAGCTTTGCAGAATGAAAACAACTTGAAAATCCACAGGATTTGATATAAGATAAGTCCAGCGGTTTTTTTCAAATTTCCCCTGGAGTTTGTTAATAAACTATGAATCAGTTGAATTTGAGGGAAGTTAGTGTTAAAATACAATCTGAATAAACATAAGAAGGAGTTAATTGCAGATTATGGGCTTGATAGAGAAAATATTTGGTACGCACAGCGAAAACGAACTGAAGCGTATTTACCCGATCGTAGACCGGATCGAGGCATTGGAGCCTGAGATGCAGGCGCTCAGCGATGAGGAGCTCAAGGGCAAGACCCGGGAGTTCCGGGCGCGGCTGGAGGAAGGCGAGACCCTGGATGACCTTCTGCCGGAGGCATTTGCGGCTGTCAGGGAAGCGGCGGTCAGAAGCTTGAGGATGCGGCATTACCGGGTTCAGCTGATCGGCGGTGTGATCCTGCATCAGGGCAGGATCGCGGAGATGAGGACCGGAGAAGGTAAGACGCTGGTATCTACGCTGCCGGCATATCTGAACGCGCTGCCGGGAGAAGGCGTCCACATTGTCACGGTCAATGACTATCTGGCAAAGCGTGACGCGGAGTGGATGGGCAAGGTACATGAATTCCTGGGACTGACGGTGGGCGTCGTGCTCAACAGCATGGACAATGACGAACGCCGTAAGCAGTATAACTGTGATATCACCTATGTGACCAACAATGAACTGGGATTTGATTATCTCCGCGACAATATGGTCATCTACAAGGAGCAGCTGGTGCAGCGGGGGCTCCATTACGCGATCATCGACGAGGTGGACTCGGTCCTGATCGACGAGGCAAGGACGCCGCTGATCATTTCCGGACAGAGCGGGAAGTCTACAAAGCTCTATGAAGCCTGCGATATCCTGGCAAGGCAGCTGGAGCGGGGCGAGGCCAGCGGCGAATTTTCCAAGATGAATGCCATCATGGGAGAGGAGATCGAAGAGACCGGAGATTACATTGTCAATGAAAAGGAAAAGTCTGTCAACCTGACCGAGGACGGTGTGAAGAAGGTGGAGAAGTTCTTCCATCTGGAAAACCTGGCCGATCCGGAGAACTTAGAGGTTCAGCACAACATCATCCTTGCGTTGCGGGCGCACAATCTGATGTTCCGCGACCAGGATTATGTGGTGACCCCGGAAGGAGAGGTGGTCATCGTTGACGAATTTACCGGACGTATCATGCCGGGACGGCGCTATTCGGACGGACTCCATCAGGCCATTGAGGCGAAGGAGCATGTGAAGGTCAGGCGGGAGAGCAAGACCCTGGCCACCATTACCTTCCAGAACCTGTTCAATAAATTCGAGAAGAAGAGCGGTATGACCGGTACCGCGCTGACAGAGGAAAAGGAATTCCGGGATATTTACGGGATGGACGTGGTGGAGATCCCGACCAACCTTCCGGTCCAGAGAAAGGATCTGGACGACGCGGTCTATAAGACGAAGGAAGGAAAGTACCGGGCGGTCGTGGAAGCGGTCAAGGAAGCTCATGCCACAGGACAGCCGGTTCTGGTGGGTACCATTACTATCGAGGTATCGGAGCTTTTGAGCAAGATGCTGAAAAAGCAGGGCATCCAGCACAATGTCCTGAACGCCAAGTTCCATGAGATGGAAGCGGAGATCGTGGCGGATGCCGGGCTGCACGGGGCTGTGACCATCGCCACCAACATGGCCGGCCGCGGTACGGATATCAAGCTGGACGAGGAGGCCAAGGCAGCCGGCGGATTGAAGATCATCGGTACGGAGCGGCATGAGTCCCGGCGGATCGACAACCAGCTCCGGGGACGTTCCGGACGTCAGGGCGACCCGGGAGAATCCCGCTTTTACATTTCCCTGGAGGATGACCTGCTGCGTCTGTTCGGTTCCGAGAAGCTGATGAGCGTGTTCAATACGCTGGGCGTGGAAGAGGACGAACAGATCGAACATAAGATGCTTTCCAGTGCTATTGAGAAGGCGCAGAAGAAGATAGAGAGCAACAACTTCGGAATCCGTAAGAACCTGCTGGAATATGACCAGGTTATGAATGAACAGAGGGAGATCATCTACGGGGAACGCCGCCGGGTGCTGGACGGAGAGAGCATGCGGGATACGGTTTACAATATGATCACCGAGTATGTGGAGAATACCGTAGACCGGTATGTATCCGCGGAAGTGGATTCAGAAGAGTGGGATCTGGCCGGACTGGATGTGGCGCTCCATGGGGTGATCCCGCAGCTTGTGCTTCCGCCTGCAAAGGAAGTCGAGGACATGCAGCAGAAGGAGCTGAAGCATCTGCTCAAGGAACGGGCTGTCAAGGCATACGAGGCGAAGGAAGCGGAGTTCCCGGAGCCGGAGCATATCCGGGAATTGGAGCGTGTTGTGCTGCTCAAGGCCATTGACGGAAGATGGATGGACCACATCGACGACATGGACCAGCTCCGTCAGGGAATCGGCCTGCAGGCATACGGAAACCGGGATCCTCTGGTAGAGTACAAGATGATGGGATACGACATGTTCGGCGAGATGACCAATGCCATTGCCGAGATCACCATCCGTACCCTGTTCCATGTACGGGTAGAGCAGAAGGTGGAGCGGGAGCAGGTTGCCAAGGTGACCGGCACCAACAAGGACGACAGCGCGGTGCGCGCCCCGAAGCGGCGTGACACGAAGAAGGTTTATCCCAACGACCCGTGTCCCTGCGGAAGCGGCAAGAAGTATAAGCAGTGCTGCGGAAGGAAATGATCATATCCAGAACGGCAGCAGTATGAAAAAACAGACTGTGCAAGTTTACTTGCTAAAGGCTGATTTTTCATACTGCCGTGTGAACAGTCTAAAAAAATAAAATTAAAATGAAAGAGGTGATTAAGGTGGTTTTATTAGATGAATTAAAAGCAACTCTGCTTGCATATGAAGAACCGCTGAAAGATTTGAGGGATTCACTTTGACTTAGCGTCAAAGAAGGAAAGAATCGAAGAACTGGAAAGAAATATTGAAGAACCGGGATTCTGGGATAAGCCGGAGGAATCCCAGCACACGATGAAGGAACTGAAAAGCCTTCAGGATTCGGTCAAACAGATCGAGGGAATGTTTGCGGACCATGAGGATCTGGGGCTTCTGATCGAGATGAGTGAGGAAGAGCCGGATGAGGACACGATCGCGGAGATTCAGGAGGAACTGGAGCGTTTCAAGGCGGAATTTGAAGAGCTGCGGATTCAGACTCTTCTGACCGGGGAGTACGATAAGAGCAACGCCATCGTGACGCTGCACGCGGGGGCCGGGGGAACCGAGTCCTGCGACTGGACAGGAATGCTCTACCGGATGTACAGCCGGTGGGCGGAGAAAAAAGGCTTTTCGCTGGAAGTTCTGGACTATCTGGAAGGGGATGTGGCCGGGATCAAGGGCGTGACCTTTGAGGTGTCCGGCGAGAATGCCTACGGCTTCCTGCGCTCGGAGAAGGGAGTACACCGTCTGGTGCGGATTTCCCCGTTCAATGCGGCGGGCAAGCGGCAGACGTCATTTTCTTCCTGCGACGTGATCCCGGATATTGAGGATGACATTGAGATCGACATCAATGACGATGACCTTCGGATCGATACATACCGCTCCAGCGGTGCGGGAGGCCAGCACATCAACAAGACCTCCTCGGCGATCCGGATTACCCATCTTCCGACCGGGATTGTGGTACAGTGCCAGAATGAACGTTCCCAGCACCAGAACAAGGACAAGGCCATGCAGATGCTGAAATCCAAGCTGTATGTGCTGAAACAGCAGGAGCAGGCGGAGAAGATGTCCGATATCCGCGGAGACATCAAGGACATCAATTTCGGAAATCAGATCCGCTCTTACGTGATGCAGCCCTACACGATGGTCAAGGATCATCGGACCAATGCGGAGATCAGCAATGTGGGCAGCGTGATGGACGGCAATATTGATCCGTTTATCAATGCCTATCTGAGTGCTTCCGGTAAATAATAGAAAGGAAAGAGAGAAAAAGATGGTAAATATAGCAGTAATGGGGTATGGTACGGTAGGCTCCGGCGTGGTGGAGGTGATCAACACCAACGGGGCGCGTATCAACCAGAGGATCGGCGACGAGCTCCGTATCAAATATGTGCTGGATCTGCGGGATTTCCCGGGGGATCTGATCCAGGAAAAGATCGTCCATGATTTTGATGTCATTGTAAATGATCCGGAGATTCAGATCGTAGTGGAGGTTATGGGCGGGATCGAGCCGGCCTATACCTTTGTGAAAAAATGCCTCCTGGCCGGAAAAAGCGTGGCTACCTCGAACAAGGCGCTGGTTGCCAAGCACGGGGCGGAGCTTTTGTCCATTGCCCGGGAGCGGGACATCAATTTCCTGTTCGAGGCAAGCGTAGGAGGCGGAATCCCGATCATCCGGCCCTTAAATTCCTCCATGACGGCGGACGAGATCGAAGAGATCACCGGTATCCTGAACGGGACCACCAACTATATGATGACGAAAATGTTCTATGAGGGCTCGGATTATGACGACGTGCTCAGGGAAGCACAGGAGAAGGGCTATGCGGAGCGCAATCCGGAGGCGGATGTGGAAGGCTATGACGCCTGCCGCAAGATCGCCATTCTGTCCTCCCTGATCTCCGGGCAGCAGGTAGACTTCGAAGACATTTACACCGAAGGCATCACCCATATCACCAAAGAGGACATGATGTACGCAAAGGCCATGGGGATGACCATCAAGCTTCTGGCCACCAGCAAGCGGCAGGGAGATCTCCTGCAGGCCATGGTTGCGCCGTATCTGCTGAGAAAAGAGCATCCGCTGTACAGTGTCAATGACGTGTTCAACGCGATTTTTGTCCATGGAAATGTCCTCGGAGACGCCATGTTCTACGGCAGCGGAGCCGGCAAGCTTCCCACCGCCAGCGCGGTGGTGGCCGACGTGGTGGACGAGGCAAAGCATCTTCACAGAAATATCATGACTATGTGGAAGAGCGACAAGCTGGAGCTGCTTCCCTTTGAAGATACGAGCAAACGGTTCTTTGTCCGGATCTCCGGGGAGCCGGAGGCGCTGAAAGCTCACGTGGAAAGTAAATTCGGACCGGTGGAG
>CATLCV010000292.1 GCA_949893755.1 uncultured Lachnospiraceae bacterium | reverse complement strand
AGCTCCGTATTTTCTGCAGCAGCCGCGGATTCCTCGCTCATTCCCTCCCAAGCAAACTCCTGAATCCCCTGTTCCGTCACCGTAACCCGCACGGTCTCTACCGGAAACGGCGGGGCATATACCTCCCCTGCTGTGCGAATTGCCATCCCTCCATTGATCATAAAAAGTCCGCCCGGTTTCCGTGTAAATGTATACCGGTATCCGACATCTGCCCTGTCCAGGTCCGCCTGCCACAGAAAATCCTCGGAATTCCCCGCGGAGCCCGTTTCCGGGATCGCGCCGCCTGGAAACCACAATATCTTTTCATAAGAGGATACTCCCATCTCCGGCAGACCCAATTCTTTCATGACCTGCCCGGCCTGCCGTTCCCCTTCCTCCGCGGAAATCGTTTCTTTTTTCAGCACAGCCTGAAATTTCTCCGCCAGCGTCCGAAAGCTTTCTGCATATTCTGCGTCTCCATCTTCTGCAACGTATTCATTCAAGCGCAGAAAATATTGAATATCCGATTCATCGGATACGATCTCCCCTGTTTTCCATGAAAAGGAACTGTCATTGCCCAGATCCGGATCACAGGTTTCCGCTTCGATCCGGGACGATCTCTCCTTTCCGGTCTCCGCCGCGAAATAGACCTCTTTATTTTCCGCTTCCGTGAGATTATCCCGCCCTCTGGCCGCATTCCGGGCGGTGTCTTCCTTCTTTTTCTGAAACAGGATCTCTGCCTTCTGTTCTTCCTCCGGCGATTCCGGAGCCAGCTCCAGAGCCTTTCCCACACGCCCTTTTACTTCCGCGTTATAGAGATCGCCCTGTTTACTGTATGCGCCTTCCCCGTTCTCCATCCGCTCTAACACTCTTTGAAAGTCCGCTTTCGTATCTGCCCGGGGCAGGAACAATTCCTGATCCCCTGCAAAATAATGGACCAGTTTTTCCAACTCCTCCTGCGTCATGGTGTGATTCTTCATCTCCAGCACCGGAAGATTGCCCACTTCCAGATGCCCCAGTTCCAGATCAGCGGACATTGTCATTTTTCCGTCGCTGCTGGTATCTTCCGCATTCCAGTGCTCCGGCATCTCTACCGCTCTTGTCTGCCCTTTCTCCAACGGATCCGCGATCACGTTTTCATCAAGGCCGTCCGCCTTGCTGACCACCGAGCTTTTCTCCGGCGTCCTCTGACAGCCCGCCAGCAAACCGATCCCGATACAAAGGGTGCATAACAACCATACCTTTTTCATCTTTTTCCTCCCTTGTCTTGAACTCACTGCTTTCTGAACCATATCTACTCCTCCAGTTCCCCCAGGATCCGCAGCGGCTCCTTTCTCAGCTCCTGCCGCAGGAATCCTAAGCCGATCAGCACTGCCGCCAGAACCATCCCGATTCCCGCCGCAGCCGCCGTCTCCGGGCCGTACTTTTGCCCTGCCGCGGCGAGATCCACCTCTTCCGCATCCGCCTGGGCGATCACCGCATTGCTGAATGAGGTGTCAAATTCCGTGGTCCTCTCTGTCGCCTTCACCGCCCGGTCCGTGGCCATCCAGCCCGCCGCGCTCCCGGCTGCAGCGCCCAGGGCCGCGAGCAGTAAAAATCCGCTCAGTATGGAGACGGCGCACTGCCGTTTTGTCTGTCCCAGCAGCCGTTCCACCGCGATCCGCTGACGCTGGCCTGTGATGAACAGGCTGGCAAAAAAACAGAGGATCATCACCGCCAGCACGCCTCCGCTGGCCAGGAAGATCACGGACATCAGCCTCCGGCTTTCCAGCCCGGTCTGCACATGGGAATACCCGTTATCATAGAACCGGATCTCCAGCCCTTCCACGCCCTGCTTTTCCCATGCAGCCATGAAATCCTCAATGGTTCCGTTGGGGATCTGGAAGGAGGTGTTGAAGCACCGCATGGACCCCCAGCTCGCGATGTTGTCTGCCCAGGAGTTTTCAGGGATGGCATTCCAGGGAACGACCACCTGATGGCGGCTCATCTCATATCCGTTTTTTGAGGCAGGCGCGGCTGTATAGACTCCCACGATCTCGTACTCCTGCTCATCAAAGACCGGATAGATCTTTCCCTCGGCATTCAAAAGAGAAGCCGCCTGGATCCCATCTTTCGAGATCCCAGAGTATAGCGCATAGTAAAGCGAAAGCGTGAGCCTGTCCCCGGTCTTTTTTCCAAGAAGCAGGGACAGCTCCGAGGAGATCAGGCAGACCGGCCTGCCTCTGGCATACTCCTCCTCCGTGATGTCCCTCCCTTCCGAGATCTTCGCATCCTTCCAGTAGAAGGGCATCAGGAGCAGCGTCCTGTCCACCGGCGTCACCGGAATGGTATAGAACGTATAATCCCGTGTTTTTACAAGCTCCAGCCAGCGTTTTCCCCGCTCTGTCCCGTAAAAGCCTTCCGTGACCACATCAAAGGCCATCTCATCCTCCGCTTCGGCCACGGCATCATAGACCCGTTCTCCGTCCATGGTAAACTGGTAAGAGGCCACACTGCCAAACGGCAGATATTCCCGGACATAATCCTTCGGATCCGTGTGTGTTACCTTTGATCCATGCACAAAGCTGATCGAACTCAGCAGCATGATATACGTCTTTCCTGCTTCAAAGCTTCTGGGAGTCTCCTGAAAATGGTCGCAGATATAAAAAATATCCCCTTTCTTCAATCCATGTTCCTCACCGGCCAGAACCTTTTCCGCTCGCATGGGAAATGATTCATCTGCCGTACCCGACTCCAGAGGGGTTGCCTCTACGACCAGGTCATCATAGGAACTGCCTCTCACCTTCTGATCCACCAGCGCCCCGAATGTGGGCCTCTGCTTCGCCTCCAGAAGATAACCGGCCCCTTCGAAATCCATGACCGCATTGGGGATCCGTTTCCCGTACATTCCCAACAGCAAATATTGAGGATCCTGTTGTTCCACATCCCAGCGCTTCGTGAGTTCTACGCGGTCGATCTCCTGCTCCACCGTTCCCACCGTAACAAACAGATCTTCAAACTCCTCCAGTATGGCCCGGTTGATCTCCCAGAGACTGCCTCCCAGCGCCAGCAGAAAGGCCGAAACCCCGGCCAGCACAAGGAACAGGATGCTTTTCAGGGGGCTGCGCAGAAGCTGCTTTATGCTATAGCGGACGGTCCGTCCCCCTTCGCCCCCAGACCGCAGGTGATATTTTCTGCTCCGATGTTCTTTCATTTCTGTCTCCCTCGTAGTCTTATTTTTCTCCGGATCCGCAGATCCTGTCCGACAGGTTCTTTCTACTCCTCCAGCTCCCCCAGGAGCTGCAGCGGCTCCTTGCCCAGCGCCTGCCGCAGAAACCCGGAGCCGATCAGCACCGCCGCCAGAAAGATCCCGGCTCCCGCCGCCGCAGCCACCTTGGCGCCGGATTCCTGCCCTGCCGCCAGAAAATCCGTTTCCTGTGGTTCCGCCTGGGCGATCACTGCATTGCTGAACGAGGTGTCAAATTCCGTGGTCCTCTCTGTGGCCTTCACCGCCCGGCCCGTGGCCATCCAGCCCGCCGCGCTCCCGGCTCCCGCGCCCAATACCGCGAGCAGCAAAAATCCGCTCAAAAGGGAGACAGCGCACTGCCGTTTCGTCTGTCCCAGCAGCCGTTCCACCGCGATCCGCTGGCGCTGGCCCGTGATGAACAGGCTGGCGAAAAAGCAGAGGATCATCACTGCCAGCACGCCTCCGCTGGCCAGGAAGATCACGGCCATCAGCTTTCGGCTCTCGATGCCGTTTTTCAAATGGGAATACCCGTTATCATAGAACCGGATCTCCAGTCCTTCCACGCCCTGCTTCTCCCATGCGGCCATGAAATCCTCGATGGTTCCGTTGGGGATCTGGAAGGAGGTGTTGCCGCCGGTCATATATCCGATCCCCGCAATGTTATCCGCCCAGGAATTTTCCGGGACGGCATTCCAGGGAATGATCACCTGATGATCGCTCAGCTCATACCCATTGGTTGAGGCTGATGCCGTCCTAAAGATTCCGACGATCTCATAGGCCTGCTCATCAAAGACCGGATAGGCCTTCCCTTCGGCGTTTAAAATGGAACTCACCCACATTGCCTCTTTGTGCATCGGAGAATAATCCGCGCAATAGAGCGGAAGCGTAAGCTTGTCTCCGACTTCTTTCTGTAAAAGCAAGGCTGTCTTCTCTGTGATCAGGCAGACAGGCTTCCCTTCTGCGTACTCCTCCTCCGTAATATCTCTTCCTTTCGAGATCTGCGCGTCTTTCCAATAGAAGGGCATCAAAAGCTCCGTCCTGTCCACAGGCATCACGGGAACCGTATAAAACAGATAATCCCGTTTTTTTGTCATTTCCAGCCAGCGTTTTCCCCGCTCCGTCTCGTAAAAATCCTCTGTTACAATATCAATATCATGCTCCTCTTCGGCTTCGGCTACGGCATCATAGACCCGTTCGCCCTCCAGGGTATACTGTGACGAGGCCACACTGTTCATTGGGGAAAATTCCGGTACATACTCCTCCTGAGCAATGTGTTCCACCTTTGATCCATGGACCCAGCCGATATAGTGCAGCATCATGATATATGTCGTTCCCGCTTCCAAGCTCCTGGCTTCCTCCAGATCGTGGTCACAGATATAAAAAATATCTCCCGCTTTCAGTTCAAACTCATCGCCTGAGAGAACCTTTTCCGCCCGCATGGGAAAGGACTCATCCGCCCTGCCCGACTCTATGGGGGTGGCCTCTACGACCGTAAACTCGTATGCCATGCTCCCCGCCTTCTGGTCTACCAGCGCTCCAAAATTGGGCCTCTGCCTGGCGTCCAGGATATAACCGGCGCCTTTGAAATCGAGGACCGTATCGGGGATCCGTTCCCCGCGTACTTTTGCCAACGTATACTCGTGGCCTCCCTGCGCATCCCGATACGTTCTGACCTCTACGTGATCGATCTTCTGCTCCACCGTCCCCACCGTCATAAAAATATCCTCAAACTCCTCCAGCATGGCCCGGTTGATCTCCCAGAGACTGCCTCCCAGCGCCAGCAGAAAGGCCGAAACTCCGGCCAGAAGAAGGAAGAGGATGCTTTTTAAGGGGCTCCGCAGCATCTGCTTCATGCTATAGTAAACCTTCATCCTAAGTCATCCTTCCGTCCTTCATGGTCATGCGCACATCCGCCTGCCGGGCAACCTCCGGGTTGTGGGTCACTACGATCACCAGATAATCCCGTTCGTGTGCCAGCCTTTTCAGCAGTTCCACGATATGCTCCTCATTTTCCGTATCCAGGTTGCCTGTCGGCTCGTCCGCAAGCAGGATCCGCCCCTGGGCCGCCATGGCCCTTGCGATGGCCACCCGCTGCTGCTCCCCGCCGCTCATCATCCTGGGGTACTGGTTCAGGATCTTTTTTTCCAGCCCCACCTCCTCCAGGCATTCCTCCGCCCGCTGCCGGGCTTCCCGGCGGGAGAGCCCCTGCAGCTCCAGGGGGTACATGACATTTTCCAGGGCATTCAGAAGGGAGAACAGGTGAAATGCCTGATAGACCACGGAAACCTGCTTCCTCCGGTAAGCATCCCGGTCCATTTCCAGAAGGTTTTCCCCTTCGATCAGGATCGTGCCGGATTCCGGACGGTCCAGGCCGGCCAGAAGGGAGAGAAAGGTACTCTTTCCAGAGCCGGATTCGCCCGTGATGGCATACATGTTC
>CATLCV010000291.1 GCA_949893755.1 uncultured Lachnospiraceae bacterium | reverse complement strand
ATCATAGCTACATTGCTCAAATATATCCGTGATTTTCTGATAGGCTCTGCGCTCACTTGCCCTGATTTCCCGGATGCGTTCTAATAATTCATCAAAATAATCTTTTCCAAAGGGTTTTCCATTTTTCAACATATCATCATTTAACACAAACCCCTTAATAATATACTCTTTTAATGTCTTCGTTGCCCACTGCCGAAACCTGGTAGCCTTTTTTGAATTTACACGATACCCTACAGCAATAATCGCATCCAAATTAAAGCATTTTACTTTTCGGCTAACATTTCTTCTGCCCTCATTTTGAACTACCGAGAAAAACTCGGCAGTTGCCTCTGCATCCAATTCTTCTTCTTTATAAATATTTTTCAAATGCAATGAAATATTATCCGCTGTGCAATCAAATAATTCTGCCATTGCTCTTTGCGTCATCCAAAATGTCTCTTCTTTAAAAATAACATTCACATAAACATTTGTATCCTCTAACTGATATAATATAATCTCATGCTCCTGCATAGATACCCGCCTCTCCAAGTTATATAACATAATATTTTTGCCGTATAAAACAATAGCCCTCATCCATATAGTGTTATATAATCCATTACACGAATCCAGGTCACAAACTCCACCCGTCCGCCTAATGTTATTTCGTCCTTAATCCCCCATCTCGTCCACAAAATACGGTACAATCAGCACCAAATAACACGAAATAATGCGGTTTTCACCCTGTCCCCAAATCAGGACACAAAATACTCCACCGCGTTTTCCGGGAACATCTCCTTAAATTCCCCGTAGAGCTGTGCCACAAGCGTCTTATTAAAGTCTCCCTGATTTTCATTAAAATTCATGTCTCAGGGTATTCTTTTTCCGGCTAATACAGCAATTACACGAATAAAGTCACTAAAACTGATTTTCCTGACCAGGCGGTACTGTCAAATCCTGTCCAATATTCCATAGCAAAGAATAGCACAGAGAAGCCTGTATGGAAAGCCTGAATATTGATTTTTTCTTTAGAACATTTGTTCTTTTCCAATTGTACCAAAAGACAACTATAAATACAAGAGGGAAAATGAAAAACTTTTTCCGGCAGACATATCCAAAAAAATCCGCAGAATAGATTTTATACCTATCCTGCGGATTCCGACACCTATTTTTCTAAAATCCTTTTTTATCTTACAAAGATGCCTTTACAATCTTTTCAGTAAGACTTCCTTATCATTTTCAGATATCTTTATAGCCGACTCTACCTTCTTCTTTAAAATGCTTCACACCTTTCGCCAATTCAGGATAATAAATATCTTTAGATTCTTTACATCCGAAGTCATGCATCAGTTTGCCGATTGCATCTTCTCCCTGATAGCTGCCATTTACGTATAGACTGCAAAAGCAATCCCCATTGCCGCAGGCATTTTTCACGGGATTGCGGCGGATCTGCGAAGGTACTGAACAGATACCCTTATCTTTTTTATATGGTGATCTTCACATCTTCCAATCCTTCTGCGGAGATGGTCAGCTCTGCCTGTCCATTTTCCTCGCTGGCTCTCAGCACTGCCAGCGCCCTGCCGCGGTAGGACGTAAAGTGCCCGGAAGTGTAATTCTCATCCGTGATCGGATTTGCCGAGCCAAATCCGGCCAGGCTGGCGGCGCCCGATACCGTTGCCGTCATCGGAAGCTTGGCATCCGGAACCAACAGTCCGTCCCTGTCTATAATCTCTGCCTGTACATAGACATATTTTCCTTCTTCCTCCGAAGTAAGCCTAAGCGCTGCCGGGTCTCCTGTGGTCCAAAGCGTCCTGCGGGACACCTCTTCTCCATTTTTGAAGCTGACTGCCAGAAGTTCGCCCGGTGTATACACGGTTTCAAAGAGGGCGCTCTGGGGAAGCTCTCCTTCCTTCGCGACGGCCTTTTTTCCAACACTTTTGCCATTCAAATACAGCTCTACCTCATCGGCACAGGAAAATACCATCACCTTTGCAGGCTGCCCTTCCTGCCCCGGCCAGTTCCAGGAGCTCCTCACATCCGTAAATCCCCATTTGCTGATCAGTTCCACCTTATAGAAATCTGCCGGATCGTAGGAATAGAGAAAGGTTTCCGGATTCCCCCACACCACGCTCCGGTATTCTCCCTGGGGAAGAATATTTCCATTGATATCAATGTCCGCGTCATTTGCAAGCCTCCAGGGGAAGCCCGAACCGTGGGACATCAGGCCGTAGGGGCCCATCTGCACTCTCGGGTCATCCGGTTCCACTGCCGCGGCCTTGCCGATTCCCGCCTCTCCGATATAATCCACCGCCGTCCATGTGAAATCCCCGATCACATAGGGCAGGCGCGTCACCAGCGGCCAGCGGAAGCCGATCTCCTTCGGGTAGTTCTCGGAACCCAGGATGACACGATCCGGGTACATTTCATGGTCAGCCTCATACTTCTCTTCCATATAATTGTATCCGACTACATCCAGCCCATTGACAAATGGTTCCGTATAGCGCTCCCAGTCCTTGTCCTGCTTCCCATCCAGATCCACATTCTGGACATCCGCAGCGCCGCTGATGATTTCTTCCAGCTTCTTCCTGCCCTCTTCCATCAGCTCTTCATCCAGCCCGTTCCAGAAGGAGCAGACACCGTTGCTGACCGGACGGCTCGGATCCATATTTCTGACAAATTCCGCCAGCCGGTTTGCGATGACATAGCCGTTGTTCAGCCCGCCACGCTCTGTGATCTCATTGCCCGTAGACCAGAGGATCACACCCGGATCATTCCGGTCCCGTTTCATAAATGCGCTGAGATCTTTTTTCCAGTCCGTATCAAAATACTGGTTGTAATCGCCGGGTACTTTTCCCATCCCCCAGGCATCGAATGCCTCATCAAATACGTACAGACCTAAACGGCTGCATGCTTCCATCAGCGCCCTGGATGGCGGATTGTGGGTGGTACGGATTGCATTAAACCCAATCTCCTTCATCCGCTTAAGCTTACGCAGTTCCACCTCATAGGTGGAGACAGCCCCAAGGATCCCGTTGTCATGGTGCAGGCATCCGCCTTTCAGCTTGATTGTCTTTCCATTGATCCGAAGCCCGTGAACCGGATCCGCCGTCACAGTGCGGATTCCGAACAACGCATAAATCTCATCCACGGAACCGTTTTCTTTCAAAACCGGATGGGTCTTAAAAGTCCCGATCTCTGTCACCTTTGCGTAAACCTGATACAGCACAGGCGTTTCCGCGCTCCAAAGCTTCGGTGTCTCAACCGTAAATGCAAGGCGGGCATGCTCCGCCGCTCCCTTTTGAACCTGAACCTTGGTTTTTCGGGAAACAACAACGTCCCCGCTTCCTTCCTCCGTCAAATAGACTTCTACCTCTGCCAGACGATTTTCACAGGCTTCGTTGCAGACCTCCACATCCGCCTGCAAAAAAGCGCGGGCAGCGCTTCCGTCCGGATTGTATTCGATTTCCCTCGTGTACATAAAGATTCCGTCCTCGGCGGCATGCAGCGCAGGGGTATGCACCAGCTCCACCGACCGGTAAATGCCGGCTCCCGTATACCAGCGGGAATTGGGCTGCTGGCTGGGATTTACCGTCACCGTAATACTGTTTTCCTTTCCGCAGTAGACAAACTGGGTGATATCTACAAAAAACGGCGCATAACCATAATGCTGCAGAGCGGCCTTGCTGCCGTTCACTTCCACGGTCGCATTCATCATCACACCATCAAATTTCAGCCCGATCCGGTCACTTTCCCATTCTGCCGGGATGTCCAGCATCCTGCGGTAATTCGCCACTCCTCCCGTGTAAAATCCCATCGCGCCTGCCCCCGGTGCGTCCGGTGTCACATCACTCTCGATCATGTAATCGTGGGGCAGATCCACCACTCTCGGCGTACTTCCTGCAGATGGGAACGGACTCCGCATCCCATATTCAAACTGCCAGCCTTTGTCAATATTCTGATTTCTCATATTACCCTCCGTTTCTGAATCTGATTCCATTTTTTCAGCCGTATGATATACTCACGGCCGATGAAATCTGCCGTGAGTATCGCGCCAGCCGCAGCCGCAAAGCGGCATAATTCCTCATGCGGCTGTGCGCAGTATAACAGCACTTGATCTATGTTTATCCTAGCCTGAAAAAGAGTGAATGACAAGGACGAAATAATCGGTTATACTATATGCCAGACGCAATGTGAGTGCAATTTAGTCCGGTACTTAAAAATGGGGCGCAGTTTCCTCCGCGCCCCACAAACAACGTCTAAAAAGTAACCGTTCACATTTTTGTTCATGACAAATTATCCCAATTCCTTTTTCAGTGCTGCGATCCATTCTTCGATTGCCTGCACCAGCAAAAACTGCTGATGTAAAACAGCCATACCCGTGGCAGGAATATCGGGAACATTTTCTTTCATAGAAATATTCTCCTCAAGATAGGATTTCAACACATTGATATTGCTTTCAATGTTATCCAGACATTCCCTCTGTTGTTCCTTCGCCATACTTTCTAAGTTTACGATAACAGCATTAAAATCCAAAAATATATTGATTGGTTTGCAGGATATTTCAATCATCAGCTTTTCAAATTCCTCATTTCCTGCATCCGTCAAAGAATATACCGCCTTTTCAGGCATTTTGCCCTCTTTTTCCGTGCGGCTTGTGATAAGCCCCTTTTCTTCCAACTGGATCACCTTTTTATAGATGGATGGTGTGCTGATTTTTACCCATTTTGAGATGTTGCGGTATTCCACCAGTTTCTGAATATCGTATGCACTCAAGGATTCCCGTTTCAACATTCCCAATACAATCAAGTCAATGGTCGCCATTTAAAATCCCTCCTTTTTCTATTGACAGATACTATAAATTATAGTATTATAATTTCCGCAATACAATTACTATATTTTACAGTAGTATAAATAATACTATTTATCAAGAGAAAGGAGTTCACAATGAACAGTCAAAGTAAAAAGATGGAGCTGCTCGGCAGTGCATCCATACCAAAAGCACTTATATCAATGGGTATTCCAACAATGATAGGTATGTTGGTAAATGCTTTCTACAATCTTGTTGACGCATATTTCGTCGGCGGATTAGGAGAGAGCCAGATGGGTGCAATCTCCGTGGTCTATCCGCTCGGACAGGTCGTTGTCGGTCTTGGCCTGCTGTTCGGCAACGGTGCGGCTTCTTATATTTCCCGATTATTAGGCCGTGGTGATAGGGAAAATGCGGATAAAGTGGCAAGTACCGCTTTATACAGCAGCATATCCGTTGGGGCAGTTATCATTATCATTTCTATGGTGTTCCTGCATCCCATACTGAAGCTCTTAGGCGCAACAGACAGTATCCTCCCCTTTGCTGCCGCATACGCAAGTATCTACATTGTTTCCTGTATTTTTAATGTGTTCAACGTCACGATGAATAACATTGTAACAAGTGAAGGTGCCGCCAAAACAACCATGTGTGCCTTACTCACGGGTGCAGTACTCAATATCGCCCTGGATCCGCTGTTTATCTATGTGTTTGACTTAGGGGTATCAGGAGCAGCGATAGCAACCGCAATCTCACAAGCCGTTTCAACCTGCGTATATCTAACCTACATCCTGCGGAAAAAAAGCGTATTCCATTTCCGGATTAAGGACTGCGCATATACAAAAGAAACCATGTCTGAGATTTTCAAAATCGGCATCCCGACATT
>CATLCV010000290.1 GCA_949893755.1 uncultured Lachnospiraceae bacterium | reverse complement strand
GAGGATGAGGAACGTATCAAATATCTGTCAGGTGTATTTAAAGACGGTATCCGCCAGATCCACGAGCTTACGGGAATCGAGATCAATGAAACGGCTTTGAAGGATGCCCAGGCGAAGAACCTGAAGTATTCGTTTAAATACGGACAGCTGGTATCCCTTGTATGTAAGGCGGATCCGGTTCCGATCGGAGGAAATGCGCTGACCCAGTTCGCAATGCCGATGGTAACCGCGTTCAATAACGGATATACCTATATGGAGCCTGCGATCGATGTTCTGCTGCAGGAGATCCGCGCAGAGATCAAGGCCGGCAACGGTGTGACCCCGAAGGGCGCTCCGAAGCTGGGAAGCTATTTTGTACCGTTCTGTATTCCGTGGGTAGACAGACTGTTCCGTGAAAACGGTGTTGCGACTACATTCAGCGAGACCATGACTCCGAGCAAGAGCCAGATGTCGCCGCATAAGTATGCGACGGACATTTACTCCAGCTTCGCGGAAGAGTGGCTGCGGTTCCCGATGGGACAGAATATGGGATGCGAAGTAGAATCCATGGTGGAAAAGGTAAATGCAAATCAGCCTGACGGAATGCTGATGGGCTTCTTTGACTTTGACAGATGGCTGGGGGCACACCAGAAGATGTGTGCAGACCTGGTAGAAAAGAAAACCGGTGTTCCGCATTTCTATATGGAATCCGATTTCTGGGATGACCGTGATTATAGTGAAGAGGCGCTGCGTACCCGTATCGAAAGTATTTCTCAGCTTCTGTATATGAAGAAAGAGATGAAATAATACTGAATTTACTGAAAGGGGAGGCAACCGCATGCAGTGTGGTTGCCTCCCGGTGGGTAGTGCGGGATTTGCCTGCATGAAATATCCGGCTGCCATTTGCAGCCTGACGGACAGCGATTTGAGAGAAAATCATTATGGAGGTAAAAAAGATGGCCATTGAGTTCAATGATGAGGTAAAAGCGCTGATGGAGGAAAGAGGAATCCAGGAGGCGGATGTGACAGAGGTTCTGGAATATGCGGAGACAGAGCAGAAGCTGTATGATGATGACAGCGGCCGCAGCCTTGGAAAGAAACGGCTCGGTGAATTTACGGTATACGCGGAGTATACAAAGGACGACAGCGGAAAGATCACTGTAGAGAATGCATACAGCCACAGAGTGAAGCTTACGGAAGACGGGGAATAGGAGGAAGGACCATGGCTCATTGGAAATGTAGTAAATGTAATATAGATATGGAAGAAGTATTCGATATCGCGCTGATCTATGGGGAGGTAGACCTTCCTCCGGGAACCGGCTTCAGATGCCCCCAGTGCGGTGTGGAATACCTGGACGGGGATTATGTGGTGAATGAACTGGCATCGGCAGAGCAGATGCTGGAAGGAAAATAAAGATGGAACACAATCTGCCGCTTGCCAAAGCATTTGAAATCAGACCCGAAAGGTTCCGGCTTCTGGAAAAGGGGCTGCCGCATACTGCATGGAAGCCGGGCATGAAAATATTGGAGGCAGGATGCTCTGTGGGCGATGCGTCGGCATATCTTGCATCGGAAAAAAAACTGGATATGACGGCATTCGATATCTCCGGAGAACTGATCCGCCAGGCGGAGGAGAAGCATGGAGGAGGAAAAAACAGGAAGCTCAGGTTTTTCTGTGCGGATGCCGCAGAGCTCCCGTTTGCGGACGGGAGTTTTGACGGGCTGTTCAGTGAATCCGCTTTCTCACCGATGCCGAAAAAGAGAGAGGCGCTGCGGGAATACTGCCGGGTATTGCGGCCGGGCGGAAGGCTTTTGATCCACGATTTTGTGATCCGAAACGGCGGGGAGGAGCTTCTGCGGGAAGAGGTGGTGCATATCCCCTGCTTTGCCGGTGTCCAGACAAGAGAGTGCTACGAGGATATGATGCAGAAGGCAGGGTTCCGGAGGCTCTGCTATCAGGAAGAATACGGGGAGCTGATCCGGGTCACCCTGTGGCTGTGCAAGGTCTACGGGGTGGGGGTCGAGGAGATTGGCGGATACCTCAGTACTTATTTTCACAGCGGGGAACCCGGATGCAGAGGATGCGGCGAAACAGCGCAGAAGACAGATACCTTTTTTCAAAGGGCGGACCTGTCTTACTGTCAGATGATCTATGAAAAAATATAAATGCTCAAGGAGGGCTGCAGGATGTATGACTATGATGTGTTAAGTATTGGGGCCGGTTCCGGAGGATGTGCGTCTGCGATGCGGAGTGCGGATCTGGGAAAGAAAACAGGGCTGGTAGAGTACCGAAAAAATGGGACGGGGGGTACCTGTGTATCCAGGGGGTGCATTCCGACCAAGGTATTGCTGCAGTCGGCAAAGGTCTATGCGGAGGTTCTGGGGGCAAAGGAATATGGGATTGCCGTTTCGGACGCAAAACCGGATATGAGGGTGATCCATCAGAAAAAGATGATGGCTGTCAACAGTCTCAAATTTGGACTGGACAATATGCTGATCAAACCAAGGGGCATTGACAGGCTGCAGGGAAAGGCGAGGCTGATCGATGCGCATACGGTAGAGCTTGTGAACGGAGAGGAGAAGAAAACCGTTACGGCAGAAAATATCATCATTGCCACCGGAAGCGAGCCGGCCATGATCCCGGCGTTTCATATTGACAGGGAGAACATTATCACCAGCGACGAGGCACTGAATCTGCAGGAAATGCCGAAAGAGCTGATCATAGTCGGTGCCGGGGCGCTGGGACTGGAATTTGCTGATATTTTTTCCGCCTTTGGGTCCAAGGTCACGATCGTGGAAATGATGCCCCATGTCGTGCCGACCTTGAAGGATTCGGAGATTACCGGTGCGGTCAGTAAATATATGGAAAAGAACGGAATTACATTAAAATGCGGATCCGGCATCCAGACGATCCAGACACTGGAGAACGGCAGAGTGTGCTGCGAGCTTTCCAATGGAGAAAAGATTGAAGCGGACAAGGCGCTGGTTGCGATCGGGCGGAGTCTGAATACGAAGGAGCTGAACCTGGAGGAGCTTGGTGTGGAAATGACTCCCAGGGGTCAGATCATAACAGACGATCAGATGCGCACATCCGTCCCCGGCATCTATGCAGTGGGAGACATCACGGCAGGGCCGCAGCTGTCCCATAAGGCGCAGAAACAGGGATTGATCGCCGCGGAGGTGATCGCAGGCAATGACGCGCATATGCGGTACGATGTGATCCCCTCGGCCATCTTTATCCATCCGGAGATCGCAATGGTCGGGATCACGGCGGATGAGGCAAAGGAGCAGGGAATCGAGGTACTGGTCGGGAAAATGCGGTTTTCCAGCAATGAGAAGGCAATGGCGATGCAGAAGACCACAGGGCTGATCAAAGTGACCGCCAGAAAAGAGGACCATAAGATCATCGGAGGACATATCTTCGGAGAAGATGCCTCTGTTCTGATCGAGGAGATTGCGACTGCGATCCAGAATGGACTGACTCTGGACGATGTGGCGGACAGCATCCATGCACATCCGACGCTCTCGGAGATCGTCATGGAAACCTGTAAAAATGCGTTGGGCAAGGCATTTCACAAGTAAAGCAGAGGATGACGGAGATGGGAAATATCGTACTGAAGGATGAAATTTTCGAGATAATCAAAGAAAAATGCCTGGCCCTGTTTGATGAAAAAAAGACGGATCTATACGAGATGGCCACAGAGCTGATGGATATCAGGGAAATCCCGATGCATTATCCCTACCATCATTATATTGTGCCTGCGGTCCTTCTCACGGCCTGTCATACGGCCGTGGGGGGAGAACGCGGGGAGCTGGTCAAAAGACTGGATACCGCGGAGCAGCGGGCCAGAAATATCCTGGGCGGCTTCTGCGGCTTCTACGGAGCCTGCGGGGCAGGCGTGGGCGTTGGCATCTTTTACAGCGTTTTTCTCGGGATCACCCCTTTGGCCCAGGAGGGATGGGCAGCAGCCAACCGGGCAACGGCAGATGCTTTGGCCGCCATCGCAGGAGTGGAAGGGCCGCGCTGCTGTAAGCGCTGCTGCTTTCTGGCCCTGTATTCCGCGCAGAAGACCGCCCAGGAAAAGCTGGGGATCCGGCTTTCGATGCCGGAGCAGATCCGCTGCAGGTACAGCGACAGAAATCTGGACTGTAAGAAAGAAGCGTGTCCGTTTTTCCCTCAATAGGAAGCTTTTTTGAGTGTCAGCACGCACACTTTCGCAGAAAGGAGGCGCAGGATGCTGGTACCGATTATTGTGCCAAGAGAATTGATGCCCTGTAAGATCCCGGGATTCGAGTGTGAATGTCAGAACCGTCCGGTGGACACGGCGGCAGAATCCCTGATGGTGTTCTGGAATGCAGAGGAAGGGGATCCGGTAAAAAAAGGGGACACATTGTGTTCCTTTGAAGTGCAGAAGCGGGTGCTGGAGATTCATGCGCCCTGCACGGGAATCCTGCGGGAAATCTGTTATGAAGACGAAAGCATTGTAGGATATCAGGATATTCTGGGATACATTCTGCGGCAGGAATAAAAGAGGAAGAGCAGAGAACCCGGACGGTCCTGTCCGGCGGATAAGGGGAAAGCAAAATGGATGCAAAAGATCGTTATCTGGAATTTTTAACACTGCTGCAGTTCCCGGACGCAGATCAGGAGCGGCCGTATCTGGTCCGGGTATGCGAAAGGTTCGGCGTGACAGAAGAGGCTCTTGGAAGGTGCTGTGAGGAGCATCTTCCAAAATATTTTCACATGGAGTTATCCGGCGTCAGGTCGCTTCTGCGTCTGTATGTCAGGGAATGGATCGGCTATGAGCATCTGCGGGAGGAGCCTTGCGTGAAAATCTATTATAATGTCCCCGGGACCAATACGGGGATGTACTGGCTGAGAGATTCCCTGCGGGAGGCCGGGCTGCAGGCGGAAGTCTGTACGCCGGACCTGGTTGTGATGGTCGTCCTGTACGGGATCATTGGTCTGGAGGAAAAGCTGGCGGTATCCAACGGCTGCCGGCATTGTGGGGTGAATCTGATGCGGGGGCTTTTGAGTGAAAAACAGCTGGTGCCCCGCCCGGATATCCGCTGGTCCTACGGCCTGCTGTGCAACGAGGCGCCCAAGCAGGATGCAATGCTGGAGGATGAGGAGCCGGAAACCATGCATATCCTTATCCAGAAGCCCACAAAAAGCGGATGCCAGAAGGAGCATCTGCAGCGGCAGCTGAAGTATGGATTTGCGCGGATCAGTGAGCGGTATCCGATCGGGGAAAATGAAGCGCTCTATAAGAAGATAAAAATGAAGCGCTTTATGCTGGCAATGCGCAGGGAGCAGATCTTAAGATTTCTCAACCGGACGGCAGAGTTTGTGATCGGAAACGAAGAGGTGGGACTGATCGAAACTCTGCTTCTGGCATCTTTTCGAACTGATATGGAAGAGATCGCGGAGCTCCTGGCAGAGCTTTTGAAGGAAATGCAGGAGAGCATATCCGCGAAAAAAGCCTGTCGGCCCATGAAATACCGGTATGCGGTTTATTATACGCCGGTATGCAATCCGGAATACGCAAAACTTATGGAGGACTATGGGATCGGACTTCTGAACCATACGGCTTTTGCAAGTACAGCAGTGGCAATCCGGGGAAAGAATGCCCTGGAAGACATGGCGATGGAATGTATGGGGATGCTGATCGGAAAGGATCTTATGGAGGAAGCCGAAAAAATCTGTGAGATCATTCAAAAAAACCGCCTGGTCGGAATGGCTCTTGGCATGTTTCCATTCGACCGCTGGATGGGGGCGCTGCAGAACCTCCTGCAGAAGGTGGTGGAAGAACGGACCGGGAAGCATGTGCTGATGTATGAAACAGATTTCTGGAATCAGGAGGTTTTCACG
>CATLCV010000289.1 GCA_949893755.1 uncultured Lachnospiraceae bacterium | reverse complement strand
TCCTATATAGCATTATATCACATATTGCTATAAATTACCATAAAATAAAACAAAAAATTTGACAAAAAAATACAGACTTTATGGGGCCTGAAGGATATTTTTATCATATGGAACTGTCAAACATCCGAGGAAAATTAAATTGATCCAATTTCAATATTTTACTTGAAAAATCTCTTCTTCTTGCATATAATACAAGAGAACAGCGAAAGCAGAATTCAACTGAAAAAAATAACACTTAGACGAAACGAGTAGAGTGCGGAACTTTCCAGAGAGAGATGCCCGGGCAGGAATCTGTGTCCGGTGCTGGAAGCATCTTACTGCAGAAGCATTTGAAAACCACCTCCGAGTGACCCCAATCCGGTCCGGCGATTCCGTTATCATCATAAGGAGCCGTATCCTTTCTTTTTCATCGGCTCCTAAAAAGCGGCTTTTTGCGTATGCAATCAGCAAGAAGGGTGGAACCGCGGCTAAGAATTTCAGCTCGTCCCTTGTGATTTCAATCAATCACAGGGGGCGGGTTTATTTTTTTCTGACATTTCTCAACATTTTACAGAAAGGAACGAACACACTATGATCATCACATTAAAAGACGGTTCAACAAAAGAATACTCCGAAGCAAAATCCATCATTGATATCGCCTATGATATCAGCGAAGGTCTGGCCCGGGCTGCGTGTGCCGGGGAGGTCAACGGCCAGGTTGTTGACCTGCGCACGGTCCTGGACAGCGACTGCAGCCTGAACATCCTCACCGCCAGAGACGAAAAAGGACTGGCCGCGCTGCGCCATACCGCGTCCCATGTACTGGCCGAGGCCGTGCAGCACCTGTTCCCGGAGGCTAAGGTCGCTATCGGGCCGTCCATTGATACCGGATTCTATTATGACTTCGAAAGCGCCCCGTTTTCCAGGGAGGATCTGGACGCCATTGAGAAGGAAATGAAAAAGATCATCAAGAAGGGCGCAAAGATCGAACGTTTCACCAAATCCCGTGAGGACGCCATCGCATTTTTCAAAGAGAAAAATGAACCCTACAAGGTGGAGCTGATCCAGGATCTTCCCGAGGACGCGGAGATCTCCTTCTATTCCCAAGGTGACTGGGTGGATCTGTGCGCAGGCCCGCACCTGATGAACACCAAGGGCGTGAAAGCGTTCAAGCTGATCTCCTCCTCCGGCGCTTACTGGAGAGGCAACGAAAAAAATAAAATGCTGGCCCGGATCTACGGCACCGCCTACGGCACAAAGGACGAGCTGCAGGAGCACCTGACCATGTTGGAAGAAGCCAAAAAGCGGGACCACAACAAGCTGGGCCGGGAAATGAAGCTGTTCACCACCGTGGACGTGATCGGACAGGGCCTGCCCCTTCTCATGCCCAACGGCGTGATCATGCTGAAAGAGCTGCAGCGGTGGATCGAGGACCTGGAGGACAACGAGCGGGGATACATCCGCACCAAGACCCCGCTCATGGCGAAGAGCGACCTGTACAAGATCTCCGGCCACTGGGACCACTACAAGGACGGCATGTTCGTGCTGGGTGATGAAGACAAGGACAAGGAAGTCTTTGCCCTGCGCCCCATGACCTGCCCCTTCCAGTATTATGTATACAAGGCGGAGCAGCACAGCTACCGGGACCTGCCCCTGCGCTACAGCGAGACCTCGACCCTCTTCCGCAACGAGGATTCCGGCGAGATGCACGGGCTCACACGTGTCCGCCAGTTCACCATTACCGAGGGACACCTGGTCGTCAGACCGGACCAGATGGTGAAAGAATTTAAGGACTGTATCGCCCTGGCGCAGCACTGTCTGCAGGTTCTGGGCGTGGAGGAGGATGTGACCTACCACCTGTCCAAATGGGATCCGGAAAATACGGAGAAATACATCGGCTCACCGGAGGTCTGGGAGGAGACCGAGGGACATATCCGCACCATGCTCCAGGAGCTGAACATCCCGTTTGTGGAGGATGTGGGCGAAGCCGCGTTCTACGGCCCGAAGGTCGATATCAACGCAAAAAATGTCTACGGCAAGGAAGATACCATGATCACCATTCAGTGGGATGCCCTGCTGGCGGAACAGTTTGACATGTATTTTATTGATGAGAACGGCGACAAGAAACGTCCTTACATCATCCACAGGACTTCCATGGGCTGCTACGAGCGGACGCTGGCATGGCTGATTGAGAAATATGCCGGCCTGTTCCCGACCTGGCTCTGTCCGGAACAGGTGCGCATCATCCCGATCTCAGATAAATACCATGACTATGCGGCACAGGTGGAAAGCCGGCTGAAAGCATCCAATATCCGCTGCTCCGTGGATCAGCGCTCCGAGAAAATGGGATACAAGATCCGGGATGCCCGCCTGAACCGGGTTCCCTATATGCTGGTGGTCGGCGCCAAGGAGCAGGAGGAAGGCGTGGTTTCCGTGAGAAGCCGCTACCTGGGAGACGAGGGCCAGAAGCCGCTGGATGCGTTTATCAGTGAGCTCTGCGAAGAGATCCGCACGAAGAAGATCCGGAAGATCGAGGTGGAAGATTAAAAAAGAGCTTTGCCCGCGAAGCAGCAGAAATGTTCTCCCAAAAACGAATGTCAATATTGACCTAATTATTCATCAACAAATTATCTAAAACTCCTTTTCTGGCTGTGATATGATACTACACGTCACAGGGAAACAGACAGTAAGACAAAAAACATTGATCAGAAAAGGAGAACAAGATTATGTATATGAATATGACTGCGGAAGACGCAAAGTATATGTTTGAAGCAAATGCAATGCTGGGAGAAAGGATCATCAATGCATTAAAGAAATATTGGGAAGAGAACGCGGAAGTGATCTGCGGAGGACTGGCTATGATGAACGGGCAGTTCTATGTACCGTCCGGCAGAAAATAATGCCATGGACAATATTTACACAATAGCAGAAAAATAGGTAGCAGGAATCAAAGTGATTTTCGGTTCCTGCTGCCTTTATCAGTTTTACATATTTAACAAAATACTGTCGGTTTTAGTTCAAAAAGTTTTTCCAACTCGTCATAATATTCAAAATTTAAACGATTTTTAGGACATGCTAAGAGCAAAGTTTCTCCAGTCTTTAATGCAATCTTATCTTTTTAGCTTTTGAGCTTCTATTTTAGGTATACCCAACTTAGAGGCTAAAATAGTTGTAGAACCGCAGCCAGTATCTATTTTTACATTAACATTAGTAAATTGGATGCCAAACAACTGCAAAGAAGCATATGTTCGAAACTCATTATTCTGATTCATATACAATTTTATATAGCTATTCTTCATAATACAGATCGCTTTCTAATTCCATACTGTCATTATAAACAGGAATGATCGCATTCTCCTTATTGTATAGCAAATAAGATTCCTCATTCGGTTCTTTCCCGACAAATGACAAGATTCCTTCATCTTCCGACAGTCCTGAATTGCGCGGCCGGATCAAAATCATCCACAAATCATAAATGGAACTAAGGTCTGCAATTTTAACAACTTTATTCAAATATGCAGATATATTATTGGCATTAATTGTCTGAGCCATCAAATCATCCCCTTTTCTGTTTCGTAATTCAATCATACTATGGATTTCCGGCTTCGTCAAACAAAAAAGGTTCAAAGTCATCCGGTCCTTACAGACGAATCTCCCGATCCTTATAATAATATTTCCTGTCATGCCTGCTTCTGTTCCGGTCCGTTACGTCAAATCATTGACCCATCGGTATTTTATGTAGTGGCGGTAAACCACCGGAAGCTTGATGACCTCATCCAGGTTCAGTACAAAATAGACCGCCAGCACCGGGAGCTTCCACACGAACGCGCATAAGAATCCCAGCGGGACTGTGATGCACCAGAGCGTCACGGTATCACAGATCAGCCCGAACCGGGAATCTCCTCCGGACGCGAAAATGCCGGCAATGGTCATGCAGTTGATGGACTTGCCCGCAATATAATAAGAACACATGAACAGCATTCCTGTCAAATATTCCTTTGCCGCTGCCGTCAGGTCCACCAGATTCGTGATCAGCGGCGACAGCATGACCAGCAAAGCCCCCGACAGCACCCCGCACAGGATCGATGCCTTTACCAGCGTCCTCCCCGCTGCCTTCGCCTCCTCAAAATGTCCCGCTCCCAGCTCATTTCCTACGATAATGCTTCCCGCGCTGCCAAGTCCGATGCACAGGCACACCACCAGATTTTTGGAGATATTGGCAATGCTGTTGGCCGCCACCGCGTCCGAGCCAAGATGTCCCATGATCACCGAATACATTGCAAAGCCGCAGCCCCAGGCCAGTTCGTTGAGCAGCACCGGTCCCGCCTTTTCCCAGAAACGATTTTCCAGGGATTTGCTTTTCTCCAGCAGATGGGTCCTCAGTTGTTTCATCTTGAGCCCCACAAAGGCAATGCACCAGACCGCCTGCACCGCTGTCGCCGCTACGGTGGCCAGCGCCGCCCCCCGGATTCCAAGGGCCGGAAATCCCAGCAGCCCGAAGATCAGGACCGCATTGAACAGGATATTCAGGATCACCGTCGTACTGCTGATCAGCGAGCTCAGATTGACTGCATTGCAGTTTTTCATGATCGTCAGATGGGTTTGCGAGACGGCAGACAGCAAATACGAAATTCCCACGTATCTCAGGTACTCGCTCCCCATAACAGCCAGCTCCGGTTCATTGGTGAAAAAGCGCATGATCTGTTCCGGGAAAAGGATCGCGCCGGCTGAAAAAATGACTGCCGCAAGACAGGAAATCCGGAGCACAAAGCCAAATACCCTTGAGATATTCACGAAATCCTTTTTTCCGTAATACTGCGCCGCAAACATATTTTCCCCGATCACAAATGCCCCCATAAACAAATTGAATACAAATGTCACCTGGGAAGCCAGCGACACCGCAGACATGGAATCCTGGTTCAGCCGTCCCAGCATGACCGCGTCGCACGCCCCCACAAGGGCCAGCATGAACTGCTGGAGCGCAATGGGCAGGACCAGCCGGAGCATCTTCCCGCCAAGCGTCTCTGTCTCTGTCATAGCGCACCTCCTCATTTCCGTTTTCCGCTTTCCATTTTCCGTCTAACAATATCATATTTTTTCCGGCGATTCTTTCGAAATAGGCTGTTTTTCTATAACAATCGTTCAAATTCTTATCTCTCCGCCCGTTTTTTCCGGCATCCAAAAAACCACAGGATGTTGACCCCCATGCTTACCAGCGCCAGGACTCCCATTACAACGCAGGATACCGACAGTCTTCCGTCAGGGAGCATATGCCGGCTTCCCCAGAATGCGATCCCGCTCATGAACGGCAGCGGGATGAGCCAGAACCCATTGACCGCTCCGATGACGTATTTCATCGCATGAACCCGGAGCCGGTAAAGCGCAAGCGGGATCAGATAGCCGGAGCTGACATACCACAGGTTATACCACATCCCCGCCGTTCCGAACCGGGTGCCGTGGCCCATCGTTGCAAGAGGCGTCAGGGACGCGGATACCAGGACCAGGCACAGCATCCCGGCCGCGGATAGACTCCAGATCGTGACTCTTGTTTCTTCTTTCATTTTTTTAAGACTCCCTTCTACTATTATGCTTTGGATCTTGTTCCATAGAGAATTGTAATTCCTATTGTACCAGTTCCAGGGCATTGATTTTTCCGGATGTCATATCTGGCCGGGGAATCTGTAAGAATTGATTTTCGTTGACGATACCCGCTGCATAGCTTATAATAATCTCAGAAACAAAGAAACCCGGAATACAAGTATGAATGCTTCTAGCGGTTTGTGACGTAGAAAAGGGTATAAAAAACAAACCTTCCGAAATTCTGTTTTTTACAGACAGACTTGGAAGATCACAGAAAATATAGTATAATCAGTTACAGCAATC
>CATLCV010000288.1 GCA_949893755.1 uncultured Lachnospiraceae bacterium | reverse complement strand
CCCCCAGAAGGAGCAGTGCTTTTTCCACACTTTTGATATTGCCCGCGTCATAATCTATAATCGCAATCATATTTCAATCACTTCTCCCCTGCAGTCCTCACCAATTAAGCTTGGATTTCTCCCCGTTCCCTGATTTCTCTCCGATCCCTGTCTTGACCACCGGGATCGGCGTGTCGTCCTTCGCATCCAGGTTGTTGATGTATTTCTTCGTCTCACTGGCAATGATCGGTGAGAGCAGAAGGACCGCAACCAGGTTCGGAATTGCCATCAATGCATTCAGGATATCCGCAACCATCCATACCAGATCCAGCGCCAGTACGGGAGCGACCGCCGCAACCAGGATATACACTGCACGGTAAGGGATCAGTCCCTTCTTCCCTGCAAAATATTCCACGCTCCGCTCTCCGTAGTACGCCCATCCCAGGATGGTGGAATAGGCAAAGGAGATGATTCCAACGACCAGGATCACCGGCCCCAGATATGGAATCTGAGAAAATGCCATGGAAGTCAGCACGCCGCCGTTGTCAATCTCATTTGCATTGATCGTTGGGTTCTTCATGATGGTCGTCACGAGCACCAGCCCGGTCATCAGACATACAACCACCGTATCCCAAAATGTCCCTGTGGAAGAAACCAGCGCCTGGCGCACCGGATTCCTGGTCTGTGCCGCTGCCGCGGCGATGGGCGCGGAACCCATACCGGACTCATTGGAGAACAGTCCCCGGGCAACTCCGTACTGGATCGCAAGCTTGATCCCGCCGCCGACCAGTCCGCCGGCCGCTGCCCCCGGTGTAAATGCCAGCCGGAAAATAGTTGCAATGGCTGGGATGATAAAATCATAATTGATACACAGGATGATGATACATCCGATCACATAAAAGACTGCCATAAACGGAACCAGTCTTTCGCAGACTCTTGCGATACTCTTGATCCCGCCGAAAATAACAATCGCTGTCAGGACCGCAACCACGAGTCCGACGATCCATTTCGGAATGTGCAGATTTTCGTTACAGACTGTCGCAATGGCGTTGACCTGTGTCGCGCATCCGATCCCAAAGGATGCGAAGCCCGCGAATACCGCAAAGATCACGCCCAGCCACTTCATGTTCAGGCCCCGCTCCAGGGCGTACATGGCGCCGCCCTGCATCCTGCCGTCCTCTGTCTTGACACGGTATTTTACCGCGATCAGGGATTCCCCGTACTTGGTCGCGATCCCGAATACGCCGGTCAGCCAGCACCACAGCACGGCTCCCGGGCCTCCCATCGCAACCGCGGTTCCCACGCCGATGATATTTCCGGTACCAATCGTGGAGGCCAGCGCCGTTGACAGTGCCCCGAACTGGCTTACCTCCCCTTCCGCGTCCGGATCCTTTGCCACGGAAAGCTTAATCCCTTTGGAAATGGTCTTGCTCTGGATAAATCCTGTCCGGATCGTCAGAAATACATGGGTGCCGAGCAGCAGGATGATCATCCACCAGTCCCACACAAACTTATCAATATCATTGATGATTTCACTAATTGTTTCCATCTGTTTTTACTTCTCCTCTCTTGTTCCTTTTTGGAACTGCATAGACAGATCCCGCGCGGTCTGCACAGGTTATTTCCCGCAGTTCTTTAGAAATTCATATCCAGCACTTCAACACTTTATCTGTATAAAGTCCCGGAAATATAAACAAAGCATACATTATTCCGACTGTTGCCAGTTGGCATAAAGTATGCCCCGTGGCATCCCATTATGGCCATGCGGCCATTTCACAAGGGATGCCTTGATATGGTATTTTACATCATTTATGGCTATATTTCAAGGATTTTCTGGGTTTTCACCATATAATACGTGTTTTTATTTCTTTTTTACCAGGCATCGCTTTTTATAAAATGAAATTCCATAACAGATGACCTGCGAATAATCCTCCTCAAATTCCTCCGCGTACATCCGGTCATCCATCTGCTGAAGAGCCTCATCACAGTCTCCGGATAATTTTTCCAGGGATTTCGAATACTTCACTTCAAAAACCGCCGCACGGTCTCCTGCATAGTCCTGTACAACAATATCGCTGCGGCCTTCCCCGTGTTCCCGGTTGGATTCTACATTGTACCCCGCCCCTGCAAAAATTCCTGCAAAAAATGCATGGTAAAAATCCTCTTTATAATCATGATAGCTGATCGTTTTTCGGAGCAGCCTGGTCAGTTCCTCCTTCATCCGCTCTGCGTCTCCTGTCCATACTGATGCAAACAGAGCCTTTCGATCCCATTGCAGTACGTTTTCCTCAAACCATTTGCTGATCGTCGTCTCAAAAATCTCCATGATCTCGGCATTCGGAATCTTTAATTCCAGGCAGCCTTTCGGCAATTGTTTTCCCGACCGGCTTTCCCTGATTCTTGTCAGATAACCGGTCAGATACAGGATGCTCCAGAGATTTTCCTGGGACGAATGCAGGTAATCATACCCCAAATCTTCCTCCACCCTCTGAACCACAGTGCCGCCCGCAAGAAGCGTCTCAAATTTTTTCGTAACAGCATCTCCGGAATACTCGATAAAGGACCGGATGATCGCATTGTCGCTGGAATTTTTCCAGTAACCGGCCGGTTTTGTTTTCGGATTCAGAAGCAGTTGATTCACATGATTCACCACATCCCACGGGCAATATACATCAAAATCACCAAAATGATATCCATCGTACCACTCCCGAATCTCTTCCGCATGATATGAAAGCCCCGCATCCTGCAAAAGACGGTCCACTTCTTTCTGCGTAAAGCCGAAATATTCATTCAGTCTGGTGTCGGAAATCGTGTCAGACACAAAATTATTTGTACCGGTAAAAATACTTTCCTTTGCAATCCGCAGGCAGCCTGTAATCACCGCAAATTTCAGGAAATCATTGTCTTTGATCACCTGCATGAGGCCCTTCACCATATCCAGCATCTGCGGATAATAGTTCTTTTCACTGGCCTTTGCAAGCGGCACATCGTATTCATCGATCAACAGGATCACAGGCTTTCCGTAGTGAAGAGCCATCAGCTGCGTCAGCTTTAACAGGCTGTTCTTGATTTCTTCCGGCTCGGCTTTTTTTGACGCGATCCTGTAGATCAGCTCCTGATCGAGCGTATTGATCCTGTCACTCTCTTTCAAATAAAAATGCTCTTTATACAGTTCCGCAATTACAGAAACCAACTGTGCGTACGCGCCGCCGAAGTCAAGCCCGTCCACGCTTCGAAAGGATAAAAACAAAACCGGATACTGGTTCATCCAGGCATCGCACAATGCTTCATTTTCTGCGATGGCAAGCCCTTTGAACAGCTCCGCGCCGGATCTGCGGATGTCAAAAAAGGCGGAAAGCATGCTCATTCCCAGCGTCTTACCAAACCGCCTGGGACGGGTGATCAGGGTAACCTGTGTTGCATCTGTCCTCAGCAGTTCTTCGATCAAACCGCTTTTATCAATGAAGTAGTAATGATTTTCCCGGATATCCGTAAATCCGGAACGGCCTACCGGAATTTTCAGAGCACTCAAAATCAATAACTCCTTTCTCAGGAAATCCCCCGCATCGTCAGCTGGATCCTCTTTTTCTTTAAGTCCACGCTCATGACCTTCACATCCACGATATCGCCCACGCTCACCACTTCCAGCGGATGCTTGATGAACTTTTCCGTAATCTGGGAAATGTGTACCAGCCCGTCCTGGTGTACGCCGATATCCACAAACACCCCGAAGTCGATCACATTTCGCACTGTGCCCTTTAAGATCATACCCTCTTTCAGGTCCTTCATTTCCAGCACATCTGTCCGCAGGATCGGCTTGGGCATTTCCTCACGGGGATCACGGGCAGGCTTTTCCAGTTCCTTTACGATATCCCGCAGAGTGATCTCTCCGATTCCCAGTTCCTCCGCCAGCTTTTTGTAATCTTTGATGGTCAGTGATAAGCCCACCAGCTTGCCGCCGATGATGTCCTCCGGCCGAAAGCCCTGTTTTTCGAGAAGCTTTTCCGCCGCCTCGTAGGATTCCGGATGGACGCCGGTAGCATCCAATGGATTGTCCCCGCCCTGGATCCGCATGAACCCGGCGCACTGCTCAAATGCCTTTGGTCCCAGCTTGGCAACCTTTAAAAGCTTTCTCCGGTCCGTAAACCTTCCGTTTTCTTCCCGGTAGGTGACGATATTTTTTGCAAGGGTGCTGCTGATCCCGGAAATGTACGATAACAGCGGGGCGGACGCGGTATTCAGGTCCACGCCGACTTTATTTACACAGTCCTCCACCACGCCGGTAAGGGATTCGCCCAGCTTTTTCTGGTTCATGTCATGCTGGTACTGCCCCACTCCGATGGACTTGGGATCGATCTTCACCAGCTCCGCCAGCGGATCCTGGAGCCTTCTCGCGATGGAAGCCGCACTCCTCTGCCCCACGTCAAACTTCGGAAATTCCTCGGTCGCCAGCTTGCTCGCGGAATATACGGAAGCTCCTGCCTCGCTCACGATCACATACTGCACCTTCTCCGGAATTTCCTTCAAAAGGTCTACGATGAACTGCTCCGATTCCCGGGAAGCGGTGCCGTTCCCCAGGGAGATCAGGGTGATATTGTATTTCGGAATGATCTTTTTCAGGAGGTCTTTTGATGCCTTGATCTTGGCCGGGGTAGTCGGCGCAGTGGGATAAATGACTGTGGTCCCAAGCACCTTTCCTGTGGCATCCACCACAGCCAGCTTGCACCCGGTACGGAACGCCGGATCCCAGCCCAGCACCACCTGCCCGGTGATGGGCGGCTGCATCAGAAGCTGGTGCAGGTTCTTCCCAAATACCTCAATGGCACCGTCCTCCGCCTTTTCTGTCAGTTCGTTTCGGATCTCCCGCTCAATGGCCGGTCCGATCAGACGCTTATAGCTGTCCTCCGCGGCTGCTTTGAGTACCGGTGTGGTGACGGGGTTGTCCTTGTGGATGACCTTTTTTTCCAGATAACGCAGAATGTCCTCCTCCGGCGCCTCCACCTTCACAGTCAGGAACTTCTCCTTCTCTCCCCGGTTCAATGCCAATATCCTGTGGCCTGCCAGCCTGCTCACCGGCTCCTCAAATTCATAGTACATCTCGTATACAGATTCCGCTTCCGGATCCTTTGCCGTCGAGATCACCTTACCCTTCCGGGCTGTGGCATTCCGGATCCAGCTCCGGTAATCCGCCTCGTCGGAAATGGATTCGGCAATGATATCCTGTGCCCCGGCGATGGCTTCCTCTACGGTCCTGACTTCCTTTTCTTCGGAAAGATATGCCTTTGCCGTCTCCTCCAGAGGTTCCTTCGTCTGCTGCAGGGTGATGAGGGCAGCCAGCGGTTCCAGCCCCTTTTCCTTGGCGATCGTCGCACGGGTGCGCCGCTTCGGGCGGTAAGGACGGTATAGGTCCTCCACCACGACCAGGGTCTCCGCCGCAAGGATCTGGGATTTCAATTCCCCGGTCAGCTTCCCCTGTTCCTCTATACTGGACAATACCTGCTCCTTCTTCTCCTCCAGGTTGCGCAGATACATCAGCCGCTCGTGGAGCTTCCGAAGCTGCTCATCATTGAGGGAGCCTGTGGCTTCCTTCCGATATCTGGAAATAAACGGGATCGTGTTGCCTTCATCGATCAGCTTCACCGCCGCTTCCACCTGCCAGAGCTTTACATCCAGTTCCTGTGTCAGTTTTTGATTAATATCCATAAAAAATCTGTACCTCTCGTATCTGTTCAAAGCATACACAGATACGGCCTTTCTTGTCAATCTTGTCGAGTAGATGTGGGGATTGCTCCCCACACCCCTCTACGGAACCGGACGTGCGGCTTTCCCGCATCCGGCTCTTTGCAAAGTTAATTGTTCTTCAACTGTCATAGACACTCACATATATTTTCG
>CATLCV010000287.1 GCA_949893755.1 uncultured Lachnospiraceae bacterium | reverse complement strand
TTGTGGAGCGGCTGCGGGTTGAGATGTAAAAAACGGGGTGTCGGAAAATGACTGTATACAAACAGCATTTTCCGACACCCCATCTGTATCACAGACTCAGCGCCGCGCCCACAGCCCCGGCAAATCTGCCCTCCGGCTTCGCCTGCACCTCGCAGCCCAGCTTTTCAGACAGGTGTTCCCGCAGATACGCGCACTCACACAGTCCCCCGGTCAGACAGACCGCCGCACCGCGGACGTCTAATCTGCTGCTCTGGGACACCACCTTATTCACAATGGACTCCACCACTGCGAATGCGATGTTCTCCTTCTTTTCCCCCTGTCCGATCAGGCTGATCACCTCCGATTCCGCAAAAACCGTACACATGGAGCTGATCGTGGTGCCGCCGCCCTGCCGCGCCAGCTCACAGATCTCATCCGGCCGCAGGGCCATCGTATTTGCCATGACCTCCAGGAAACGCCCTGTCCCCGCGGAGCATTTATCATTCATCACAAAATCCTTCACCCGGCCGTCTTCGATCCGGATGATTTTGGTATCCTGGCCGCCGATATCAATGACCACCAGCTCATTTCCGCCGTGGAGCCGCATCGCCCCCCGTGCATGGCAGGTGATCTCTGTGATCATTTTGTCCGCATAGGGCACGGAAATCCTTCCGTATCCAGTGGCCACACAGGGCGACTGCTCCGCGTCGATCCCCTCGGTCAAAAGCTTCTGACGGATGGATTCCGCCGTATCCACACTGCTCCATCCGGTAGGCTGAACAGACTTGAAGATCAGCTCCTGATCCTCATCCAGGACCGCCAGCTTGGCACAGGTAGAGCCAATATCGATTCCTATATGGTATTCTTTGTTCATGATTTCATCCTTTTATGGTCTGATCACGGATTTCGCGTTCTCCATGGTTTCTACAATATCATACATATTGGTCACGGTTCCTACCGCCAGCTTCTCCTTGATCCCGTAGAAATCCAGGCAGGTTCCGCAGGTCATGATATTGACGCCCTCCGCTTCCAGCGCCCGAAAATCCTCCAGGGAGTCCGATCCCTCACAGGTCAGATAAGCGCCCGAATTGTAGCACATTACCGTCTCCGGAAGTATGTCCTGCTTGGTCAGGGCAAACACAAAGGCTTTCATCAGCGCCTTGCCCAGCTTTTCCTCTCCGCCCCCCATCACATTTGCAGACAGGACCACTACAAGCCCTTTCTTTCTCGCATCCAGGCTGCAGCTGATCTCCTCCTCTTCTGCTTCCTCTGCCGGGGCGGAAGCTGCCGGAGCGCCTGCGGCCACCTGAATGGTCACCTCATACTCCTTCTCGCCCTTCTTCTCACCTGCGGCCTGCAGCCCCTTCTGAGACGCAAACTTCTGCAAGTTCTGCACTGCGATCTCATTGTCCACCAGGACGGTCAGAACACCGTCCTCCTGAAATTCCCCAACAGCCTTCTTCGCGTTTACCACCGGGAGAGGACACGCCAGCCCTCTTGCGTCTATGATCTTTTTTTCCATCTTTCTCTTCCTCCATATCGTTGATTTTTTTCTATATTAAAATTGAACGGAAGTCCTGTCCGCCTCAGACCGTGTCCGTACCCTGCTGCTCCATTCTGTACATTTTCATAGTAACTGGCCGCAGCAATCTCACTTACTCTGCCAGTTCATGCAGCGCTGCCGCCGCGGCGTCAATTTCTTCTTCCGTATTATAATGGGAAAAGCTGAAACGCACCGCCCCCTGCTCCACCGTCCCAAGAGCCTTGTGCATCAGCGGAGCGCAGTGCGCACCCGGGCGAGTGGCGATCCCATAGGTCATAAACAGCTCATCGCTCACCTCCGAGGAATCAAAATTTCCCAAGTTCAGCGCCACGATCGGGCACCGTTCCCGCACTGAAAAATCTCCATATATCTTGATTCCCGGAATCTCTTTCACTCCGTCATAAAACCGCCTCATCAGCTCCTGTTCCCGCTTCCGGATCACATCCATTCCCGTTTCCTGGATATACGCCACCGCCGCGTTGAGTCCGGCGATCCCGTGTCCGTTCAGGGTTCCCGCTTCCAGTGCGGTGGGCATCTCCGGCGGATGCTCCTTCCGATACGTCTGAACGCCGCTGCCGCCGCTTTTCAGGGGACGGACTCCCACGCTCTCCCGCACATACATCCCGCCGGTTCCCTGAGGCCCCAGCAGACTCTTGTGTCCGGTAAAGCAAAGTATATCAATCTGCATTTCCTGCACATCAATGGGAAACACCCCTGCGGTCTGGGAGGCATCCACACAGAAAAGCACCTGATGCCGGCGTGCAATCTCACCAACCGCCGCAATGTCAACCAGATTTCCCGTCAGGTTGGAGCCATGGGTACAGACGATCATCCGCGTATTCTCCCGAATCTCACGTTCAAAATCCTGGATGTCGATCCGTCCCTTTTCGTCGCTTGGGATTATGGTGAGCTCCACGCCCTTTTTTTCCATTTCATATAAGGGGCGGAGTACCGAATTGTGCTCCAGCTCCGTTGTGATCACATGATCCCCGCTCTGCAGGATCCCTTTGACCGCCGTATTCAGGCTTTCCGTCGAATTCATGGTAAATGCGATCTGCTTCGGGCTTTCCGCATGAAAAAAGTCCGCCAGCCTCTTTCTCGCCTCAAAGATCACCCGGGAAGCGCCCAGGGTCGCCTCGTGCACCCCGCGTCCCGCATTTCCCAGGGAGCACATGGCCTCTGCCACTGCTTCCGCAACCTGCCCGGGTTTCGGCAGCGTGGTTGCGGCATTATCCAAATAAATCATATGCCTGTCCTTTCTCTCCAGAATATCTTCTATTCCTTTCAAAATATGGTGTAAGCCCGCAAAAGCAGACTTCTCCTCTATTTTCGTGTCAGACACCACCGCTCAGACCATGCACTCATGCATATCCTGCTCCCGGATGCCGACGCTTTCCATCACCTTCTTCAGCATCTCCCTGCTCTCCAAACCGGCACACCAAGCCAGACCGCAGCCCGCGGAAATTGTTCGCGGAACCGGGATCAGCCGCCCGTCTGCCTGACACTCCTTGCAGGCCTGCTCCATTGCCATTGCGTCCGCCGTGGTATGAAATGTCACCACGAGCTGTAATTTTTTCGTTCTCATGCTTCATTCCTGCCCTATTCTGTCTTAGGAAAATCATCTTTTACACAGGACAGCCGGAAATTTTTGCTGCCTGACAGCCGAATACACTCTAAATATCAGTATAACTTTTATTTTCACCTACGTCTAATTGGAAAACAAAATAAGGACGGTCAGATTATAGTTTTTTTCTATAATCCGCCGGTCCTTTCATACGATCCTTACTTCTGATTGCTTTCCCGCAGCTCTGTGATCTCCCCCAGGAATACCCTTCCCTGTTCGTCAGATACATTTCCAAAACGGATCATCGCTCCATCCTTCTTCCGTCTTGCCGTGACATACAGTCTGCCATCCCCTGCTTCTATCGTACAGGCCAGTGTTCTGTGTTCCTGACTTTTCCAGCCCTTCATCCGTGTTTCCAATACCTCAGAAGAATCCGCACCTCTGCTGTCCGTATATTCCAGACGGATCTCCGCTTCCTGATAGTATCCCGCAAAGCCTGTATTTTCAACTTCTACCTCAACATGGTATATGTGATGCTTCCTCTTTGGAACAATATATGCCTTCCGAACAAGAAATCGATATCCCAAATGGGCGCTCACATAATCATAAAGGCTTTTCCCTTCCCATACGCCGGTTCCCGGATACTTCCATTCTTTCCAGACCTCCAGCATTCTCGTATCATGGACTCTGTTTAAATACGTGATCTGCATTTGGCAGAGTGTATCCAGTACCATTTCCGGAGTCAGCTCCTGCAGATAGTTCCCACTGTATACCGTTTCCCCCCCGTTAGGCGCAGCCCTGCCGATCTCTGTCTCAAAGGAAAGCTCATCATCCCGTTTCCACGGTTCATTCCATGCCGCATTTTTCCTGCTCTCTGTGCCGAAGGTTCCCAGATGGCTCTCCGATCCAAGGATCCCATCGTCAAAAATCCCCATATCATCCGCCGCAGTCCATCCCTTTCTTTTTTGTTCCTCATGCAGCATCCTCCAGTATACCGGTCGTCTGACGGCCAGATAGGTCTCCTCCCCCCTGGATCCACGCAAGATCTCCGCCATCTGCCGCAGCCGGGCTTCGGATAAAAATCTGGACGAATGCATTTCCCCCCAGTTGCCTACCAGCATTCCCTGGAAGACATAGATGGAATCCGTAAACTCTTTTACCAGCTTCCCGATCTGCCCCAGATGAGACACCACCTGCGAAAAAAAAGAAGGCTCCCGAAGGAGAGCCTTCCCTTCATGGTCATAGACTACCCTTACAATGCAATCATAGGACCTCTCCGAAAAAAAAGAAAAAATCCGGCAGATCCGGTCCAAAACCTCCTGCTCCAGATCCCTGTCCCGAAAATGCCCGATGTCAATCAGAAGGAATGCCAGCCTATCCTTCGGATGCAGGCACCAGCGCAGCTCCTCAAAGTCCGGCTCCTGTTCTGCCAAAAAGGTATGTATCTGATACCAGCCTCTGGCAGGATTGGACAGCTCCAATGTGGATTCCGTCAGTTCCGCCGCCTGAAAACCAATATTTGTCTTTTGTTTTCCAAAAGCGTCTATCCAATCACGCATATCCATTCTCCTCGGGGACGATTTCTTTACTTTTATTATTATAAAAAATATATGAAACTGAGGCTCCTATATATCTCAATGCTTTAAAACTATATCTCTTTTGCATCTATTAAAAAATTCTTCGTCTAAAATCAGCGTATTATCCACTATTGATCTTATACTATTTATATTTTGACCTTTCACTCCAACAACAACCGTAATTTTTCCTATACTTTTTAAGACCTCATAAACCTTTATATAGTCAGTATCAGCACTTAAAAAGAATCCAATATCATATGAATTATAGAATGCTTTACTTATAGCATGAACAGCTAAGTTTATGTCAGTTCCTTTTTCCACTTTATAATATGTATTCTTTTTATCTATTTCCATTGTTAGCGTTTCATCCGTTGGCCTTGCAACATATCTTCCCTCTATTACATCTGTGTATGGCGCATTTTTCATCCCAGTAACCCAATTATAATAACCCTCGAGATTTTTATCTGACATCAGAAAATTATCTGGTTTTGGAACAAAGATAAATCCTTTTAAAAAATCCACATTCGATATCTCAGCACAAACATTTTTAAAGAGCTTATTATAATCCAATTTTATTGTTTGCTTTTTTAAACTTTTATAGTATGTCTGTAAAGCAATATCAAAATTCATATGATCGACAAAAATCATTCCTCTCAACATCTATATCCCCCCCCAAAGTCTAAAGGCTTGCATGTAAAACACACAAGCCCATTTAATATCTAATGGGAATCAGTTTCGAAAAACCAATTCCTTGTTCTTATTATAGACAAAATATCGTAAAAAATCAATCCCATTTTTTACCATAATCTTACCATTTCTCCAATGGTGAAGTGAAAAGTTAAATTCCACTCTGGAAGGGTATGAGTTGAAAATAGTCTTACCCTCATTTCTATGCCCAGACCAGTAGATTTTACTTTTACATTTTCATTCACTATGCTATAGTTCGATTGTACCTTTGTTCACAAAAAAGGAAAGGCCCCACCTCGCACGTCTGGCCTTCCCTTCATTCAGAGATAATACATGTTTCTATCATGTATATCCATACATCTATAGCATAATGAAACATCAGGATTTTTTCAAGCAAAATTTTGCTTTTCAGAAAAAAATTATTTTAAAGTATAAGTATGAATGCTTCTAGCGGTTTGTGACGTAGAAAAGGGTATAAAAAACAAACCTTCCGAAATTCTGTTTTTTACAGACAGACTTGGAAGATCACAGAAAATATAGTATAATCAGTTACAGCAA
>CATLCV010000286.1 GCA_949893755.1 uncultured Lachnospiraceae bacterium | reverse complement strand
TACCAGGCAGCGCCCAAGACTTGCTAACGGTGGCTCGCCAGGCCTTTCCGTACGGGATTTCCACCCGCTAAACTATCCGCCCTTTTCTGGGCGCACTTACCCTTTTACAGCCCCCATCGCGACACCTTTCGTAATGTGCTTGTTCAATATAATATATACAATAACCGCAGGAGCCGCCGTCAGCGCCATAACAGCAAACTGTACCGCATAATTGGAAGAATACTGCCCGGTAAATTCAAGTACCGAGAACGGCAGCGTTTTCCACTTCGGCGAGCTTAAATAAGTGCTTGCCATGATAAACTCATTCCAGTTATTTAAAAATGTCATGATCGCCACGGTCGCAATGGATGATTTCAGCATCGGGGTGATGATCTGAAAAATAATCCTGTAGATGCCGCACCCATCCATGACCGCCGCCTCCTCAAGCTCCACAGGAACAGATTCCATAAAGCTTGTCATCAAAAACAGTCCCTGGGGAAGCGAAAATGCCACATATGGTATCAAAAGCGCCCATATGGTATCCGTTAATCCAAGCATATTGTATATTTTATAATTCGGCAGCAATGTCGCATGGATCGGTATCATCATCCCCATGAGAAGCAGCGTTTTTACCAGCATGCTTAATTTCCACCGCATCCTTCTGCATGCAAATGCCGCCATGATCGAAACCAGGATTACCAGCAGGACGGCAAGCCCATTGATGAGCACACTGTTTTTTAAGTATAACAGGAAATGACCGTCCACAAAAGCCTTTCTATAATTTTCCCATTGAATCTTTTCCGGAATGATCAGCAGTCCGCTGGTAAACATCTCAGTGCTGTTTGCCAGCGAAAAATCCAGCAGCCAGATCAATGGAAATATCTGGATCACTGCTACAATAATCAATACCATCCATAAAAGAACCTTCGTAGTACTTTTCCTTTTTCCGTCCGCCGTCTTCATGCTGCCGCCCCCTTTCTCCGGTTCAGTTTCCGGATCTTCCTTTCATCCCTGTCTTCGAATATCTTATTCAGAAGCACCGTCGCTGTTAAACATATTACAATAAATATCACGCCGATCGCATTGCCGTATCCATAGCGGAATGCCTTAAATGCCTGCTGATACAGATAATTTGCCGCAAACTGCGTACTGTTTCCCGGACCTCCGTTTGTCAGAAGGTATACGGTCTCCATCTGTTTCAAAGCGGAAATCACCGCCATTGTCACATTGACCTGGATGACCGGCTTCATCAGCGGAAGCGTGATCTTCAGGAAAATCGTTTTTTGATCCGCTCCGTCAATTGCTGCTGCCTCGTAAAGTACCTGATCGATATTTTTGATCCCGGTATAATAGATCAGCATCCCCCATCCAAATCCATGCCAGATCAACACTACCAGGACTGCCCAGATTGCCATGTCTGTTGAAAACCAGTTCATTTCTCCTTTTCCGCCAAATGCCTTGATCACATTATTCAGCAGTCCGAAGTCGGGATTATAAATAAACTTCCATAAATATGCTATCACCGCTACCGAGATCACATTCGGTATAAAGTATACGCACCGGAAAAAGCTCTCTCCTCTTCCGCCCAGCTTATCCAGAACCGCCGCCACGATCAGGGCCAGCGGATGCTGGATACAGATAAATCCAATGGCTAAAAACAGCGAATTTCTAAGAGAAGTCCAAAACGCCATGTCATGCATCAGATTTTTATAGTTGTCTAATCCGATCATATGATAGGAGCCCATGCCGGAATAATCCGTGAAGCCATAATATACACTCAGGCAGATCGGTGCCAGAATTGCAAAAACAAAGAGCAGAAGCCCGGGCAGTACCAGACTCCATATAACCAATTTGTTACTGTACAATTTTTTCATCCGCATTTTCCTCGCTTTCCTGCACATCCCTTTTGATAATACAGGCGCCGGAATCTTTATTTCCAGCGCCTGTATCAGTTTCTCTTTTTTTGCTCTGCTTATTTGCAGGATGCGCCTATGGCACTGAGAAATTCTTCTACACTTGTGCTTCCGTTTGAGACACTCTGTATTTCACTTTCGATGCTTGTCTTAAAGACGGAAGGCCCGCAGTCGTTGATCGGAGTTCCCGATACATTTGTTGCATTGTTGACGATATCCACGATCTGCTTCATCAGCTCTGTCTCTTCGCCTGTCATATATTCTGACTGATCCTGTGCGGACATTCCGACCCCGTTCTCCCATCCATACTTTGATAATTTATCGGGCTGATACATATAATTTATGAATTTAACCGCTTCTTCTTTGATCTCGGACTTGGCAGACACTCCATATCCGCCTCCGTTCCATGCCGCGATATCTGTTTTCGCTGCTTTTCCGCCTTTGACAGAAGGCATGGTAAATACGCGGATATTTTCTCTGATCTCCTCCGGAATGTCTTCATTCAGCGCCATGGAAGATTCCCAGCTTCCCATGTAGAACATCGCAGCCTGTCCATTTGTAAACAGATTCATTGCAGTTGCGTAATCCTGAGAATCATAGCCGTTCTGGAATAATTTTGCGTCAGCCGATTCTTTCAAAATCTCTGTAGCCTTTACCAGGTTTTCATCTGTAAAATCCCCTGTTGCAATTGCATCCGCAATAATCTCCGAACTTTCCGTACCGGCCAGCTGGAATAAAAGATCGGAAAGATAGACCGCCATCGGCCATCCGTCTCCTCCGTCCATTGCCATCGGGATTATGCCTGCATCACTGATCTTTCCTGCCAGTTCCAGCAGCTCATCATATGTCTCCGGGACATCCCATTGATTGTCCTCAAACATCTTCTGATTATAGTAGATGCATGCAACATCCGTGTTTCTCGGGAGCCCATAAAGCTTGCCATCATATGTGAATCCATTTAAGGAACCTTCAATAAATTTATAATCCGCATAATCACCCTGGTCCAATTCTGCAAGGACTCCCGCATCTACTACTTCATCAAGGAAAGCCGGCTGGCCCCATATACTTACCACATCCGGCATTCCTTCCATGGAATATGCCTTAAATTTTGTCTTATAGGCCTCTTCATCAAGCGCTTCCACTTCGATGGTCACATTCTGATTTTCCTCCATATATTCATCAATGATCATCTGTTCTACCAGCCCCTGGCCTGTTTTTCTGTCCGGCAGATTGGAAAATAGTTTCAATGTAATTTTACCGCTGCCGCTGTCATCCGTACTGCTGCCGCTTTCTGCGGCCCCTTTTTCTGTCTCTCCCTGACCGCTTCCGCATCCGGCTGTCATAGACACTGCCATAGCTGCTGTTAAGAATACTGCCAAAAATCTTTTCTTCATTTTTTATCCTCCCTGTTCTGTTTGATTGATATCTGAATTTTACCATTATTATCACGTTCAAAACAGATAACAAAGCTTCTAAAAAGTGGAATATTTTTAACTCAGCCAGACCGGCTGTGGAATCCTGACGGCATGATAAAAGGAGGACCATGCTTCAAATGCATCATCCTCCCTGTCAATTTTATTGTTTTTACGATACCGGTATCTTCCGCGGCGTAATGATCTTCCGCGGGCACTTCTCCGCGCAGACACCGCAGTTGGTACACTTCTGCGCATCAATGTGCGCCAGGAAATTGGTCACCTTGATGGCTCCCGCCTCGCAGTTGCGCTCGCACAGCTTACAGCCGATGCAGCCCACGAGACATACATCCATCAGAGACTTTCCTTTGTCATTCGAATTGCACTGTACAAAGGTCTTCTGGTCATAAGGAACCAGCTCGATCAGCTTCTTCGGGCAGGCCGCGATACATTTTCCGCAGGCCTTGCACTTTTCCTTATCCACCACCGCGATCCCGTCCACGATGTGGATCGCGTCAAAGGGACACGCCTTCACACAGGAGCCGTAGCCAAGGCACCCGTAGTCACAGCCCTTCGGCCCGGTATCCTGCATCATGCTGGCCATGGTACAGTCCTGGATCCCATAATATGCATACTCATCCTGCGCCTTTTCACAGGTTCCGCCGCATTTTACAAATGCAGTCTGGCGCACCTGGTCTCCGGCCGCCTGCCCCATGATATCGCCGATCTTTGCCGCCACCGGGGCGCCGCCCACCGGACAGGCGCCGACTTCCGCTTCTCCTTTGACAATGGCCGCAGCCAATCCGGAACAGCCCGCGTATCCGCAGCCGCCGCAGTTATTTCCCGGAAGAACGCCGAGGATGGCTTCCTCTCGTTCATCCACCTCCACGGCAAATGCCTTGCCGGAGATTCCAAGGAAGACGCCGATCAACAATCCGGTCCCGCCGACGATCACGGCGGCCAGTAAAATTCCTGTCATGCTCATGCTTTTCTTCCCTCCTTAAATCAGTCCGGAAAATCCGAAGAACGCGATCGCCATCAGACCGGCAGTTACCAGCACAATGGGCGTTCCCTGGAATGATTCCGTGATGTCGTTGTATTCGATCTTCTCCCGGATGCCTGCCATCAGTACGATCGCCACCGTAAAGCCGACAGCCGTTCCGATCCCGTAGATCAGTCCTTCCAGGATGCTGTAGGACTTCTGCACATTGGTCAGAGCCACGCCCAGAACCGCGCAGTTGGTCGTGATCAGCGGAAGATATACGCCCAGCGCGTTGTAAAGCGGGGGCATGGATTTCTTTAAAAACATCTCTACAAACTGTACCAGAGCCGCAATGACCAGGATAAATACGATGGTCTGCAAATATTCTACATGCGTCGGTACCAGAATGAATTTATAAATAATACTTGTTACCAGGGAAGCGATCGAAATAACGAAGATAACCGCTCCGCCCATGCCGCCTGCAGTCTTTACATTTTTGGAAACGCCGAGGAACGGACAGATTCCCAGGAACTGGCTGAGTACGACATTATTTACAAATGCGGAACCAACCGCGATCAATAATAATTCTTTCATCTACGTTCCCCTCCTACTCTGTTTTTCCCGCATCTGCAGATTTCCCGGCTTCCGGCTTTTCCGCCGCCGCAGGCTTGCCCGCTTCTGCCTTTGCCGCGGGAGCGGATACCCCGCAGACTGCCTTCTTGCCGCAGGACGCACAGTCCGTACCGCATCCGATGAGCTCTGCCCTCGGGTCGCCCTTTGCCTCGGCCCGCTTCTTCGCCTTGTTCTGCAGGGCGGTCAGGCCCGCCAGCACGAAAAACGCTCCCGGAGCCAGAATGAAGATCGTGATCGGCTCATAAGAGGACGGCAGGATCTGGACATTGAATGCCTTGCCGGAGCCCAGCAACTCACGCACGATGCCGATCGCCGTCAGGCCCACCGTAAAGCCGAGCCCCATTCCGATCCCGTCGAAGATGGACGGAAGCACCGGATTCTTGGAAGCGTAGCTCTCCGCCCGGCCCAGGATGATACAGTTTACTACGATCAATGGGATATAGAGTCCCAGCGAAGCATACAGGCTGGGGACAAATCCCTGGAGCAGGAACTGTACGATGGTCACGAAGGACGCGACTACAACGATAAACGCCGGAATACGCACCGAATCCGGTATGATCTTGCGCAGCATGGAGATCAGCATGTTGGACAGCACCAGAACCACCGTCGTGGAAAGTCCCATTCCGATCCCGTTGATCGCCGACGTGGTCACCGCCAGCGTGGGACACATCCCAAGCATCAGCACGAAGGTAGGATTTTCTTTGATCAGGCCGTTGTACAGCCTCTCTGTATACTTATTCATTGAGCACTACCTCCTAACACATTCTGAAAATAAACCAGCGCAGAGTCTACGGCATTGGTCACGGCATTGGTGGTGATGGTGGCGCCGCTGAGCGCGTCGATCTTATCATCCCCGTCCTCCCCGCTCTTGGTATAGGAAAACTTCTCCACCTGCTTATCCTTGAACTGGTTTTTGAAATCGTCTTCTGTGGCCTTCATTCCCAGGCCGGCCGTCTCGCTGATATCCAGCATCTCGATTCCCTTCACCGTACCGTCGGACAGGATTCCAACGGAGAGCCTGAT
>CATLCV010000285.1 GCA_949893755.1 uncultured Lachnospiraceae bacterium | reverse complement strand
GTGGAGATTGTCAGGGCAGACGGCTTGGAAGGGGAATTCGGATTTCTGACCGGCGTGCTGACCGAGCGGGCTTACGAGGAAAATGCAAAAGAGTTCCCGGGAATCCTTCACAGGATCCGTGTGGAAGGGTAGTGGGGCATGATGAAAAAATATGTGATTGTTTTGTGCGACGGGATGGCGGATGAACCGCTGCCGGAGCTGGATGGAAGGACGCCTCTGGAAGCGGCGCGCACGCCCAATATGGACCGGCTGGCGCCCCGCTCCGAGATCGGCATGGTGCGGACGGTGCCGGAGGGGATGTCTCCGGGCAGCGATACGGCCAACCTGTCGGTCATGGGATACGACCCGGTTAAATATTATTCCGGGCGTTCCCCGCTGGAAGCGCTGAGCATCGGGGTGGATATGAAAGAGGATGACGTGTCGTTCCGCTGCAATGTGGTGACACTGTCTGAGGAGGAAGAAAACTACGAGGACCGGCGGATTCTGGATCACAGCGCAGGAGAGATCAGCAGCAAGGACGCGGCAGTCCTGATCGAGGCATTGAAGGAAGGATTGAAGCGGGACGGGTATGAGTTTTACGCGGGAACCAGCTACCGGCATCTGCTGATCTGGAAGCAGGGCAGAGTGGTAGAGCTGACTGCGCCCCATGACATATTGACCCGGCGGATTGGGGAATACCTGCCGGCAGATCCGGTGCTCCGGGAGATGATGGTGAAGAGCTATGATATCCTGTCGGGCCATCCCATCAATGTGAAGCGGAAGGAACAGGGACTGAACCCGGCCAACTCCGCCTGGTTCTGGGGAGCTGGCACCCGGCCTGCGCTGACCTCCTTTGAGGAGGAGCATCACCTCAAGGGCGCCATGGTCTCTGCCGTGGATCTGCTGAAAGGCATCGCGGTGGGCGCAGGGATGCGCAATATCACCGTGGAAGGCGCCAACGGCGGCCTGGATACGAACTACACAGGCAAGGGACAGGCAGCCATAGACGCGCTCAGGGGGGATATGGATTTTGTGTATATCCATATCGAGGCTCCGGACGAGATGGGACATCAGGGGAGCTTTACGGATAAGATCACGGCGATTGAGCGGATCGATGCGCAGATCATCGGTCCGATCGCGGAAACGCTGGAAGCGGAAGGTATGGACTTCCGCATGCTGGTACTGCCTGATCATCCGACTCCGGTCCGGGTGCGCACCCATGTCGGGGATCCGGTTCCCTATCTGCTGTATGACAGCACTGCGGATCTGGGCGGCAAAGCGGTCCGGTATGATGAAAAGACCGGGCAGGAGAGTGGGATCCTGGTGGAGAAGGGGCATATGCTGATCCGGCATCTGTTTGAGAGCGATGAAAAATAAAAAATCGCAGTTTCCGTCAGGAGACTGCGGTTTTTAAAATGATGGAGGCACAGGGCTTGATTAAGGCAATTCAGGGCAAAGGCAAGGGAAGATACGTTTTGAATGTCTCCAGTGCAGTAAAAAAGGATAAAATATTATGATCTTAAGCGTCAGCAGAAGAACAGATATCCCCGCCTTCTATGCGGAGTGGTTTTTCCGGCGGATCCGGGAAGGCTTTCTGTATGTCAGAAACCCGATGAATCCCCGTCAGGTGAGCAGGATCGCTCTGTCTCCGGATGTGGTGGACTGCATCGTGTTCTGGAGCAAAAATCCGGCGCCGATGCTGGAAAGGCTGGATGAGCTGCGGGAATATCCCTTTTATTTTCAGTTTACGCTGACGGGATATGGAAAGGATATCGAACCGGGGCTTCCGGATAAAAGGAAAGAGCTGATCGGTACATTTCAGAGATTATCTGAAAAAGCGGGGAAGGAGAGAGTCGTCTGGCGGTACGATCCGATCCTGGTAAATGACAGGTATACGATGGAATATCACTTGAAAGCATTTGAAGAGATCGCTGGCTGTCTCAAAGGCTACACGGAAAAGGCGGTCATCAGCTTTGTGGATTTTTATGCGAAAACGCTGCGTAATACAAAGCATCTGCATATAAAGAGCCTGAGCAGGGAAGAAATGACGGAAATCGCGAAGGGAATGTCGCAGATTGCAAATAGCTGCGGGCTGACAGTCGAAACCTGTGCGGAGCAGATTGATCTGCAGAATGTGGGAATCCGGCACGGAAGCTGTATTGACAAAAAGCAGATTGAGAAGATTGCGGGATGTTCACTGAGCGCAGAAAAGGACAAAAACCAGAGAGAAGCCTGCGGCTGCTGTGAAAGTATCGATGTGGGAGCCTACAATACCTGCGGAAACGGGTGCCGGTATTGCTATGCGAATTTTAACGGGGAACAGGTGCAAAAATGTATAGCATGCTATGATGCGGATTCGCCGCTGCTCTGCGGAAGGATCAGCCTGGAGGACAGGGTGACAGACAGGAAAGTGAAATCTTTTCGGGACCCGCAGATGAGCATTTCCTGACCGTACAGCTGTGTTAGCAGACGTAAGAGTGTTTTTGCGAATGGATGAGTAGGTTGGATGTTCTTTAGAGCATCTAACCGTACAGTTGAGTGTTTTCGTAAATAGATGCTGCAATTGACTGGGAGAAGAATGAATGGAAGTAAACTTTTATCCCTTATCGGACGAAGTACGCTCGTCCTGCAGGGACGTGAATAACGGGGCGCCTTTCAGCGGCCCGACAGTGGAAGATTCGGATTTAAAATTCGCCGTCATTATTTCCAGGGCAGATGGGAAATGGGTATTCTGTAAGCACAAAGACAGAAATACATACGAAGTGCCCGGCGGCCATAGAGAAGAACATGAAAGTATCCTGGAAACCGCAAAACGGGAATTATATGAAGAGACAGGCGCTGTAGAATATGACCTCCGTCCTGTCTGCGTTTATTCCGTGATCGGGCGGACACGGGTCAATCAGACGGGGGAAGAGACCTTTGGGATGCTGTACTATGCAGAGATCAGGAAGTTTGAACAGGAACTGCACAGCGAGATAGAAAAGGTGGAGTTCTTTGAAGAGCTGCCGGAGGCCTGGACATATCCTGACATACAGCCGCTGCTGATCCGGGAGTATCTGAGACGTGAAGCGCTCACAAACTGAAAAGCATAAATCCCCCTGCCTTGCTGCAATCGGGACATTGGCAGCAGGGCAGGGGGAAAATCATACGAACACTTATTTCTTTTTGACAGGGATCCAGATCTCAGTATAATAATTTTCATCATCGGTTCCCTTAGGATACTTGTCCGGCGCGTCATACATCTCAACGCAGTATCCTGCCGCAAATTCATAATCCTGCAATGCGGGAAGCCATTCCGAGAATATCTTTGTATTGACGTCCTGCAATGCATTCGGGAGCGCGCCTCTGCAGGGGAAAACCGCCCATGTAAACGCCGGGATCGTCCTTACGGTAAATCCGTCCGGAATATCTGCAGACGGATGATACACATCTGCGATCAGATACTCAAATGTCTCATTCCCCATCTGCGGATCGATGTTGATGCCGAACATTCCGCAGACAGATTCCCCTTTTCCCGAAGAATAGTGCTCCTGCCAAAACAGGGGAATCTCCTGCTTCGCATTCTCATAGCGGAACTCCTTTGACACTCCTAAAACAGTAAAGGCTTCTTTTTTGACAATTCTGTAATCCATAATATAACCACCCTTCAATGAAATTGTCAGCTTCAGCGGCGCGAAAGTTTTGACCATGGTCTGATTTCTGCGCACTGCCAGAGGCGTATACCCATGAAAACGGGAAAAGGCTTTTGTAAAACTGTCGGAAGAATCATAGCCGTACTTCATGGCAAGCTCCATAACCGTAATGTCGCTGGTGATCAGTGCTTCCCCTGCGAGCGACATTCTGCGGTTTCGGATGTATTCCGCTATAGAAAATCCGCACAGGATACTGAAACCTTTGTGAAAATAAAACGGCGAAATATTTACATGATTTGCCACGTCGTACATGGTAATCGGTTCTGTAATATGGCTTTCCATAAAATTGACCGCTTCGCTGATGGCATCTGCCCATTCCATGTTGATCTACCTCCTGCTGTATGCTGTGGTTCAAGTATAGCCTTTTTTCTTTACGCTGTCCCGACATTCCTTGCTTTCTTTTGTCATGCCCAAGGGCATCCCACTATGGCCATGCGGCCGTTTCATAAGGTATACCCAAGGGCATCCCATTATGGCCATGCGGCCGTTTCACAAAGTATAGCGAGGCATTTAGAAAACAGATTGATGCTTGCGGCCGTGCAGTTTCAGAAGATGATCGAATAACGGGAAAAGCAGATGCCTGGAAAATAGCGTCCGCAAACCAATAAAAGTCTACAGATTCCCCTTCAACCCGATCTCTTCTGCCTTTTCCTTCATCCCTTCGATGGTCTCCCGGATCACCTCATCCAGCTCCATCCCCAGCATTTCAGAACCTTTGCGGATGACGTCGCGGTCTACGCCGGCGGCGAACCGTTTGTCCTTGAATTTTTTCTTTACAGACTTCACTTCCAGGTCCAATACGCTTTTGGAGGGGCGCATCAGACAGGCCGCGTTGATCAGGCCGGTCAGCTCGTCGATCGTATACAGCACCTTCTCCATCTGGCTCTCCGGCTTTGTGTCCGTACAGAGTCCGTATCCGTGGCAGCTCATGGCGCGGATGTAGACCTCATCAATTCCATGCTCACGCATGATCTCCTCGGCCTTTTTGCAATGCTCCTCCGGGAACTGTTCATAATCCAGGTCGTGCAGCAGTCCTGCCACGCCCCAGACCTCCTCATCCTCGCCGTTCAGGCGCCCGAAATGGGCCATTACAGCTTCTACGGCCATGGCGTGCTGCTGCAGCGCCGGGGATTTTGTGTAATCCGTCAACAATTTCCATGCGTCTTCTCTTGATAGTTTCTTTTCCATTTTAAAAACCTCCATGTATGTATAATCTGTATCTCTTCATCAGCAGCAAAATCGGGTCTTATGAAATCCGTTTTTGGGAACAATCACACTATCGAAAGATCGTCTGTACCAGAAACATATATAAAACCGTTCCGCCTCCGATGCTCAGCAGCGTATTCTTTTTCCACTTATGCAGAATCACAATAAAAAGAATGGCGGTCAGCTCCGGCAGGGCAAAATGTCCGCCGCCGAACGCATCCTTTAAGCAGTACACCACCAGCAGTCCGATCACCGCATAGGGCAGGACTGTTCCGAGATAGGTAATATAGCGGGGCGGCTCCTTTCCCTCCGGAAATATGAGAAAAGGAAGGAACCGTGTCGTCATGGTTCCCAGCACGACAGCCAGGATCGTAAGAATACTCTGTGCGGTTGTCATGGCGTCTCCTCCTTCTTATGGTACCTTCTGCCGATGGAAAAGCACAGGATGATCAGAGCCATGGCAGGCAGGATAAAGCTCTGGCTCCCGAACACCAGCAGGCAGAGCAGGGAACAGCCCAGGCCGGTGAGGGCCGGGCGGTGATCCTTCGATTCCTCCCACTGGTTGATGAACATGACGACAAACAGCGCCGTCATGACGAACTCGATGCCTGTCGTGTCAAAATGGATGACATAACCCAGAAGGGCTCCCATGGTCGCGCCCGCGACCCAGTACATCTGATTGAGCAGCGTCACAAAGAGCATGAACCATCCCCTGTCCACATCCGGGGGCGGCGTCACGGTGCAGTTGATCGTAAAGGATTCGTCGCACATCCCATAGATCAGATAGGGCTTTTTCCAGCCCGTATTCTTATACTTTTCCAGCATGGAGATCCCGTAGAACAGATGCCTCGCATTGACCATCAGCGCCAGAAAAAAGGCATGCAGCGGATGAAAGGCGGACAGCAGCAGCTCCACGGTGACAAATTCCATAGAACCGGCAAAGATAAACAGGCTCATGAACATGGGATAGACAAAGGAAAAGCCCTTGCTCCGCATGAGAAAGCCATAGGACATCCCCAGAAAGAGAAATCCGATGCAGATGGGGATCGTATGAGGCAGGGCGGCTTTGAGTGCTTTTGTTTTCATTGATATTCGTTTC
>CATLCV010000284.1 GCA_949893755.1 uncultured Lachnospiraceae bacterium | reverse complement strand
AATCCGTCTGCCGGTTTTCCTGCGGCGGGAAGCAGTCACTCCAAACACATAAGCAAAAAATCAAGCTGCGAAGCAGCGGCAGCCGGCAAAGCCGGCTGTTTTTGCGCATGCGTTTGGAGTGGCGGCTGTGAATAGAAACGGACGCCCTAGACAACCTGACTTTTCCCTCTCTTTTCTAATATCCCGCATACTTACACCCAGAGCTTCACGCCCCCCTAAACCGCCCAACAATCGCCTCCCCCACCTTCACCCCATCCATAGCCGCCGACATGATCCCCCCTGCGTACCCGGCCCCTTCGCCGCAGGGATAGATCCCGCCGATCTCACATTCCAACGTATCACCCCGGACCATCCGCACCGGCGACGAGGTCCGGCTCTCCACGCCGGACAGTACCATATCCTCCCTTGCAAATCCGGGAATCTTCCGATCCATGGCGCAGATCCCCCGCTGCAGGGAGTCCGCCAGCTCTTCCGGGAAGATCCCCCGCACATTTGCCAGCCTGTATTCCCCTTTGATCTGGGGAAGGATCTCTCCCAGCGCCGTTGTCGGCACATTTCTGCGGAAGTCCCCGAAGCACTGCACCGGAATCCTGCCCTGTCCCTCCCGGTATGCGAGAGCTTCCAGCCGGCGCTGAAATTCTACCCCGGCAAGAGGATGGTCATTCCCAAAATCTTTGGGAGATACGGTCACGATCACCGCACTGTTGGCATTGATTCCCGCCCGGCCGTGGTAGCTCATGCCGTTGACGGCAATTCGCCCAGCCTCGGAGGATGCGTTGACCACATACCCTCCCGGACACATGCAGAAGGTATACACGCCCCGTCCGTTGTCCAGATTTTCCGACAGCTTATAGGACGCGGCCGGCAGCTTCCCGGCCCAGCTGCTTCCGTACTGGACGTTCTGGATCATCTGCTGGGGATGCTCCACACGCACCCCCACCGCAAAGGCCTTGGCCTGCATGGGAATCCCGCTGTCCAAAAGCATCCCGAAGGTATCTCTGGCGCTGTGCCCGACAGCGATCACCAGGACCTCTGCGGGAATCCCCTCCGTGTCATTGACCGTGATCTGCCGAAGGCTGCGGCCCCCCGCGTTCTCTGCGCAGGTGAGGCCGGTGAGGCGGCTGTGAAACCGGATCTCCCCGCCGGACTGCAGGATCTCCTCCCGCAGATTTCGGATCACCCGGGAAAGGATATCCGTACCGATGTGCGGCTTCTGCTCATACAGGATCTGCTCCGGCGCGCCGAAACGGACAAAGGCTTCCAGCACCAGACGGTTCCGGCCGTGGGCATCCTTCACCAGGGTATTCAGCTTTCCGTCGGAAAAGGTGCCTGCGCCGCCCTCCCCGAACTGAACATTGGATTCCGGATCCAGAGGTCCCCCCTTCCAGAACGCCTCCACATCCCGAATCCGCTCCTCCACCGGAGCGCCCCTCTCCAGCAGCAGAGGCCGATATCCCTCCCGCGCCAGAATCCAGGCGCAGAACAGTCCGGCAGGGCCTGCCCCGGCCACCACCGGCCTGTGGGAAAGGTTTTCCGTTCCGTGAGCCGGTGTCCGGTAGAGAACCTCTTCCTGCTTTTCGATCTGTCCGGGCTTCTGTTTCTTTTGGCCTGCCCGTTTCAGAACAGCCTCCTCCTGCCGGAGCTTCACATCCACCGTATAGGTATAATAAATATCCGGCTTTTTTCTGGCGTCAATGGACTGTTTGAAGATCCGATATTCCAAAGGTTCGGATCTTTTCAGATTTAAAAGCTTTCGGATCCTGTCCTCCAGCTCCTGTTCACTGTGTCCCGGCCGAAGCCGGATCTGACTAAGCCTTAGCATGGGCCGCCTCCTTTCCCGCCACATGGCCGCTGGACCATGCCCACTGCAGGTTATACCCGCCGCAGAGTCCGTCCACATCCAGCACCTCCCCGGCAAAATAAAGCCCCGGGATCAAACGGGATTCCAGTGTCCTGGGATCCACGTCCCGGGTATCGACGCCTCCCCGGCAGACCTGTGCCTGGGCAAAGGAATTGGCGGCGGTGACGTTGGTTTCAAACTGCCGGATCCGGCGTGCCAGCGCTTCCATCTGTCCATCCGTAAGCGTCCCCGCGGCCTGGCTCCGGGGAAGTCCGCTGAGACGGAGCCACAAATCCCACAGCTTTTTCGGGAACAGTCCTACAAAGAACTCCTCCAGTGTTTTTTCCGGGCGGATCCGGATCCGTTCCTTCAAAAAGCCCAGAAAGGCTTCCCATTCCATATCCGGCATGAAATCCAGCACCGCCTTCACGGACTGTCTGTGATATAAAGCCCGGGCCGCCGCACCGCTCACCTGAAAGACCGGGATGCCGGAGATTCCGTAATTGGTCAGCTGGATCTCTCCCTGGTCCCTTGCAATGCAGACCTGATCCGCAAAGATCTCAACGGCTCCTGCCACCCGCACCCCGGAGACGCTTTTATAAAAGTCCTCCCGGCACCGGAGCTGGACCAGCGCCGGAACTACCGGTACGATCCGGTGTCCCAGCTGTCTGGCAAGCCGGTAGCCCAGATCCCCGCTTCCGGCCACGGCTGACGCAGCGGAACCTGCGGCCAGGACCACCCGGTCCGCAGGAAATTCTCCTGACGTGGTTTTCAGGCGAAACCCGTTTTTTTTCGGCCGGATCTCTGTACATCTGCAGTCTGTCCTGATCTCCGTATGGAGTCTCCGGCATTCCATCCGAAGCACATCCAGGACCGAGGATGCCTGGTCGGAATTGGGATACAAATAGCCCTCCCGGTTTTTGGGAAAAATGCCCAGCTCCCGGAAAAATTTTACGGTTTCTCCGGCATCAAACTGCCGGATGATCCCCCATGGAAAGGACGGATCCTCCGAATGATAGCAGGAAGGCTCCTGGTGCAGATTGGTATAGTTGCATCTTCCGTTTCCGGTGGATAAAATCTTTTTCCCCACCCGGTCATTCTGCTCGATCAGAGTCACCCTGGCCCCGGCAGACGCTGCGGTGATGGCCGCCGTCAGGCCGGAAGCCCCGCCCCCTATGATGGTTACATTTCCCATTTCCGCCCTCCTTCTTTTCTAAAGCATCCAATATCTGCCCAGTACCTTCGCAGATCGGAGCAGTTACAACATCCCATTATGGCCATCCGGCCGTTTCACAAGGTTTCGATCTGACGGCCGGACACCAGCCCCGCGTTCACCAGATACTGCAGCGACTGCAGGATCCCCAGCTTTGCGCTGGGCCAGGTGAGCCCGCCTTGGAAGTACACGGCATAAGGCGGCTTGATGGGGCCGTCCGCGCTCAGCTCAATGGAGGATCCCTGCACAAATGCCCCTGCCGCCATGATCACATCGCTGTCATAGCCCGGCATGGCCCAGGGAACCGGGGTCACGTAGCTGTCCACCGGAGCCGCCGCCTGTACGCCCTGGCAGAACGCAACCACGCCCTCCGGGGTCCCAAGCGTTACGGCCTGGATGATATCATGCCTGGATTCCACACTGTTCGGAATCACGGAAAAGCCAAGCCGCTCGTAAATATTGGCCGCAAATACGGCTCCTTTTAAGGCGCTGGCAACCACCACAGGAGCCAGGAAAAAGCCCTGGTAGAAGGACTGCATCACACCCAGGGAAGCTCCCACCTCCCGGCCCAGTCCCGGAGAGGTCAGGCGGCACCCGCAGTTCTCGATCAGGTCTTCCCGTCCTGCCACATAACCGCCGATGGGCGCCAGTCCGCCCCCGGGATTCTTGATCAGAGACCCTACCACCATGTCCGCACCCACATCGCTGGGTTCTCTGGTCTCTACAAATTCACCGTAGCAGTTATCCACCATGCAAATCACGTCCGGACGGATTCTCTTGATAAAAGCGATCAGCTCCCCGATCTTTTCCACGGAATAGCTGGGCCGGGTCTGATAGCCCTTGGAGCGCTGGATGGTGACCAATTTCGTTTTCTCATTCAGGCTCCGCTCGATGGCCGGATAGTCGAAATATCCGTCTTCTTTCAATTCCACCTGCCGGTAGGTGACCCCGTATTCCGCCAGGGACCCTCTGGAGGGCCGGATCCCGATCACCTCTTCCAGGGTATCATAAGGCTTTCCCACAGGGGACAAGAGCTCGTCTCCCGGACGCAGATTCGCGGACAATGCCAATGCCAGGGCATGCGTCCCGCAGGTGATCTGGGGGCGGACAAGAGCCGCCTCCGTGTGAAAGGTATCCGCATAAACGCGTTCCAGCGTATCCCTTCCGTTGTCATTGTATCCGTATCCGGTGGAATACTGGAAGCACTCCGCGCTGACCCGGTTCTTCTGCATGGCCCCCAGTACCTTTAACTGGTTTAATTCCGCCGTTTTGTCAAATTCCAGAAACCGGGGCATCAGCTCCTGCTCCAGTCGTTCTCCGGCCGCGAATACATTCTCCGAGATTCCAAGGCTTTTGTATATCTTTAACTGTTCCATTTGATCTGTTTCTCCTTTTTCCTGCTCGTTTTTTCTTCACAGTGTAAAATGCAGTTCCATGCGCGTCATACGATCTGCCGTCTTTTCAGTTCACCAAGCATCTGGTTTAATAATACATCCTCATCGTAATCCGCTTTGTCCTTGTCAAGCCAGATCACATCCCGCTCCCGCTTGAACCAGGTGATCTGCCGCTTCGCGAAATGCCGGGTGTCCCGTTTGATGACCGTGACGGCCTCCTCCAAGGAGCAGTTTCCTTCCAGATAATCCAGCATTTCCTTATATCCAAGACCCTGCATGGAGACCATGTCCCTTGTAAAGCCTCGACCTTTAAGCCGGATCACCTCTTCCTCCAGCCCTTCCTCCAGCATCTCGTCCACCCGGCGGTCGATCCGCTCATACAGACGCTGCCGTTCATCGTTCAATACAAAATAGGCAAAATTGTAGGGAGATTCCTTTTCCCTCTGCTCCTGATTGTGTTCCGATATTTTTTCCCCGGTCTGATGGAAATATTCCAGTGCGCGGATGGTCCGCTTCACATTGTGGGCGTGGATCTCCTCTGCGGACCGGGCGTCCACCTGCGCAAGCATCCGGTGGAGAAATTCCGGCCCATTCTCCCGTGCCAGTCCTTCCAGTTTTCTCCGGTATGCGCTGTCGCCTCCGTTTTCCGTAAAGTCGATGTCATATAAAACGGCCTGGATATAAAACCCCGTTCCTCCTGTCAGGATCGGGATCTTGTGCCTCCCGTAGATCTGATCCATAGCCGCCTTTGCCATCTCCTGAAAACGGACCACATGGAACGCCTCGTCCGGGTCCAGCACATCGATCAGATGGTGCCGGATCCCGTCCATTTCCTCCGGACGGATCTTTGCGGAGCCGATGTCCATCTGGCGGTAGACCTGCATGGAATCTGCGGAAATGATCTCCCCGCCGACCGCCTTTGCCAGGGCGATGGACATCTTCGTCTTCCCGACTGCGGTAGGTCCTGTCAGTATGATCAGTGGTTGTTTCATCATTTATACGATCCTCTTAAACTTTTTCTCCAGATCCCGCTTCGACATGGCGATGATCGTGGGGCGTCCGTGGGGACAGTGATAGGGGTTGGATAATAAAAGCAGTTCCCCGATCAGCGCATCCACCTCCTGGGCGGAGAGGCGGCTGTTCCCCTTCACCGCGGCCTTGCAGGACAGGGACGCCACCTTTTCATCGATCAGCTCCGGCGTCATGGACGTGTTCACACTGTCCGACAGGGAATCCAGCATTTCCAGAAGGAGCTCCTTTTTGGCGATCCCGAACAAGTTGGCAGGGACTGCACGGACTGCATATTCCTTTCCGCCGAAAGGCTCGATCTCGAAGCCGATCCGCTGAAACCGGTCCATGTGCTCCTCCAGCAACCGGGCCTCCTGCATGGAAAGGGTCAGGATCACCGGCGGGCTTAAATACTGCGAGGTATACTCCCGGTTTTTCATCTCCTTCAATGTGCGTTCATACAGGACACGCTCGTGGGCGGCATGCTGGTCGAGGATGTACAGGTTGTCCTGGAACTGGACAAGCCAGTAGGTGTCGAACACCTGGCCCACCAGCTTATA
>CATLCV010000283.1 GCA_949893755.1 uncultured Lachnospiraceae bacterium | reverse complement strand
ATGGTAAACTCATACATGGAATAACTCTTCTGGTGGTTTGTATCTTTCTTAAGTGTAGCAACTTAAAGATACCACAAATCCATACGGAAGGGTTATTTTTTTTACAGAGAACTTTTTACTCTCAAGTAGGGATATAAAGAAATATTCTGGTGCAATACTCACGGCAGATTTTATCGGCCGTGAGTATGAAAGAAAAGAGGAAAGGGATGCTGCTAAAGTCTGAAGAGTGACGAACCAAAACACTCGTCTCCTATGCATTATGCCGCTTCCGTTCTTCTATTTCCCTTAAAAAACTCCTTCCGCCTTCATTATAAAAATTAATTTTTTCCTGTGTGGTCATATCCTTTGTCAGATTATAGTGATATTCACGGATTTTATGAATATCTTCAATTGTAAAATCTGGACTAATAACAGGTTCTGCAATCATAATCAATCCTCACTTTCCAATAGTACGGAAGGATTCCATATTTCAATCATTTTATATCCTTCCAAATTTGTAATTGCCCTTACGCCCCTGATTGTTTTTACATTTACAATATGCTTAAAATTCCAGGAGATAATACAGTCACATTCATGGATCAATGCCGCGCCTATATGCTGACAATCATCAAAACTTTTTTGTGTCAATATTCCCAATTCAATAATTTTATATGCTACAGCTGTAACATCTTCGGTAATATCCAGTGTTGTAAACTCTATTTCATTCAGGTAGTCTATGAGCTGTGTCCTCTTAGGTTCCGGACATTTTTGAATTTCTTTTAAGACAATTGTTGACAAATATACCTCATATTTTTTGTTTTTGAACATTTCCCATAGTTTTCTCGTATCAGCCATTTTTTCAGGCACATCCTCCTGCAATAAATGGCTGATAACGGACGTATCTAAGTATACTTTTAATTTCCGCATAGAGTTTCTCACCTCCTGAATCTATTTTTGTATAAAACTTGTGAATCATTATTTATATTATAACCCTGCACGTTCTTTTTTTCAATTGTATTCCAGCTTAAGAGTTGTAGAAAAGTTTTTGATCATAAAGTAATATCCCCCCGCCCTGGCGCATACCATAAATTAGGACATGCGCCAGGGCGCTGTAATCTCCGGATCCGCTTCTTTCCATGCTGCGCTTCGGAGGACAAGACACGAAAGGGGGGATTTTTTTGTACGAAGAGAAATCCATAGAGGAGGTAACCGAACAGTTCCATACGGATCCGGAACAGGGGCTGTCCTGGGCGGAAGCGGTCACCCGGCTGTCCGCCGGCGGAAGAAATGAACTGGAAGGGGAGCGGAAAAAAAGTGTCCCGGAGACATTTCTGGAGCAGCTGAATGATCCGTTGATCTGTGTGCTGCTGGTGGCGGCATTCGTATCGTTTCTATTGAAAGAATATAGTGACACAGTCATCATCGGAGTGGTCATTGTGCTCAATGCGTCGGTGGGGGTGATCCAGGAGGGAAAGGCCCAGAAAGCCCTTGATTCGCTGAAAAAGCTGACAAGCCCGGAAGCGCACGTCCGCCGGGGCGGAGAGATCCGCAGGATCGCTGCCGCAGAGCTGGCACCCGGAGATATCGTGCTTTTGGAGGCAGGAATGCAGGTCCCCGCCGACCTGCGCCTGATCAAAACCTGGAATCTCAAGATCGAGGAATCCGCGCTGACCGGGGAATCCCTTCCGGTTGAGAAGGATGCGGAATTTCAGGCAAGAGGAGAGCTGCAGATCGGGGAGCGGAAAAACGAAGCATTCATGTCCACCATGGTTGCCGGCGGCCGGGGCGAAGGCATCGTGATCGCCAGGGGAATGCAGACGGAGATCGGAAAGATTGCTTCTATCATAAAAACGGTTCCAAAGGAATTTACACCGCTCCAAAGGAAGCTTGCGGAGCTGGGAAAATTTTTGAGTATCGTGTCTGTCCTGCTCTGCGTGTTGCTGTTTGGTATTGCAGTGCTGCAGAAGCGCGACATCCTGGAAATGCTGATCACTGCGATCTCTCTTGCGGTGGCGGCCGTGCCTGAGGGCCTGCCTGCGGTGGTGACCATTGTGCTGGCCATGAGCGTGTCCCGGATGGTGAAGGTGAATACCATCGTGAGAAAGCTGCCCTCTGTGGAAACATTAGGTGCGGTTAATGTAGTCTGCTCCGACAAGACCGGCACGCTGACCCAGAACAAAATGACCGTGACCCGGTGCTACGTCAACGAGCAGGCAATCCCCATTTCTACAAGCAATATCCGGGAGCAGGCGGAGATTCCGGAGCTGTTTTTGCAGGGCTTTGCGCTGTGCAATGATGCGGTCATTCCCGAAAGCGGCAGGGCGGTGGGGGATCCCACAGAGATCGCACTGGCGGTCATGTCGTCCAACTGCGGAGTCCGGAAGACGCAGACGGAAGCCCGGTATCCGAGGGCGGCGGAGCGCGCCTTTGACTCCGCCCGGAAGATGATGACTACAGTACATCAATGTCCGGGAAGAGATGGACGTCACATACATCATGAACCGAATGACGGAAACAGCCTGATCGCTTTCACAAAAGGAGCGCCTGATGTGGTGCTGAAACGCTGTACGAAAATCTACCTGGGCGGCAAGGTCCAGCCCCTTGGGGATCTCAAGCGCCGGAGAATCCAGACCGCTCTGGCGGAAATGTCTTCCCAGGCGCTGCGTGTCCTGGCGCTGGCCATGAAGGAGGGAACAGGGGATCCGGAAGCCCTGCTCAATGAGCGGGACCTGGTATTTCTCGGCCTGGCAGGGATGAAGGATCCCATCCGGCCGGAGGCCAGGGACGCGGTTGCGAAGTTCAGCAAAGCTTCGGTGCGTACCATCATGATCACCGGCGACCATGCAGATACCGCATTTGCCATTGCAAAGGAACTGGGGATCGCCAGGAAGCCTGACCAGTGCCTGACAGGCGCGGACCTGGACAATCTGTCGGACCACAACCTGCGGGTGCGTTTAAAGGAGACCAATGTATTTGCCAGAGTTTCCCCGGAGCATAAGGTACGGATCGTGAAGCTGCTAAAGGAGTGCGGAAATATCGTGGCCATGACCGGGGACGGAGTCAATGACGCGCCGTCGCTGCGCACCGCGGATATTGGCATTTCCATGGGATTGTCAGGAACAGACGTGGCAAAAAATGCGTCGGATATGATCTTGACGGACGACAATTTTGCCACCATTGAAAAGGCCATCGAAGAAGGGAGGAGTATTTTTCAAAATATCAAAAAAACCGTGCTGTTCCTGCTTTCCTCCAATTTCGGGGAAATCATCACCATGTTCACGGCGGTGCTGCTGGGCCTTGCCGCTCCGCTGAAAGCCAGCCATATCCTATGGATCAACCTGATCACGGATTCCCTGCCGGCCCTGGCCCTGGGGGTGGATGAAAATGACAAGGAGGCATTGATGCGGGAGCCGCCCCGGAGCGCGAAGGAAGGCATGTTCGCAAACGGCGGGCTGGCATGTACGGTCTTTTACGGGCTGCTGATCGCGGCCATCAGCCTGACCGCGTTTTTAAAGATTCCGTGGGATGTGCTGGCGGAGAGCGGGAAGGCATTCAACCTGGGCAACATTGCGGCGGTGCTGCAGAACGAAGCGTCGCTGGCGCGGGCCCAGACCTACGCGTTTACCGTGCTGGGCATGTCGCAGCTCTTCCATGCCCTCGGTATGCGGGACGTGCGGACCTCCGTATTTTCCGGAAAACGAACCTTCAATCCGGTGATGGCCGCGGCCTTTGTGCTGGGAGTCCTGCTGCAGATGGCAGTCACGGAGATCCCATATCTGGTGGGGATGTTCGGGACGGCAGTCCTTGGCTGGCAGGAATGGGCGGTGCTGCTGATCCTGGCGGCATTCCCGGTGCTGGCCCATGAGGTGTTTGTGCTGACGGGGAATGGGGAGGAAGGATAGAGTGTGCGTTAAGACGCACACTCTTTTTTGTGTAACAGCAAAAATAAACCCCCTGCTATGCAGGGGGAGGGAAAATCTTTAGATATAAGCAAGAACTCCTGTGTTACAATAAAGTGGGTCTGCAAAACCACAAATAAAATAACACAGGAGGTCCAAATAATGGACGTAAATGAAATCGCTAATCCCCCAGCTATGCTGGGGAGAATAGAGTAAGTTGTGACGAAGAGGATATTATAAAAAAGCCTCCTATGTTAAAATGAGAAAGGTGTCGCAAGCCAATCTCAAGAATAGGAGGCGGTCCAAATGGACAGTAAAAGTTTATCACACACGAAATGGAAATGCCAGTACCATATCGTATTTATACCAAAATATCGAAAAAAGAAATTATTCGGTCAGTTGAAATGCGATGTACGGGAGATATTAAGCACCTTATGCAAATACAAAGGAGTAGAAATTATAGAAGGAGCCGTGTGTGCCGATCATGTACATATGTGCGTGAGCATACCGCCCAAGATAAGTGTATCAAGTTTTATGGGATACCTGAAAGGGAAGAGTACGCTCATGATATATGACAGGCATCCGGAACAACAAAGTAAGTGGAATAAAGCATTTTGGGCAAGAGGGTATTACGTGGCATTAGACCGATATCGGTCTAAATCTACATAGGCCGACAAAAAAATTAGACCGATAAATCGCAAGGAAAGCCTTATTATATTGATATATTCAAATTAATTTATCGGTCTAAAATCTTACGAAAGCTGCCCTTTGATCTTGTTCCTTTCGTCTGGACTTAATGATTCATATAAGTCCTCCTGATTTTCTTTAGAGATCCGTTTTAAGGAGTTCTTAAATTTACTGTAGAAAAATCCCGTATTTACGGGGCTTTTCGTTGCGTTTGTCGCTAACGTGTCACTAACGTAAGAGAATTTATGTACTATTTTTTGTAGGAATTTTAATCTTTTCAATCTCTTTGCGGAGTTCTTCAACCGTCCTGTGTCCATAGACTTTATTTGTAATATCCTGGAAAGCATGCCCGAGCATGCGCTTCCGGTCATTTTCGTTCACCTGGTATTTTTCACAGAGCATGGAAAAGGTGTGTCTGGCATCATGGGGAGTATGTCTCTGTATTCCGATCCGTTCCAGAACTTCATACATCCGGTTTCGAAATGTGCATGGTGTGACATTAAGGATTTTTCCTTGCCTTTTTATGCGACGCTTCACTAGCACATAAATCCCGGAGTGTATCGGAACAATGCGGTCTTTTCCGGCTTCGGTCTTTACACCTCCCCGGAAATATTTTTCTTTCAGATTTACCTCAATGGTTTCATACGCTTTTATCCGGTACCCTGAATAGCACATGATCAGAAGAAATTCCACGACAGGATCCTCCTTGTGCTGCCAGAGTATTGCAAGTTCATCCTCAGAAAATGGGACGCCGTGTTCGTCATCCTCTGCCTTCTTTATCTTGACGTGTACGGAGTAGTCCTTTTCACAGAGCTCAAACTTTTCCGCATAGGCGTACATCTGGTGGAAGAGAGACAGGATCAGCTCTAATGATGAATGCTTTCTGGGGCAATTATCTATGATGTTCTGCAGGTCGTTGTACCGCAGATCAGCAAAGGGTTTGTCATGCAGATCAGCACAATTTTTGAATGCTGCTCTGGTGCAATCCATGCTTGCCTTGGAATATGTCTTTTTCGAATCCTCATACTTGTCTCTATAAAATCCCTCGTACACTTCTGCAAAGGTAGCGGTTTTCTCTTTGTTCTGCTCAACCCTTGCCGCCTGCAGGTAATCCAGCAGGATATTGTCCATGGTGCTGTTCAGAGTCCGGTTTTGATCAAAGTCGTTCAGGGTCCGTTCGAATCCCGGATAATAGGTTCCGGCATGCCAGGCGGTCAGGACGGCGAAGCCCTTCATATAATCGTCCACGTAGCAGATCGCTTTCACAGGGGCGTACTGGCCGGGGGCGATCAGCTCTGTGGAAGGCGGATAGACGCCATAGGGGTTCCGGCGCTTTCCGGACAGTTTTTTGATGGATCGTAAGCGATGAATAACCTATCGTTTTTACAAATCCTGAAATCCATGCAATAATTCCCTTACAGGAGAAGCCTCTGCCAATTCTCAGGTTTCTGCATTCAGGGCCTGTTGTCCGTCAACTCATTCCA
>CATLCV010000282.1 GCA_949893755.1 uncultured Lachnospiraceae bacterium | reverse complement strand
ACGCCCAGAAAGCCCTGGACCAGCTGTCCAAGCTAAAAGGCTGCCAGGCCCACACCTCGGTCATGCTGTCCAATGTGGACATCCGCACCTTCCAGAGACTGGGAGTGGAACTGACCAGCGAGCCTGTATTTGAGCATAACAAGATCTACCAGTAACGGGTTCAAACAAAAAAAGAGCCGGATATTCCAAAAATCCGGCTCTTTTTCCATCCCGCGGTTTTGGAGATACTCACCCATAAGGATCATTCCTCCAGGTTTTCCTCTGTTATATACCACACTTCTCATCCATGTACTATAAGATTTTTTCTATGGGATCGGCAAAACCCAGAGACGAAAAAAGGCCCCGTCAGCCAGCTCTCCGGCTGCTGATAGGACCCCTGGCGATCACGTCAGCGATCGTTCATGGTCAGTGGGCGGCAGCTTTACCGCCGCCCTCTTTCCATTACAAGTTCATAATATCATTCTGCCTTGATGTCATCCCTCAATGGCAATATAGCGATTCTCCTCTGTCTTCGGCAGCGCCTCCTTCTTCGGAACCGTCAGCCTTAAGATCCCGTTATCAAACTTGGCCTTAATATCCTCCTGGGTAACCTCCTTGCCCACAAAGAACCGCCTCTGACAGGAACCGGAGTACCGCTCTCTGCGGATGTATCTCCCCTTGTCATCTTTCTCGTCCCTGTCGCTGCTAGTCTGGGCCTGGATGGTCAGGTATCCGTCCTTTAACTCAGCTTTGATGTCCTCCTTCTTAAATCCCGGCATCTCGATGTCCAGTTCATATCCCTGGTCCGTGTCGCGGATATCGGTCTTCATCAACGTGTTAAACGCGGAATCGTTCCTGTAACTCCCAAAGGGGAAACCATCCATAAAATCATCAAATACGTGTTCTCCGAAAATACTTGGCATTAACATAATCATCTCTCCTTATCTATGAAAACTATTTGTTTTATTTGTTATATATGTAATATAGCACATGTTGTTAGCACTGTCAAGAGATGAGTGCTAATTTTTTGTGAAAAATTTGTGAAGCCCTGATTTTATGGGCTTCACAGATGCTTTCACCCTCTGTAAATTGCTCCGTCTTTCCATCCTCCTGCGGTATTAACTAAAGAAATCGAACTCATCCACCGCAAAAGCGATGTCAATCTGAAATGGTTCACGCTGCGGCATCTGCAATCCCTGTTCGTCTGCAATGACAAGATAATAAATATCTGTATTGCTGTATTTCAGAGATTTAAGATTGAACTGACAGCGGAAAGTGCGTTCTGCGCCATTATTGCTTGTCTTATCTGCAATAATCTTCTGAACATCACTGATCTGCTTACCGTTCTCGTCTGTAAAGTAAACCTGATAGGTTACTGCTTCACGGTTTGCGCTGACCGCATCCTTCTGATAGAAGTTAAGCGAGAAAATCATATTGCTGATTTTACGGTTTGCAGACAGCAGATTGACTGTTACCGGCTTGGTATCATATTTCTGCTTATTACGCTTGTATTCCATAGAGTCATTGCGAAGATAGTGGTACTCAATCACCGGAACAACCATTTCCTGCAAGCTGATACCGCCATGCACAAAGTTCATGCCGCCGCCACTCATCTTGATCCGGATACTTTCTCTTGGAGTAAATCCTTCAAATTCTGTATTTCCATCCAGGAATTTTACAGGCATCAAATAATCAGGCTGCACACCTCTCTGCATAATTGCATATCTTCTGCCATATTCCACACACCGCCTGATGCTTTCTTTTTCTATATCATCAGAATTTTCTACATCCGTATTAAAAAAACCTCCTTTATCTACCTTATTCTCTTCCTTCAAAGGACTGTATGTATAAAGAAATCCATGGTCAGCCGTGATCAGAATATTTGTGCCGCCAAATTCATTTACAATAATGCGTACAAGATTCTTCAGCTCTGAAATTGCCTTATCACAGGCCGCGAAAACAGCAGTATCAGAAGTATGACTTGCCTCATCAATGGTATCATGATAGATATAAACCACATCCATACCTTTTACCAAAGCACTTCGTTCTGCTCGTTTCATGGCAATAATGTCATTGTATTTCAACGCTGCGCTTGCCGGATCTTCTGATTTCAGAACCTTATCCCGATAAACGCTTGATGTAGACTGCCCATCTGCCATAACCGTCAAAATATCATTCCGAACTTCTACCGTCAGTTCTTTGTGCGGCAGTAACGCTGCCATGCCGAACTTGGTGATAGAAGGAAAGATACTCTGCATACTGCTAATAGAAACCTTGCTCTGTGTTTCTCTCTGGAGCTGGTCTGCCATAGCAGCTGCCACTTCATAACGCATAGCATCCGAAATGATCACGAACATCTTGGTATCTGAAGTCTTAATGCGGGAACGATAAAATTCTTCCTGATGCGGTACTTCCAAAACTTTGCCGTAGTTCGCCAGTTCATCTGCACATACATCCGACCAGTTATTACCCAATTCACCCAGAAACCAATGGGTATAGAGTCCTTCCACTTTATCGACAACGTGCTTGAACAGATCGTCCAGCAGAATATTGGAAGTCTCCAGGCTCTTTTGGAAGCTCAGATGGAACAAACGGTAATAGGTGTCCATTTGATAGTAACTTTCCGTATATTCTTTCCAGATGCCTTTTGCTTCTGCGGTATGGAATCCGGCAGAATGCTCCTTAAAAAAGCTCTGCATATTTGCCACTTGCAGGATACCATCATAAAAATTTTCAAACGGCTCATACCATGCGCAGGTTCTTCGCTTTTCAACCGTAGAAGTAATTGCATCCACATCAATGATATGGCCGCTGATCTCTGTCATCAATTTTGTCAGAATCACCTCGTTAATACACGGGAAGCACTCTGTTCCCACCAGATCGTCCACAGTCAGCTTCTCAAAACACTGATGGAGACGAGTTTCATCCTCAACATACCGTGCCACATCGTAAAGCTGTCCCCTGTCTCGGCCCATGCCGCCCTCTCTTCCAACTCCGCTGGAATTCGCCTTGTCACTGTAAAGCCATTCGGAAATAAAATCATAGCAAAATGCCTGATGCGGAATGGAGATAAATCCATCCAGTCCGGCAAGATATTCCTGTTGTATGGTACGGGTAGCAGCGGTCAAAAGCAGATGTATTGCCAATCGTCCAAGGTCCGGTTCTTCCTCCGCAAATCCGCATCCCTGGCGAACCATCGCCCAGAATGCACTATCTGCATGATATTTTACGAAATCCTGATAAACAGGATTGTTCTTCAAATCCAGTCCGGCACGGAACACACCGCGGAGAATCCTATTCGGCTGCGCGTCCTTCAATCCGCAGATTGCCGCCATGACAGCCATGTGCAGCTGTGCCGGTGTTTCCGGAACTTTATTCTGTGTGCTGACTTTCAAACGGCGATCTTTCGCATTGAAATAAGCGCGGTAATTTTTGACCTGCTTTCGCATAGCCGGATTCGATGCAAGTCCCATCTCATCCATCCAAATGGAAATCAGGTCTGCCCGGAACTTCTCACTGTAAAGCTCCACATCCAGAAGCCAGTTATCCTCCAGACGGTTATAGACGCAGGGACTGTAAACCAGATAGTTTGAGATCAGATCGTCTGCTGAAAGCAGTTTTTTCACAGAAAATGCATTCTTGCCGGCCAAAGCAATGACTTTTGCATTTTCCAGAACCACTTCGTCCAGTTTATCTTCAAATTCCTTATCTTCATCGTACCAGAAAATGATACGACGCTGATAAAACTCCGGCAGAGGTTCAGCAAATCTGCGGTTCAAGTCCTGTATTACTTTTTCTGTATCCATGCTGCACTACCTCTCTTCCGTGTTCTTTACATAAATCGTGCTTCGTGCCGCACCTTCTTTTCTCAGATAATCACTTTCAACCATATTCAATAAAACTGTCCTTGCAATCGAACTATTTTCCAACACATATTTATAAATCTGTTGTTCCTGCTCATTTTCCGGCAGCCGTTCCATAGTATCCGGCGCTTTATCAATAGTATATGGTATGTTTCCAGCAGTATCCGGCACTTTATCGGCACTATCCGGCACTCTTCCAGTAGTATCCGGCATTTTAGCAACCTGTATCGTACCATGATCCAGATAGCTGCGATGCACCATGGCATCGATGATTAACTCACGAATGGCATCCATTTTCTTGAATACATCTTCCTTATCAAAGCCGACCACTTCTCTGGTTTTATCGGCAATTCCGAAAATGATTTTTCCTCCGGTTCCATTTGCAAAGACAACCACAGACTTCATATATTTGATACTTTTCTCCGGCAGGCTCTCTTTGAACTCTATATTCTTCGATTCTCCTGCAAGAATTTCTTCTATGGTCATCATAACACCTCACTCCCAATTCGCTACGCAGTGCGTAGCTTTTTTACTATTCCTTCTGGTATTCCTGTCCCAGTTCTTCTGCCAGGTACGCATCACTCATGCAATGCATATCGGATACACCGTCACGAATCAGCTGATAAACCTCGGAATGATAAAAGAAATCCAATGCCGCATTCAGTGAAAGCCCCTGCTGTTTGGCAAAGAACTCAATGACACGGCTGTATTTTTTCTGAAGTAATATCGGGTTCGCTGTCATAGTTTTTCACTCCTTTTAAAATGTAGCAGAGACAGTGCTTTCTCTGTGCGGAAACAAATTTGCAGGTTAGGTTTTTCATATCGAAGGCGGTTAATCGCTTCCATATTGTCAATCAATCCATCAAAGTACAATTCCACCGTATTGAATACCTTATCATTGGCAACTCCGCCCACAACAAGGTCGTAATCTGTCAAATCTTTTCCACTGCGGCAATTCAGAATAAAATCCAGCCATTCTTCGGAATAGGAATCGAATTTCAGTGTTTTCAGTTCAGTCTCCCGGCTTTCATCATATTCATACCAAGAAATAATGCCGTCTTTCCCACGACGTTTGAACTTGCCGCACCACTTCGCCGCTTGTTCATACAGTGGCGTGACATAGAAGCCACGCCCGAAGTCTACATTGGGACGGGAATGAACCAAATCCGGTTTTACAATCTCTAAAAAGGATCCGTGAAATAAAATCATACTTCCACCTCCCTTTCTTTCATCACATCAAGGAGGTCATCTACGATATATTCCCGGCTCTGGGTATGCAGTGTTTCATATCCCGGCACGATATAGCCGTTCAGAATATCGCTCTTTTCGGTAAATGCCTGATAAACACGCTCTGCATCCACCCCCAGCTTTGCCGCCACATTTTCAATGCAAAATACAGCAAACTCCAGCTCACTAGAATTTTTGATTTTTTCACTTGTCATCATACATAAGCCCTCCTTACTTTATTTTAGCCAAAACATCCTGAAAAATTGCATAATTCTTCTTTACGCCATTATCCAGATCAATGGAAATCATCTGATCAGCAAGGTGATGAATCTTTTCTTCATAAGTCCTGATTTCGGCATCCTGTGCCTGCAAAGTGGTAAGTTTCTTATTCAACTTTACACGCTCTCCAGTAGAAGCATTGGCAATTCGCTGTTCCAGATCGGCAATGGCAGTACGGTAACGAGCCTGCTGTTCATGCACATAGTCAGTACGGATACGTGCGATAGTGTCCGACTGATAGCGGTGCATATAAATCAGAGCCTTAAAACCATTCTTCTTACCGCTGTCAAACAGCCAGTAAATCGGGCGTTTCTGATAAATCTTGCAATGGTCAGAATAAAAATCATTCAGGAAATAGTTCCGAATCACATCTTTCGGCTGACCTTTACCGCCAAGTGCATGAGCAATAAATTTTAGGTTTTCATCCAGATTGGCTTTCAGTTGATGGAAACGCTTATCACATTCAGCCTGCCACTGGTCAAAGGCTTCGGCAATAGTAGGGACTTTGCGAAGCAGTGGGTGGTGTTGGAAATCCCAAGATATTTCATAAGCATTCCAGTCGTTTTGGCAGATATCGACACAATTTTGCGACAATTTTTTTGTATGAAAAAAATCAAACAGTGGAACTGATAGTATTCCCTTTGCCTTTTTTTGATCAACACTATATGCTGTCACTTGGCATTCTTCAAAATGCTCCTTTTGACAATACCATTCCAACGTATTTGCTTCCTGT
>CATLCV010000281.1 GCA_949893755.1 uncultured Lachnospiraceae bacterium | reverse complement strand
TGGAAACGCTGATTGATTATATATCCGTTGGCAAGCGTATTCCGGGAACGAGGGACGTTCCGATTGAAATTCACTGGAACTTTTAATCAAAAGTTGTTCTTATATGATTGCAGCAGAGCAGAAAGCCAGAACCACTTATGAGAATATCCTCCGTCTTGTGAAGGATCCCGAAGTATGCGACCCCATCAAGTTCCTGCGGGAACGAGAGGTCGTGCATTATCAGCGTTTCGGTGAATCTTTGCGAATCGTGCAGGATCATCTGGACAGCAAGAACTTCTATGCGTTCAATCCCGAGTTTGATATGCCGTCAGACTGCGGATGCAGATAAATTCCATGCTGCCCAGCCCTGGTGTAATCCAAGGCTGGGCAGCATTTTTACTCTCGCATGATCATGGAATCTATACAATACCCAACGCAATCCGGATCATATCCGGAAATGTATCCTGACATTTCGTCTCCCGTCCTTTTTCTCATTTGGACAACAGGTCTTCTGCCACGTTTGCAATGATCTTCTCAAATTTCCCTTCAAAAATCTTCATTGAGCAGCCAAACATCAGATTGCACGGATAATTAAAATTCTCCACATTACTGCCCGTATGATCCCGGTATTCCTTGTCTGCGCCGAGGTGCGGGATCTTCCGGATCATAGGAGAGGTGTCGTCCATATATCCGTACAGCTTCTTTCCAAGCTGGAATCCCATTCCGCACTCAAAGCCCACATCATTGTTTACCTCGTATCCGCGGTAATTGTTTAAGTCTGCAACGATCACGTCGCAGTTCCTGACATGCTGCTGAAAATTATCAAACAGATTTTGTGCCCATACATAGGGATTCTCTGTCTTCAACTGCTCCACTCCTGCTGCCCAGTCCACCGGTGAAAATGCCTGCAGCCCGTATGCCGCGCAGATCTCCTTCATTTTCCCAAAGATTTCCTGCGCATTTTCCTGGTAGCGCCCGACTCCTGCCAGATAAACAAAAGGCTTCTCCCCGGGTTTTTCCGTGCGGACTTTGGAACGGTCCACATAGTATCCTCTCCGGGCTTGAAACTTGCTTTCCTCTTCCTTATCAAGGATCATCATCTGCAGACAGTCCTCGAAGCGTCCCTCCACGATCTTTGTAGAGCCGATGATCGTGGGTGCAAAGGGAAGCTGCCCGTAAAACGGATGATTTCCAAATTCATCTGTGACATTTCCGTCCTGCAGCCTTGTATTCGGATTTTTCGTGGCAAAGCTCCGTTTATCCCTGGTGTAGCCATAGCATTTTGCGCCTTTTGCATAGGCCAGTCCCAGTTCGTAGACCGTCCCGCTGTCCGGCTCCGCCCCTCTGTAGGCTTCCAGATCCGCCACGATCGCCGTGGTATCCAGCATGACCTTTTCCAGATTGGCAAAGATACTGTCCGCCCGCTTCTGCAGATCCGGGTTTTCCATATCCAGCGGATCGCTGTTGGGAAGCGTCACGGAAAATCCAAGCGCCTCTGCCCGGGCCTTCATCGCTCCAAGGGCATCATAGCCATACGTGTAAAAACATTCCGGCCCCGCGATATATAACGCTTCGTCACTGACCAGAGAATGCTGATATCTGTACATCCTTTTTTCCTCCAATCCTGTCAGCTCCCAAACCTTCCTCTTCTTTCTCACAGCTTGACATCCGGCTTTGTGCCGAAACCGCAAAAGTCAGAAATATCCGGGAGTCTGCAAATTCCTGTTCTTATGAACTGTACAAAAAGACAAGTAATTTTTGCACAGTTCCTTACTTCAGCACCAGTTCCAGCAGCATCTGCAGAAATCTCCCGCAGTCCGCACTGCATCCCACCTGGATCAGCGGAAGCTGCTCCCATACAAAATGATGTCTCCGGTCAATGACCGTCATCCCCAGAGTCAGTCCGTCCTTGGTCTCCACTCCCACATGAGCCTCCATGGTCTCTACCAGAGTCGGGTCAATGGCATAGGCCACCGCCATGCAGTCGATCACGGTACAGTATGCGTCAAAGCCCCGCTTCTTCACGAAACGGATCGCGTTAGCCAAAAAATCCGCTTCCTTCTTATCGCTCTCTTCCAGCCGTTTCACATCCGCATCGCTGAAATTCACATCAAAATAGGTTGCCACATCCAGCCCCAGCGCCACCAGCCGGACGCCGGACTCATAGACCACCTTTGCCGCCTCCGGATCTACATACACGTTCCATTCACTCTGAGGCGTGTCCCCGGTCGCATTCAAAAAGGCATATTTGTTGAGTCCAAACGCGCCGGAAATAGCAACGATCTCAGGGATCATTTCCTTGATCTCCGGAGCCTTGATCATGGCCATGGCGATATTGCTCATAGGGCCTGTCGCGATCAGCGTCACCTCTCCCGGATTCGCCTTCACCAATTGAATGATCAGATCCACCGCATCCAGATCTGCCAGCGGCATCGTGGGCTCCGGCAGATACGCCTCTGCCTGTCCGTCCTTTCCATGGGTAAATGGGTCCGGCGGAGATTTGCGGATGATGGGGCCTGCCATGCCGCGGGCAGCGGGAATGTCCGTCCTTCCCAGCAGTTCCAGTACCTTTCTTGCGTTTTTGCTCGTCACATCCACCGGGTAATTTCCATTGACAGCCGTGACAGCCAGTACATCCAGCGCCTCCGACTTGACTGCCATGACGATGGCCATGGAATCATCCATCCCCGGATCACAATCCAATATGATCTTCTTCATGTTCTTTTCCTTTCTATTAAATATACCCACGGCAGATTCATCTGCCACGGTCACTGACTACCTTCACATAATATTCCCTGTCCCTGGGCCCGTCAAATTCCAGGAAATAAATTCCCTGGGAGCCGCCCAGCAGCAGCTTCCCTTCATGTACGATAAAGCTGTTTGAAATCCCAAGCAGCGCGGATTTTACATGTCCCGCGGCATCCTGCGGGGTATCGTGCTGGTGCTTAAAATCCACCTTCGTAGGGATCAGACGCCGGATCTCCTCGTCCAGATCCACAAATCCGTCCGGATCCCAGGGCGAATACACCGTGATCCCTGCCGTAGAGTGGGGATTATATACGATGCAGATCCCTTCCTCCACACCGCTCTCCTCTACTGCCTGTCTGACTTCCTTTGTAATGTCATATACGTCGTTATACTTTGTCTTAATCTTATAATGTTTCAGCATCCTGTTCCTCCTGCCGTCATCCTCTATACTATGATCTCACTCTCCGTCACCCCGGCCCCGTTTTTGCTGAACGACCAGTCGCCTTCGCAGCCTCTTCCGTATTCCTCTCCGATCAGCTCCGCAATATACGCCGCGATCAGACATACCGGCGCAAACTGGGTCAGCGGCATGGTAATGGGATACTCCGACTTCGGCACTTTGATATACACAGCCTTTTCTCCGCCGAAGTCCTCCGGGCCTCCCTCCGTGATGACCACAAGAGGCCGGTGCAGCACGTTTGCGTATTTCACCATCTCCCTCGCGCGGCTGTGTCCTGGGCTCGTCGTATTGGCAACCACTACGGTGCCCATTTCCCTTGCATTTCTCGCAAAGAAATTGAGATGGAACCATTCCTCGGTGTTGATATGCATGGCAAATTTTCCGGCAGCCTCCAGGATCTTGGCCTGCCCGAACCAGGCCGCCGCATAGTCGAAACCGGAGCCCACAAAATCATAGCATGGGAATCCCTGCCACTCCTCTGCCACAGCCTGGCAGACGGTCTTCATCTCCGGAAGCAGCGTTCGGAGCAGTTCCCCCTGTCTCCGGATATCCATGCGGTAATCCATGGCCTGATCCATGGTATACTGATGCCTCACCTCACCAAACCGGATCGCCAGCAGCAGCAGAGACATTACGCTCACCAGATAGCTCCGGGTTCCGGGGGCACTCTCAAAGGCCGGGATATCCAGCTTTAAGATCTTATCCGAATGGATCCCCAGCGGAGACGCTTCATTTCCCGTCACTCCCAGCACGAAGCATCCATGCTTTCCGGCCCTCTGTACAGCCTCCGACACCCTGGCCCCGGTGCCCGAATTGCTGACTGCGATCACCAGCGGGTTCCGGCAGTCTACTCCCAAATGCCTCTCACAGTAAAACCGTCCCAGCTCGATGGCCGTCACCACCTCCGTAGGAATGCCGGTCAGCATTTCGAATGCATGCTTTGTGGCCATCGCAGCCGCCAGGGAATCCCCGCATCCGGTCAATACGATCCTCTGAATATTGTAGATATCCTGAAACGAAAGAACCTTTCTGGTCTTTGGTTCCAGGTCGTCATACTGCTGCTCGATCAATTCCGGCAGACTTTCCACCTGTCTGCTCATAGGATTATCATATTTTTTCATCTTTGATTTCCTTTCCATTACACAGTCCGGGATACCAGTATCTTTTTCCCAGCCTTTCCTTTTGCCGATCCATTTCATTCAGCAGATAACAGCCCTCCAGAGCGATATCGATGGCAAAATTATGCCCGCTTCCCGCGTCAAATTTTTCGCCGGTGCACAGATTGTCCGCTACCGAACACACCGAACCGCCCCTTCTTCCAAAAAGCGCGGAAAGCGTCACGATAGCTGCGGATTCCCTGTCGCCGTTGAGCACTCCCGCGCGGTTGTAGATCCCGGCAAATTCTACGTTCCAGGGCTGCATATAGCCTCCCACCCCGGGCCTCCCTCCGCCGATAAAGTCGCTGTCCACCGATACCGTAGTCCCTACATGGTAAGGAGCATTCAGCCCTTCCGCCGCCTGGACCATGGCCGCTACCACCTCATAGTGGCTGGCCGCGGGATAAGCCGCCGGGATATAAGCCTTTGTCATTCCCTCTTCTCTTACGATCCCGCTGGAAATGACCACATCTCCCGGCTTCACTTCATCTCCGATCCCGCCGGACCCGCCTACACGCAGGAATGTATGAGCATCCGTATATTCCATATAGTCATACAGGATCAGTTCCATCTCCGGAGAACCGCTGCCTCCGCTGACGACTGTGATCCGTGCTCCCTTGTACTCCCCGGTATAACTCGTAAACATACCGGAACTGCCGATCAGCTCCGCATGCTCCATCCTGTCCGCAATGATCTTCGCCGGATCCCGGTCATAGGCACACAGCGGGTCCCGGACTGTGACCAGCACAAAATCCCCCGCTTTTTCCGGATCGATCTGCGTCAATGCCGGCCTGCCGTTGATGACCAGCCCTCTCTCCGGAACATTCTCATAATATTCATATCGCTCCCGGATATTTTTTATAGATTGTTTTGCTCTGATCTTCTCACTTAACATGAATTTTACACCAGACCTTTCCTGCACAGACCGGCCCGCGTCCTTCCCGCGCAGTTCAACGGTCTGTTTTTTTCTGATATTGTGCTTCTAACGGATTGCCTTCTCCCATGCTTCTCTGCGCATTTCTTCGGTAATCTCTTCCGGCGCTCCATACTGGGAGATGCACATCGCCGCGGAGATGCTTCCCATCCTTCCGCAGATTTCCGAAGAACGCCCCTCTGCCAGTCCGCACAGTACCGCCCCGGTCGAACTGTTGCCGCCGCCTGTGGCGTCCACCACATGGACATCCGGCTGGGACGGCACTTCCACGGTTTCCTCCGCCGTGATCATGACCGCTCCCTTTGCTCCCTGACGCAGGAAGATCAATTCCAATCCCCAGCCCCTGAGCCCTTCTATGATCTCCTTCCGGTTCGAGGTGCCGAACAGGTTCTTCGCCTCTGTCATATTGATGGAAAATGCGTCCAGCTGCTCCGCAATTCTTCTAACGCTTTCCAGATTCTCCTTTTGCGCGGCATCCGCGGCAAGCTCCCACATGATCTTGCAGGAGGAATCCTTCTTATTTTTCAGGAACGCCGTCCAGAAATCCGGATCCAGATTTCTGAAAATGTACATTCCCCGGGCGCTCTCCAGATACGGTCCCAATTCCTCCCCGGTCGTCTCCAGAGAGCGAAAATGTTCCAATCCAAGCGACGGCGTCTCGATCCGCTCGCCGTCCGGAAAATATTCCACGACCGTATGCGGGGATCTGGCATCCTTGATCCGGAAGCCTTCCATGGAAATGTGGTTTCTCCTGTACCATTCTCCATGCAGCTTTTCGTAATCCTCTCCGATCCCGGTCACGGCAATCACGCTGTCGCTCCACAGCCTGATGCCGCACAGTGCATAGAACCCCGCCC
>CATLCV010000280.1 GCA_949893755.1 uncultured Lachnospiraceae bacterium | reverse complement strand
CGGACGCCTACCGCATAACGGTCGCCGTTCTTCATCATAATGCCTTCGAGCACGGCCTGTCCGCCTATATTTGAAGATTTCATACTTATCAGCTCCTATATTTCTGAATAAGAAGAGGCTGAGATATATTTACCCCAGCCTTCTGCTTTGTTCCATTTATTTGATACCATATTTCTTATTGAACTTATCAACACGTCCACGAGCCTGTGCCGCCTTCTGCTGGCCTGTGTAGAACGGATGGCATTTGGAACAGATTTCCACATGGATGCTCTTGTTGGTGGAGCCTGTTACGAATGTGTTCCCACAGTTGCAAGTCACGGTTGCCTGATGGTACTCCGGATGGATTCCTTCTCTCATGTCTTTCACCTCTCTATTTTCAAAATATTCATTATACTCTCCAAAACAACGTTGATATTGTATCATACCGTACAAACTTTTGCAAGAGATTTTCCACGATTCTCACGTGTTTTTCGAAATGTTTTTAAAAGTTTTTCAAAATTGCGCTCCGATCCACAGCCGCGTCAAAATCCTCAGATAAATTTCTGCCGGATGACCATTCTGGTCAGCTCGTCATTGCTCTTTGTCCGTGAGAACATGTTCAGAAGGTTGTCCACCGCCTCATCGGACTTCATGCTGTTCAAAGCCTTCCGGATGATGTAGACCGCGTCCTGCTCTTCCTTGTTCAGAAGCAGGTCTTCCCTTCTCGTACCGGATTTTGGAATATCAATGGCCGGGAATACTCTCCGCTCCTGCAGCTTCCGATCCAGAACCAGCTCCATATTGCCGGTGCCCTTGAATTCCTCGTACACCACATCATCCATCTTGCTTCCGGTATCCACAAGGGCTGTCGCGAGGATCGTCAGGCTTCCGCCCTCCCGCATATTTCTGGCCGCGCCGAAGATCCGCTTGGGCATGTGCAGGGCCGTGGGGTCAAGACCTCCGGATAAGGTCCTTCCGGACGGGGGCACGATCACATTGTAGGCACGGGCCAGACGGGTGATGCTGTCCAGAAGGATCATGACGTCCTTGCCGTGCTCCACCAGACGCTTCGCCCGCTCGATGACCATCTCAGATACCCGCTTATGATGCTCCGGAAGCTCGTCAAATGTGGAATACACCACTTCCACATTGGGACCGGCGATGGCCTCCCGGATATCCGTCACTTCCTCCGGACGTTCATCGATCAGAAGGATCAGAAGATGGATATTGGGATCCGACTTCTTTACAGAAAGCGCGATCTCCTTTAACAGGGTCGTTTTACCTGCTTTCGGCGGGGATACGATCATACCGCGCTGTCCTTTTCCGATGGGGGACAGCAGGTCTACGATCCGCATGGCCATGGTGCAGCCCGGCGTCTCCATCCGAAGGCGCTGGTTCGGAAAGATGGGTGTCAGATCTTCAAAGTTGCGGCGCTTCTGCGCATCGGCCGGACGCATGCCGTTGATCGCCGATACATAGAGCAGGGCGCTGAACTTCTCACCCTGGGTCTTGATCCGGGTATTTCCCATCAGGATATCTCCCGTCTTGAGGCCGAACCGCCTGATCTGGGACGGGGAAACATATACGTCATTTTCACCGGGAAGGTAGTTGTCGCTCCGGATAAAGCCGAAGCCGTCCGGCAGCACTTCCAGGATCCCGCTGGCAGTCTTGCCGCTGTCAAGCTGCTCGATATCCGTAGACTCCTTCTTTTCCTTCATCTCTTCCCTTACTTCTTCTTTTGCTTCCTCCTGGGCCGCTTCCTGATTCTCCTTCTCGTCCTGCGCGAGCATCGCGTCGATCAGGTCGCTCTTCTTCATGGTGGAGACCCCTTTCATACTCCTTGCTTTCGCAAGCTCCTTCAACGTAGCAAGAGGCAGTGATTCATACTTCTCTCTCGTCATAAAATTACCTTTCCTTTCTATACTGCTTCATTATTCGGTTGGTGTCTATGGATTTTTTTATGGGTCAGATGGCGGAACTGCTGTTGGATACGGTCATATCTGTTCGGGTAAAAATCAGGAAGTAAAATGACGGTCCGGGCAGCTCCTTCTATCTCCTCAAGAATCTTAGTCTGAATTGACTCAAATGAACTAAAACCTGTTTGTATTATACACGAACTCTCAGAAAAAGCAAACCTTTTTTTCAAAAAACTGGTAAATAAAATATAAAATGTTTGGTAAACGTAATTTTTCGTATTTCCGGATTCGTCTTGCGCAGTCACTTTAAGCATGATATGATTAGTTACAGGCCGCTGGCAAACCGGCGTTCTGTAACATAGGATGACCTTAATTAATAAAAAAGCTTCGGTCAGGACCGGAAAGGAATGGTTGGATTTATGGCAGATTCTCATCAGAAGCAGGTCCGCTGGGGAGAAAAGCGTTACCACTCGATGGATTATGATTTAAAGCAGACCTACGGGGAAAAGGTCTATAAGATCACATTGAACGGAGGTATGACCTGCCCCAACCGGGACGGCACCGTCGGGCGCGGCGGCTGCATCTTCTGCAGTGCCTCAGGCTCCGGTGATTTTGCCGGCTCCCGTCTGCTCTCGATTACGGAACAGCTCCGGCAGGGAAAGGCGGACCTGGCACTGAAACGCCCCGTGCATTCCTACATCGCCTATTTTCAGGCGTTCACCAATACCTATGCCCCCCTCAGCCATCTGGAACGGATCTTTACGGAAGCGCTCCGGGATCCGGAGGTCAAAATCCTCTCCATCGCGACCCGCCCGGACTGCCTTGGAGAGCCTGTACTGGATCTCTTAGAACGGCTTGCCCGGATCAAGCCCGTCTGGATCGAGCTGGGACTGCAGACCATCCACCCGGCCACTGCCGCATATATCCGGCGGGGCTACGCGCTTCCTGTCTTTGAGCAGGCTGTCCAAAACCTGCGCCGCCGCAGCATTTCCGTGATCGTCCATACCATCCTCTGCCTTCCGGGAGAGACCCGGCAGCAGATGTTTGAGACGCTGGACTATCTGAACCGGAGGGATATCCAGGGGATCAAGCTGCAGCTTCTTCACATCCTGCGGGATACGGACCTTGCCGCCGAATATGAGGCACATCCCTTCCCGGTCCCGGATATGGCAGAATATATCACCCTGCTGGGAGAATGCATTTCCCGGCTGCGGCCGGATCTCACCATCCACCGCCTGACCGGCGACGGACCGAAGGAGCTTCTGATCGCGCCGCTCTGGACAGGCAATAAGCGCACCGTACTGAACACACTGCATCAATATCTGAAAGAACAGGATATCTGGCAGGGAAAGGAATATCATGAATGAGACATTTACCTTATATAAACTGATGATCTTATATCTGCTCAAAAAAGTAAAGTTTCCTCTGGCTACCACGCAGATCTCCGACTTGATGCTGGGAATGGAGTATACCAACTATTTCCGGCTCCAGGAAGCCCTGTCCGAGCTCCGGGAAGCCGGCATGATCGAAGCGGAAAATACATACCGGCGCACGCTCTACCACCTCACCGGCGACGGCGCCAGAACGATCCGTCTTCTCCAGGGAAATATCAACCATGAGATCCGGCGGGATATCGATGCCTTTGTGGAAGAAAATGAATACGACTTACGGGAAGCCATGTCCGTGAAGGCATCCTATTATCTGAATACCAATCACGAATATGAGGCGCGCTGCCAGATCCTGGAGGGAAAGTACAGCCTTCTGGATCTGAAGCTGACGGTTCCCACCAAGGCCGAGGCGGAATCCATTGTCAAAAACTGGAATCTGTCCAGCCAGGATATCTACGGGGAGCTTCTCACGAAGCTATTATAAGGATCAAAAACAGCGGTCCGCAATCACTTCCTCCCCCGCAGACCTTCCAGGTATTCCCTGATCTGTTTCTCATAGCCGGAATCACTGGGCTCGTAGAACCTGGCTCCCTGCACTTCATCCGGCAGGTACTGCTGCTCCACATAATGTCCGGGGTAGTTGTGCACATACTTGTAGCCGGTTCCCCTTCCCAGGTTTTTTGCCCCTTTATAATGGGCATCCTGGAGATGGACGGGAACCGATGTGCGGGTTTGGCGCACGCTTTCCCCGGCCGCCGCGATGGCCATGACCGCGGAATTGCTTTTGGGCGCGGACGCCACATACAGGACGGCCTGGGAGAGGATGATCTCCGCCTCGGGCATTCCGATGCGCTCCACCGCCTGGGCTGCCGATACTGCCACTGTCAGCGCCTGTGGATCCGCATTTCCCACATCCTCGGACGCGCAGATCATGATCCGGCGCGCGATGAACTTGATATCCTCCCCCGCGTACAGCATTTTTGCCAGATAATACACCGCCGCATCCGGGTCCGATCCCCGCATGCTCTTGATAAATGCCGAGATCGTGTCATAGTGGTTGTCTCCCGTCTTGTCGTAGTGCACCACACGCTTCTGGATGCATTCCGAAGCCACCTCCAGGGTGATGTGGATCAGGCCGTCCTCGCTGCGGTCTGTGGTCAGGATCCCCAGTTCCACCGCATTGAGCGCGTTTCTGGCATCCCCTCCGGAAATATCCGCCAGGAAATCCAGGGCGTCCTCGTCAATCTCCGCATGGAAGGAGCCCATCCCCTTTTCCTTGTCATACACCGCCCTGCGCAGGATCGTCTTGATATCCTCTTTGTCCAGCGCATGGAGCTCAAAGATGCTGGATCTGGACAGCAGCGCTCCATTGACCTCAAAATACGGGTTTTCCGTAGTCGCCCCGATCAGCGTGATGGTGCCGTCCTCCACAAACGGAAGCAGGTAATCCTGCTGTCCCTTGTTGAAACGGTGGATCTCATCGATAAACAGGATGGTCTTCTTCTGATACATCCCAAGCAGTTCTTTTGCCTCTTGAATGACCTGCTCCATGTCCTTCTTGCCCGCGGATGTGGCATTGATCTGCTTAAATTCCGAGCGGGTGGTATTGGCGATCACCTTTGCCAGGGTCGTCTTCCCGGTTCCCGGAGGCCCGTAAAAAATGATGGAGCCCAGCTTGTCCGCCCGGATGGCCCGGTACAACAGCTTGTCCTTCCCGATGATATGCTTCTGCCCCGCCACCTCGTCCAGGGTTGCGGGCCGCATCCTGGATGCCAGCGGAGACTCCTTTTCCTGCTGTGTTTCTCTCATATAATCAAATAAATCCATTTTCAATCCCTCTTTTTTCTTTCAGTATCAATGCCTGCCAATGCGCGGATCACTTCTCCTGCAATGAGGAGCCCCGCCGCCGGCGGAACGAAGGAGATGCTTCCCGGTACGGCCCGGCGTCCTTCCTGCGCTTCCTCCGGCATCCGCCCGGAGACATCGATCGGCTGTTCTCTGGAATACAATACCTTTAAATGGGGAATCCCTCTCGCCTTCATCTCCCTGCGCATCACCTTGCAGAGCGGGCAGACACTGGTCTCTGACAGATCCGCGATCTCAAACAGCTCCGGGTGCAGCTTATTTCCCGTTCCCATACTGCTGATCAAAGGAACTCCCTCACGCTGCGCCCATTCCGCAATGGTCAGCTTCGCGGTCACGGTGTCTACCGCGTCCACAATGTAATCCGGCTTTGTTTCAAACAGCCCGGACAGGTCTTCTTTCAGGATAAAGCGTTCGTAAGTCTGAACCCGGATCTTTGGGCAGACGGCCCGGATCTGCTCCTCCATGACCTTTGTCTTGTACTGCCCGACCGTATGGTGGTATGCCACGCACTGGCGGTTGATATTGGTCAGAGAAACCTTGTCATTGTCGATCAGGATCAGGCTGCCCACTCCGCTGCGCGCGAGGGCGTCAATGCAGTGGGAGCCTACGCCGCCCACGCCGAATACCGCCACCTGGGCCTGTTTCAAACGCTCCATCGCCTCCGGGCCGATCAGAAGCTCCGTTCTGGAAAATTCATGTATCATCGTTTCTGTTCTCTCCTGTATTTTTTAAGGAACTGTAGAAAAATAAGCGATACAGACTGAACAGGATATTTCTACAGATCCGGACCGTCACTCTAAGAGCAGTTCGTCAACCGTGACGAATTGATAGCCCTCGGCTTCCAAAAGATCTACGATCCGCAGGGCCGCCCTCACAGAGCTTTTATAACAGTCATGTAACAAGATAATATCATTTTCTTCCACTTCCGTCACTACTTTATTTACAATTTCATCCTCATTTTCCGTGGCCCAGTCCAAAGGGTCCACCGTCCACATGACCGGAAGCACATGGATCC
>CATLCV010000279.1 GCA_949893755.1 uncultured Lachnospiraceae bacterium | reverse complement strand
AGAGATATGTAAATCTCTATGCGTAGCTTGTAACTGTGAATGTTATTATGAAGAGCCGTATGCGGGAAAGCCGCACGTACGGTTCTGGAAAGGATTTCGCATCGTGAGGTGTGATTTTACTAAACGTTTCATAATATTAGGAAATCATTTATAACGCGCGGGTATTGGAAAATACTTTCTGCCCGGCGGTGCCTGCAGCGTGCTGTCAGGTATACCATAAATATTTCACAATTCTTAACAGTTCCCTGACTGGAAGGTTAAGAAAGCTCTGTGGTGTCGAGGGTTCGACTCCCTCCCGTGTAAACGGTAGCTCAGTGGCAGAGTACACAACATGTTGATTGGCAAGACTCTTCAAGTCTGCGGTTCGAATCCGTATCAGTGAAATGCTTTTATCCTGGATTCCGGCAGCGCCAGATCTCCTTCGGGAGAGAGATACCATGGCGCAAAATGCAGTCCGGCCTGCTGCCAGCAGGCGGGGGATATCGCAGAGGGATCGGAAGAAAGAAAAAGCCGCAGAGGATATTCCGTTTTTATATGGTTTCGAAAGGTCTCAGGCTTTGTGTGGGGCTGAGAGGCTCATATAGAAATAAGGGGAATCCCGGCAGTTTGGAGCTTCCTTTCGATCATCTGCTGAACCGGGCCTCCGCATCAGGCGGATGGATGAGGGATAAAAGTATTCATTAGAGGCCACAGGCTGATCCGTGCCCGGCAAAAGGCGTTCACAAGGATCAGAGACAGGAAATGAAGCATTGGAGGAATATGATCATGAAGTGAGATTCAGACGGTTTCCATGACGGAAACGATGATCGGGCCGGAGGTTACCAGGCAGATGCTTGCCCTGCTTCCGGGAAAGCTCTATACGGAAGTAAAGGTCGGGGAAGGGGAAACGGGACAGGTGTAACTAATCAGATAAATAAGAACTCTTCATGTCTATTTACCTACTTATCAAAGTAATGATCCTTACATGAAAGGATAGTCGTATTATTTCCTTCTGTCTTGTATACGATACGATTTTTTTCATCAATATGCCGGCTCCACCAGCCAGACAGGTTCTCAGATAATGGTTCAGGGTGCCCGATGCCTGTAAAAGGATTTCTCTGTATATCTTTGATAAGCTTGTTTATTTTTCTTAATGTTCTTTTGTCCTGTTCTTGCCAGTCAAGATATTCTTTCCAGGCGTTATCTTCCCAAAACAGCCCCATGGATCACACCTCGATTAAGTCATGTTCTTTTGGAATGGATTTACCAGATTCAATATTTGCAATACGCTCTTCCAATACTTTTATATTGGATTCAGAATAGAAAGGATCTGCTGACAATTCAAAAGGGATTCTTCTTTCATTTCCGACTTTGACGGCGAAGATATTAAAAGCTGTACTTAAAGACAATCCCATTTCCTTACAGGCAGATTCCATTCTGCGTTTTACATCTTCATCAATCCTAAAATTCACCATTGTTTGAGCCATGAATGATCACTCTTTCCTTTCACTTATCCTTAAATAAAACAATGAATCTGTGTCGCTTTTATTTATAATATCATGTTTGATATACAATGTAAAACAATTTCTTTACTGCTTTGTGAAAAAGTGCTGGAAGCGGCGGGGCTTTTTATTTCTGAAAACGGCGGGTGACTTTTGGCGTGCTATCTGGTACAATGGGAGAAAAGAGGGAAAGGCTCTATGTTCTGGAGTCATTGAGGATGGAATAAGGGAAGGCGGTGGATCATGGATCAAAAGCATAGCGGCCCCAGGCCATGGCAATTCGACCTGGAAGAGTATGTTCGGCAGGGAGAAGCCGGGAAAGCGGAAAAGAGTTACGCATGGAAAACGGCGATTGGCCTGCAGGATGTGGACGGACTGGAAACATCGGCATACCTTTTGGAGACTGCGAAGGAACATATTGAGGGAACTATTGACATGGATACTGCGCGGAATCGGATCGATAGCTATTACGAGACCCGGGCAGAACGCAGGGAAACGGAAAAGAGAACGGAAGAGGCGGACCGGGTTGCAGCACGGATCGCCCAGGTTCTCAGCGAAAAGACATTCCAGTTTTCACCGGCGGAATACAGGATGATCCATAAGCGCCTTTTTTCCGGCATCTACGATCATGCAGGAATGATCAGGCCCTATAATATTACGAAAAAGGAGTGGGTGCTTCATGGGAAAACCGTATTTTATGCGTCGGCAGACAGTATCAATGCGACATTGGAATACGATTTTGGCCAGGAAAAGCAATTCTCCTATCAAGGTCTGTCTTTGCCGGAATCCGTGAAGCATCTGGCAAAATTTACTTCTGATATCTGGCAGATTCATCCATTCTGCGAGGGAAATACAAGAACTACGGCCGTATTTATTGTGAAATATCTGAAAACATTTGGATTCCATATCAACCATGATGCATTTGCAGCGCATTCCTGGTATTTTCGGAATGCTCTTGTGCGTGCGAACTATAACGATCTGACGCGGGGGATCCATGCAACTACGGAATATCTGGAATATTTTTTCGGAAATCTGCTGTTAGGAACAGAGCATGAGCTGAAGAACCGATATCTGGTGATTAATGAAACGGGAAGTTAGGAACCATGTCGGGAAAGAAAGGATTGTGTTTCATGGATTTTTATAAACGGATGGAATTGGTATGTGAGCGGATTCCCGCAGGCCGGACAGCATCCTACGGACAGATCGCCCTGCTCTGCGGAAAGCCGGGGAATGCCCGTCAGGTGGGGTACGCCCTGCGGCGGGGGCGGGCAGGAGAGCATGTTCCTGCGCACCGGATCGTGAATGCGAAGGGGTTTTTAAGCGGCGCGGAGGCTTTTGAGACTCCGGAGACGCAGAAGCGGCTTCTGGAGGCGGAGGGTGTTCTGGTGAAGAGGACGGATGCAGGCTGGCAGGTGGATCTGAGAGAATACGGCTGGGCCAGCTCGATGGAAGAGGCGGAAGAGCTTTACAGGGTTTTTCAGGAAAAGGGAATATAAAATATGGTCATTTGTGCCTGGTATCGGCAACTGGAAAACAATATAGAGATAGTTACTTCTACAATCATGATTAAAAAGTATCTTATATTTCCGTATGCAGGGGGAAGAATGGAATTTGCGGAAATGTGCGGCCCTTCGCGAAACAACCCTAACCGATAATGATTCCTACTGTTCAAAACTCATTTTCTGTGGTATACTGGGGAAACAACATGAAGGAGACAGGTGATATGAGAACCAGAAGAAGAATTCTAAGTCTGCTGCTTTACGCTTTAACGCTGTTTTTTTTAGGCTCCCCATGGATGCTTACCGTACGGGCAGAGGATCCAGCGAATAACACCGGAGTTATTCCGGAAGTGAATCCGGACCAAAGCAGAACGACAATAAGAAGTACATATGTCACAGATATTATTTACCTGGACTGTGATGAGAATGGGCAGAATTGGCAGAGCAGAATCTGTGGGAGTGCTGTTGCGGTGGAGGATAACATGACCACCTGGAATGCAGGGTGGTATGTGGTAAACCGTAATGTTACGTTGCCCGGTCGTGTCACCGTTACCGGTGATGTGAATCTGATCTTGATGGACAACTGTACGCTGACAGCGGAAAACGGGGGCATCAATTTGAGCGAAGGCAACAGCCTGACCATCTATGGCCAGAGTACCGGCGGCAGTATGGGCCGGATATCCGCAAGAGGCGGATCTTATCAGGCGGGTATTGGATCCGACACTGATACAGGCGGCGGCACCATCACGGTCAATGGCGGCGAAATTACAGCTGTCGGAGGGGAAAACTCCGCGGGCATCGGCGGCGGTGGAACTTTAACGGGAGGATTCAATAATGGCGGAAATATCACGATTAACGGTGGTGTCATTAAGGCCGCCGGCGGCAGAGCAGCTGCAGGTATCGGAGGAGGGTATCATGCCGGAGGCGGAAATATCACGATCAGGGGCGGTGTAATTACAGCCACCGGCGGCGGCACAGGTGCCGGTATTGGCGGAGGATATGAGAGCAGCGCCGACAACGTTACCATTGAGGGCGGCAGGATATATGCCACCGGAAGTTCAGGCATTGGCAACGGAGGTAAAAGTGGTGGCGGCGGTAAGATCACTATCCTGGGCGGTATGATCGAGGCTGTGGGTACAGATGGCGCGGGGATTGGCGGAAGTAATGAAAGTACGAATCCTCTTTTTATCACTGCCAAGGATGGAAAGAGCGGTAATGCGGTTATCTTTGCCAGCGGGAATAAAGACGGGCAGGCCATCGCCGTGGAGGACGATCCGGAGCTATGGAACGGTGTGATCTTCCAGGGAGATGAGGGAAAAGTGTATGGAAATGTGACACTCTCACAGGACTTCGAGATTCCCCAGGGCAAAAGCCTGACCATACCGGCAGGCACCTCACTTTCTGTCCCGAATAACGATCAGGAGATCAGGCTGCCGGAAGGCGGAACCGTGAGCAGCGATGGAAGTATTAAAGTTTCTGCGGGCGGTACGGTTCAGATCGGAAAAGCCCCCGCAACCATTATTACCCCTCCTGCCGGCGGCACGATTACCCTTGACAGGGATAAAGGGGCCAATGTTCCCGAAGGAAGTACAGTCAAGCCCGGCAACGGGGGTCCGGAGATCATCGTAGGGCCTGGAAACGGGGGGACTGTAGGAGGTGACGGCAGTATCAGCGTTGCGGGCGGCGGCAAGGTGACACTGGATGGAACTGTGTCTGCAGTTATTACCCTTCCTGCCGGAGGCGGAACTGTACAACCTGGCGCAGACGGGACGATCGGCCTTCCCGGCGGTACTGAGGTTGAAAAGGGCGGTATTACAGCTACAGTACCTGATGCCGGCGGTATTTACCATCCTGACAATGGTACTGTAACGAATTATATTCTTACGGTTACATTTGACAGTCAGGGAGGTTCCGCGGTCAGCCCTGCCAATATTACCGTTCCTTACGGCGGAAAGGTGAACAGGCCTGATACCCCTGTCCGGAGCGGCTATACTTTCGAGGGTTGGTATAAGGAGAGCGGCTGTATCAATGAGTGGAACTTTGATACGGATACTGTGGCGGAGAATATAATTCTATATGCGAAATGGGAACAAAATGAGCCGGACAATCCGGATAAGCCGGATGATTCAGGAGAACCGGACAACCCGGATAAGCCGAATGAACCGGGCAATCCGGATAAGCCGAGTAAGCCGAATAAACCGGATAAGCCAGATAAACACGGCAGCTCATCCACTCAAAAAGCGGAAGGGATTGCGGGAGAAAATGATTTGGGGAGTGTGAACTCCACGGGAACTACGGCAGCAGCCAAGCAGGAGAAGCGGGATCAAGAGAGCGGCAGCGCACCGAAGACCGGAGACAATGGAAGCATCTGGCTTCCTGTACTGTTGCTGTTATTGGGAGCAGGTATGGAGCTTCTGCCAGTGTTTTTAAGAAGAAGATAAGGGCGATAAATCCCTGCAAAGCCTTTGGTATTGGGCAATGCAGGGATTTTTTTGACAAAAAAATAAATATAAAACAGAATAAAAGAGGAGGGCCGGTGATTCATATCACCGGCTCATTCGATCACCTCACGCCGCTTGTGTTCCCCTTCTTCCAGCGCCCGGAGCGTATTGTCATGTAGAAGCTCTTTCGCGAACTTATCCTGTTCCACGTAATAGGAATAAATGATATCCAGCATGACCAGGATGGGAAACTGGGGGGAGATCACGTTGCCGTGGTTCAGGTGCCGGAGGGAAGGCAGGAGCACGATCTCGTCGCAGAACTCTTCGAAGATGCCCCGGTTCTTGGCGGTGAGGATGACGGTTTTGGCGCCCCTGCGGTGAGCTTCCTTGAGCAGGTAAAGCACATCCTCCTTTTCCCCGCTGATGCTGATCCCGAATACCAGGCTGTTCCGGTCCTGGAATACGGCCTGCATGCGCATCAGGTCGGTATCCTTGATGGAGTCAATGTCCACGCCGATCCGCATAAAGCGCAGTTCCATTTCTTCGGCTGTCAGGCCGGAGCTGCCCCGGCCGCACACAAAGACCCGGTCCGACTGGTTGAGATACCGCCCGATCCGGGCAATCTGGGCCTCGTCCACCAGGCTGTAGGTCTTGTTCAAAAGCTCCTGGTAGGCATTGAGGATCATCCTCGTATTGCCGGTCATGGACTCCTGTTTTTCTACGAAGGTCTCTTCGTACTGGTATACGAATTCACGATATCCCCGGTAGCCGCATTTTTTGGCGAAACGGGACAGC
>CATLCV010000278.1 GCA_949893755.1 uncultured Lachnospiraceae bacterium | reverse complement strand
AGGTCTGAATTTCCCTTGCAGGCTAATTTTCCCAATCTTGCACCACAATATCTATCAACGATGCGCCGCATCGCCTCAAGATATTGTGGCACAATCTTGAAAAAATTATCTCTGCAATGAAAATGGATGGAAAGGCAGTGAGGCAATGTATAATCCGCAACTGGAGACATTTATCCGCGTGGCAGATGCCGGAAGTTTTAACAAGGCGGCAGAACAGGCATATATTACACCTACGGCGGTTTTGAAACAGATCAATCTGCTGGAGGCAGATTTGGGGGTACAGCTCTTTGAAAGAACCCACAGGGGGCTTTCTCTGACGAAAGCAGGGAGCTCCCTGTATAAAGACACAAAATACATTATCCAGTATTGCAAGGATTCTGTGATACGGGCGAAAAATGCCATGCAGGAAAATGCGGATATCATCCGTATCGGCACGTCGCCCATGACGCCTGCGCAGGTTCTGGTAGAACTCTGGCCACAAATTCATGCGTTGTGTCCAGAGATCAAGTTCCAGCTTGTCCCTTTTGAGAATACTCCGGAAAATGCAAGGGAAATACTGAAGAACCTTGGACAGAATATTGATGTGGTGGCAGGAATTTTTGACGAAACAATGCTGAATCTGCGCCAATGTGCGGGTTTTGAACTTTTCGAGCAGCCATTGTGCTGTGCGGTATCCATTCACCATCGTCTTGCGGATAAGATAAAATTGACGATTCAGGATTTATATGGGGAGAACCTGCTGATGATGCATCGTGACTGGAGCCATTATGTGGACAGACTTCGGGATGACCTTTGGCAGAACCACAGTAAGATCAGTATTGTGGATTTTGATTTTTACAGTGTGGATGTATTTAACCGATGCGAGAATGGAAATGACGTGCTGATGGCGGTGCCGGTATGGGATAACGTCCATCCCTTATTAAAGGTAATCCCTGTGGATTGGAGTTATTCTATTCCCTATGGCCTGCTGCATTCCCCGGAACCTTCCGTAACGGTAAAGAAATTCCTCTCGGCATTGCAGAAAGTATTGTAACAGGGTAACAACAGAGTTGTAACCTCAGAGTATAAACTGATGAACCAATCGAGACTTCTTTTGAAGCCTCGATTTTTTTATACTAAAAAAGCAAGGGGGAAAGGAGTGGTTATGAATAATTTTATTTTTGAAAATTCTACAAAGACATATTTTGGAAAAGGCTGCGTGAAAGAATATCTTGCCTGCCTGACCAGACATTATGGAAAAAATGTGATGTTTGCTTATGGTGGAGATTCCATCAGGAATAACGGTATTTATGATGAAATCCGGGAGAGTCTTGCAAAAGCGGAAAAGAATGTGGTTGAATTTTCAGGCATTTATGAAAATCCAACTTATGAAAAAGTGCTGGAGGGCGCGAAGCTGGCAAATGAAAATGAAATAGATTTTATTCTTGCCGTTGGGGGCGGAAGCGTGATGGACTGCTGTAAAGCCGTTTCTATGGCAGCGGTTTATGGAGGCGATCTCTGGAATGATTATTTTGCAAGGCATGGAATTATGGAGTTTGATCCGGTTCCAATGGGCGCTGTTGTGACGGAAACGGAAACCGGAAGTGAAATGAACGGAAGGGCAGTCATTACGAACCAGGCGTTGAAAGTCAGGACGGGGAGGGACTATCCCAAGTGTAACCCAAAATTTGCGTTGATCGATCCTGCCTATAGCTGCTGCGTTCCCAAAAGGCAGATGGTATCTGACGGTTTTGATACATTATCCCATATGATGGAAATTTATTTCAGCAAACCGGATGAAGATAATGTCTCCGATGAAATTGCGGAGGCCCTGATGAAAAATGTAATCCAGAATTTAAGGGCGGCAATCAAAGACCCACAGAATTATACGGCAAAAAGCAACCTGATGTGGGATGCGGCTATGGCAGACAACCGTATCCTGAAATTAGGAAAGCAGACAGATTTCCAATGCCGTCAGATGGAGCATCAGCTTGCAGCTTATACAAACTGCAACCAGGGGGAAGGGCTTGCAGTTCTGCATCCTGTCTACTATCGCCATATTTATAGAAACGGCTGTCATAAGTTCAGGAGGTTTGCCGTCAATGTATGGGGAATTTCGGACAGGGGCAAGACGGAGGAAGAAACAGCCTGTGAAGGGGTTGAGGCACTGGCTGGATTTATTAAAGAAGTGGGACTTCCCGTTACACTCCGTGATTTAGGGGCAGACGAAAATACGGATTTGAGGCAGATCGCAGATTCCTGCAGTCTTTCTGCCGGTAGTTATAAACAAATGACGCACAAGGAAATCCTTGAAATTTTTCAGGAATGCTATTAAAACAATCTTGTAATAGAACGGAAAACGGGAGGAGAGGCAGAATGAAGAAAAAAGTGATGGTGGCTGCATGTATGATCCTAAGCATGACGCTTGGAGCCTGTGGAAGGACGGCGGATGCAATCCCCATGGAAACAGAGGGCGCACAGGAAGAACAGCCGGGGAGTATGGAAGAGGATATTGTGGTGGCAGAGGAAGAGGAACAGGAACAGCCAGAGGAGGAAGCAGGCATAACAGAAAGTGGGACGGATCAAGAATCCCGCGTCCTGATTGCCTATTTTTCTCAGCCGACGGATGTGGATACTTCCGACCTGGATGCGGTCTCCAGCGCAAGCGTTGTCGTGCGGGATGATGCGGCGGCAGGCAGTATAACGGAGTATGTCGCGAAGCTGATTCAGGAGACAGTAGGAGGCGATTTGTTCCGCATTGAGACGGTGGACGAATATCCGTCCGATTATGATGAACTGGTTGCGCTGGCAAGAGAGGAAAAGGAAAATGGCGCCCGACCTGAACTTTCAGGGCATATAGAGAATCCGGAGCGGTATGATACGATTATTCTGGGTTATCCAAGCTGGATCATGGATATGCCCATGCCGGTTTATTCTTTTCTGGAAGAGTATGATTTCGGAGCCAAAACAATTGTTCCTTTTGTGACCCATGGCGGCAGCGGGTTTGGAAGTACAAGAGATGCTATTTCCGAACTGCAGCCGGGAGCGTTTGTCAGCGACAACGGTCTTTCGGTCGCAAGGGACGGTTTGGCGGATATGGAAGATGAGATCAGGCAGTGGGCGGAAAGTCTTCACCTTAATGCGGAGGATCCGATGCCGGAAAGCAGCAGCGATACGGTGTCGGGAGCCATTGCCAATCCGCGAAACCGGCAGACGCTGTACTTGTGGGAAGAAAACAACATGCCAACAATAACGGAGTATACGGAGAACAACGGATACTATGCCGATGATCCGGATTTTCGCCCATATATGGTGGCATTTCCTGTGCCGGAGGGGACGGAGGTGAAAGGCGCTGTTCTGGTCTGCGCCGGGGGAGCGTTCCGGTTTCGGTCCGACCAGAATGAGGGAACGCCGGTAGCGCAGGCATTGAGCGAATCAGGCTATCAGAGTTTCGTGGTCAATTACCGTCTGCAGCCTTATACACAGGAAGAGGGGGCGTTGGATTTGGCAAGGGCAGTGCGCTTCGTGCGACAAAACGCGGATGTGTACGGTATTGACGAAAAGGATATTGCTGTGATGGGATTTTCGGCAGGAGGCATTCTTGCAGGAGAAATGCTGTTAAACTTTGACGGAACAGTTAATGGAACAGCGCTTGACGCGGATTATGCGCCCGATGCGCTGGACGGCGTTTCGGCGGATGCGGCGGCGGACGGAATGATTTATTCTTTCTATGGCAGATTAAGCGTTGCCTCTAAAGATGTGGAAAAGTTTGCAGCGTCCGATTTGCCGCCGACTTACTTCTGCTATGGGACGAGAGACCCTTTCGTGAGAGAATTTGAGGCTTGTATAGACGCTCTGCAGGAAGCGGGGGTTTCGGTGGAAACCGATGTACTGGAAGGAAGACCTCACGGTTACTGCTACACGGAAGGGTGGATTCCGGCATATGCCGAGTGGCTTGGAGACGTGTTTGCCAACAATTAGTAATAAAGGAGAACTGCTGTCAGATGTCGCGTCAGACTTTGCGGCGGGACCGGAGAAGCCGGCAAGCTATATGGGGAAAGTAACGGCTCTGCTGTATGCGCGGTACTGTGCAGGTGAAAAGCCGCTTGCCATGGTCAGTACGGACAATTGTTCACATAATGGGGACAAACTGTATGCTGCAGTGGCAGCATTTGCAAGGGCATGGGTAGAGAATCGGAAGGCGGATGCTGGTTTTCAAAAATATATAGATTCGGAAAAGGTTTCTTTTCCATGGAGTATGATTGACAAGATCACGCCAAGACCGGATGTGTCTGTGGAGAAAATTTTGCGGGAAGACGGTATAGAGGGACTCGAACCGGTTATCACGTCAAAAAATACGTATGTGGCTCCATTTGTCAACGCAGAGGAGACGGAGTATCTGGTGATCGAGGATAATTTCCCAAACGGACGTCCGAGACTGGAAGACGGCGGGATTCTGTTCACGGACCGGGCGACAGTAGATAAAGTGGAGAAGATGAAAGTGTGCACCTGTTTGAATCCGCTGCATACCTGCCTTGCAATTTTCGGCTGTCTGCTTGGGTATAAGAAGATTTCAGATGAAATGCAGGATCCGGAGCTTGTGGCGCTCGTGGAGCGGGTAGGATACCAGGAAGGTCTTCCGGTGGTGGTCAATCCGGGCATTCTGAATCCGAGGGAGTTTATTGACACCGTGTTGAGGATTCGTGTCGCCAATCCTTTTATGCCGGACACACCACAGCGGATTGCTACAGATACCTCACAGAAACTGGCAATTCGTTTTGGAGAGACGATCAAGGCTTATCAGGCAGATGAAAATCTTAGCGTGGAGAATCTGCGGATGATACCGCTTGTCTTTGCAGGCTGGATGCGGTATCTGATGGCAGTGGACGATAGCGGGAGAGCGTTTGAGCTAAGTCCTGATCCGCTCTTAGACAGGCTGTGCCCGCAGATGGCTAAGCTGAAATTAGGGGATGCAGAGGCGGAGGAAATCATTAAACCAATCATGCAGAATGCGAGTATATTTGGCGTGAATCTGTATGAGGCTGGCATAGCTGAAAAGGTGTGTGGTTATTTCGTAGAATTGAATGCAGGTGAAGGGGCAGTCCGCAGGACACTGAAGAAATATTTGACAAATAAGTGAGTATATGAACAAAACTTTGATTGCATTCCGATTATGTTGAGGTATTATTTTATTCGATCAGGGATAAAGTTTGGATAGACTTGTTTTGTATGTCTGAGTATTGCCGCAGGCATGGAGGTGGTTATAAAGCGGCTTCTTTTACATTATCTGACCGGACAGAGAAAATATTGAAAACTCTCAGCGCAAGCTATTCTGAGTACTCTTGTATTGTGCTTCGTTCCAAAATAGTGCTGATGGCTGCACAGGAAAAAACAAATTCACAGATTGCAGATGCACTTGGCACTGCTTATGCCACTGTCAGCACATGGAGGAACCGTTTTTATAACAGTATAGAATTTATTGTTCAGGCCGAGGACTATGACGGGCCGGACAGTGATAAAAAACTTTATGAAGCTGTAATTTCTGTGCTTTCGGATAAACCAAGAACAGGAAAGCCCACTGTCTTTACTTAAATTTGCAGGAATCGCGCCATGGAAAAACCGTTACTGGCTCAATTCCCCGGAGAAACACGAAGATCCGGAAAACTTTAAAAAAATTGAATCCATCTGTGCCCTTTACATGGAATCCACCCGGCTGGCAGAATCAGACACGGAGGTGTATTCTACAGATGAAATGACCGGAGTCAGGCTCTGGAACGTAAATATGCGGACTGGACATTTACCAGTTTAAAGGACATATTGGTAGTGCGTTCCATGGCATATTTACTGCCGCAGGTGGGACAGAAGCGGCTATTGCAGCGGAAAGGGACAAACTTAAGCTTTTCACAGTGGGGACAGCCATTCATGACGCTTCCGGTTCCCTGTGATTTGCAGGATAGCAGTTTTTGAGTAGCGCTCTGCCGGGTTTGGGGATACAATAAACGGGTATCTGGATAACATGATGCTATATTTTAGAAAGGAATGAATTATGGAGAGACAGTATCGCAATGTATTTGCAGAGATCGGAATGACGCCGGAACAGGTGGAAAAGCGGCTTTGGGAGATCCGGGATTTTTATTTTTATGGGAAGGAGGACGAGCGTGTCTACTATCCGGCGGGAGACGGCATGGCCTATATCATGGATACAGGAAACAATGACGCCCGCACAGAAGGCATGTCGTACGGCATGATGATC
>CATLCV010000277.1 GCA_949893755.1 uncultured Lachnospiraceae bacterium | reverse complement strand
GTGAAAGGTTTTTGCAAAATGAGTAAACATCACATCATTGATGTAGTGCCCCTCCTTCACGTAGTCGTCATAATACCGCAGGTGTTCCATAAGGTAGAAAAGCATGGCAAAGGTATGCTGGGCCACAGACTCTGTAGAATAGCCTGCCGCATTCCTCCACTCGATCCCCCGCATGGCCAGATACTCTTTATCCAGATTGTTGGTTCCTGTCGCCGTCACGCAGACCAGCTTCAGATTCTCGGCGGTATGGATCGTCTGCCTGTTGACCGGAACCTTATTCACGATCAGAATATCCGCGTCCTTTACCCGTTCGGGCACTTCCTCCGGCCGGGTAAAGTCATACTCCACGACATCCCCCAGCTCGGCAAACCGTGAAAAATCCATATCCTCGCCAATCGTTTTTTTGTCAAGAAATACAAGCTTCATAAATATCCTCCCGCCTTCTTACGGACAGCACTGTAAATGCGCCGCCCTATGCTGAGCAATTACCGGTTGCGGAACATTTCCACGATATCGATCATTTCCTGAGACGGATTGGATATCACCGCAGACTGGAATACCCTGCACGGCGGGTTCTCCTTTACACTCTCCACTGCTGCTGTCACAGCCGATATACTGCCTCCCATAAAGACCAGCGCATGGCCGCCGCACTTCGTATCCTGCGTCACATATTCCACATCTGCCGCCTTCAGCATCCGGTCTGTCACCAGAACCGCATTTGCCTCTCCAAGGACCTCTACCAGCCCATAAGCACCATATGACATATCGTATCTCCTTTCTCCGGCCGTAAGGCCCGATCATGCTGCCTTCCGTATCTGAGAAATGGGGCAGCTTCTGTTTATTTATTGATGGTCATCCTGATCGCCGTCTCCGTTTCCTCCGACGGAGCCGCAATGATCGTGTGGGAAACGATTTTGGACAGCGGTTCTGCCGTCCGAAGCGCGGCCTCCATTGCCGCGTTCACATTGGAGACCGTCCCCCTCATTTTCACGCAGGCTCCTGCGGAGAGACGATTCCTCTCTACCGCCTGGATCTTTACGTCCGCCGCCTTTGCCGCGGCATCCAGCGCCACGAAGCACGCGCACTCGCTATCCAGTTCAAAGACCCCGATGGCCATTCCCGTGTACTGCTCTGACATTGATTGTTACCTCCTTCTAAAAAAACTGATCCGCCCGTTCCGAACTTCTTTCCAGTTTTTTGTAAACTTTGAATAATATTATACTATAGAAAGCACTCATCTTGCAACAAAAAACACAAATGCTGCCGATGACTGCCGCCATTTCGATCAATATTTATACTTGAATATTTGCTGTATTTTGTGTTACTGTATTTATGAAATGTTACCGTTACAAATCGAATCATTGATTTGACAAAAGAAAGGAAGGAAAATCCCCAATGTCTTCCATTACATTTGATATCCACACCCACACCATCGCCAGCGGGCACGGCTCCGCGGCGACGATCACGGACATGGCAAAGACCGCCTTTGCCCGCGGCTTAAAGCTCCTTGGAATCTCCGACCACGGCCCCGCCACTCCCGGCGGCGGAAAGCCTTCCTATTTCCGCAGCCTTGCCAATGCCCCAAGGATGCGGCTCGGAGTAGAGATGCTCTACGGCGCAGAGGTCAATATATTAGATAATGAGGGAACACTGGATCTGGAGGATGAGATCTTAGCCAAGCTGGACTATGTGATCGCCAGTATCCATAAGCCGGTAAAGAAGCCCGGCACGATCGATGAGAACACGGCGGCTTATATCGCCGCCATGAAGAATCCCTATGTCCGTATCATCGGACACTGCGATGATGTGAAATATCCGGTAGATTATCCCGCCATCGTACAGGCAGCCATGGAAAACCGTGTCCTCCTGGAGATCAACAGCAGTTCTTTAAGTCCCGGGGGGTATCGGGGAGATACCCGGTTCAACGATCTGATGATCCTGAACCTGTGCCGGCATTATGATTACCCGGTCATCCTGTCCAGCGACAGCCATGGGACGGAGCATGTGGGAGATCTGTCCTGTGCGTTGGAGCTTGCCAGGACAGCAGAAGTGCCGGATAAATTGATCATGAATCATTCCCTGCGGGAGCTGAAATGCTTTCTTGCCTAAAATGTGGAAGGAACCTGTTGTTGGCAGGTTTTTTCTATTTTTAAACTATTTTTTCTTTTTGAAGATTGACTTCTTTTCATTTTCCTGCTATAGTTCTATACGGTCAGAATGTTGAGAAATCAACATTCAAAATCATTCCTTAGAATGAGGTTCTTATGATTCAACGATTCGAAAAACTAGTTACCGGTATTACAAGAATTTATAAAAGCATCCAGAAGATCAAGAAAAACCAGATGAACATCCTGGGACTCAAGGGCACACATGTGATGTGTCTCCATTTTCTGAGCCGCTATCCGGAAGGTCTCACCGCAGCCAGGCTGTCTCAGCTCTGCAATGAAGACAAGGCAGGAATTTCCCGCATACTGGCGGATCTGGAACAAAAAAGACTGATCCGTTACAGCGGTCAGGAAAACGGGAAAAAATACCGTGCCAAAGCAATGCTGACAGAAACCGGAAAGAACGAAGCCCTGAAAATCAAAAAGCTGATTCTGCAGGCCGTAAAAGCCGGCGGAAAAGGTCTGGCGGAAAAGGAACTGGAAATTTTCTACCGCGCTTTATTTACCATTGCGGAAAATCTCGAACAGGTTTGCCTCCAGATCAAGAATGAAAATGTTTAAAATACCGTACCGTATTTTTTCATCCAGCGAAGTTCTACCTGTTTTCAGATAAATTTTTTAAGAAAGGACACCGATCAGCTATGAATCCATTCAGAAAACTCTATTGCAGAACATTTCAGACCGTATTGAAGATCTCCATCCCCTTCCTGCCCTACCGGAAGCCCAAGGTTGTGGGAAGCGTAAAGGCTCTCCCGGACCTGATCAAAAAGAAAAAATGCACCAATGTGCTGATCATCACGGATTCCAGCATTATGAAGCTTGGACTGACTAAGCGTCTGGAAAAGGCGCTCACAGAGCATGACATTCCTTATACGATCTACGACGGGACCGTTGCGAACCCTACCACAGCAAATGTGGAAACAGCGGCGGCCCTGTATCTGGAAAAAGGGTGCGACGCCATCATCGGATTCGGCGGTGGCTCCAGCATGGACTGCGCGAAAGGCGTGGGGATCCGGATTGCAAAGCCGAAAAAGCCCCTCTCCAAGATGAAGGGGATCCTGAAGGTACATACCCGTCTGCCTCTGCTGATCGCAGTCCCCACCACTGCCGGAACGGGAAGCGAGACCACGCTGGCGGCCGTCATCACAGACGCGGTTTCCAGACATAAATACGCCATCAATGATTTTCCTCTGATCCCGCGCTACGCAGTGCTTGACCCCAAGGTCACGGTCAGCCTGCCCCAGGCAATCACCTCTACCACCGGCATGGATGCGCTGACGCATGCGGTGGAAGCCTACATCGGCCGCTCCACCACCCGCGGGACCAAAAAGGACGCCCTACTGGCTGTCCGGCTGATCTTTGAAAATATTGATACTGCCTACAACGAAGGAACCGACATCGCCGCGCGGCGCAATATGCTTCACGCTTCCTTTTACGCCGGATGCGCGTTCACAAAGTCCTACGTCGGATATGTACACGCAGTCGCCCATTCCCTGGGCGGGGAATACAACATCCCCCACGGCCTGGCAAATGCCGTCCTGCTTCCGTTTGTGCTGGAAGCCTATGGTGAACGCATTCATAAAAAGCTGTATCATCTGGCCCTTGCCGCAGGACTCGTGGAAAAGGGGACCTCATATGAGGAAGCTGCCCGCATTTTCATTGATGCCGTCAAGGATATGAAGAAACGGTTTTTGATCGGAGATACCATCAAAGAAATCAAAGAGGAGGATATCCCTAAGCTTGCCCACTATGCGGACAAGGAGGCAAATCCCCTCTATCCCGTGCCGGTGCTGATGGATGCCGGAGAGCTGGAGCAGTTTTACTATGCGGTCTCAGAGCAGTAAATCCGCTGTAAGCATTCGAGGCTTTTTGACCTGCGCCATCGGAGAAATAGACAAGCCAAGATGTATCAGTTATTTCCATACAGTTCCTTAGTATAAAGAAGGGAGAACAGATGTCATGACAGAGACAGAGATCAAAGAAATCGTACAGAAACACCGTACTTATTTTTATACGGGCGCAACCCTGCATGTCAGCCGCAGGGTACAGGCCCTTACCAAGCTGAAAGCATGCATTGAAAAATATGAGACGAAGATCCACCTTGCCCTGGAAAAGGATCTGGGGAAAAGCGCATTTGAAAGCTATATGTGCGAAACCGGCCTGGTGCTCAGCGAGATCAGCTATATGCTCAGGCATATCCGCTCCTTTTCCAGAGAAAAAACGGTATGGACCCCTTTGGCGCAGTTTCATTCCAGAAGCTATCAGAAGCCCTCGCCCTATGGAGTCGTGCTGATCATGAGCCCGTGGAATTATCCGTTTCTGCTCACACTGGATCCTCTGGTGGATGCCATTGCCGCCGGAAATACCGCGGTCGTCAAGCCCAGCGCGTATTCCCCTCATACCAGTGAGATCATCCAGACGATCCTCCGGGAATGCTTCGAGGAGCAGTATGTATCTGTCGTCACCGGCGGGCGGGCGGAAAATACCTGCCTTCTGAACGAACATTTTGACTACATCTTCTTTACCGGAAGCCAGGCTGTCGGCAAGGAGGTCATGAAGCACGCGGCGGAGCACCTCACTCCCGTCACTTTGGAGCTGGGCGGGAAAAGCCCCTGCATTGTAGATAAAAATGCTAATATCCGGCTGGCGGCAAAGCGGATCGTATTTGGGAAATATCTGAACTGCGGGCAGACCTGTGTCGCTCCTGATTACGTATACTGCGACCGGGCAGTGAAGGACAGACTGGTCAAGGAGATCCGGCGGCAGATCCAGAAGCAGTTCGGCAAGACGCCTCTCCATAATTTCGACTACGGAAAGATCATCAATGAGAAGCATTTTGACCGGATCTGCGGACTCATCGATTCTGAAAAGGTGGTCTGCGGAGGCAAGGTAAACCGCGGGACCCTGCAGATCGAACCCACGGTGATGGATAATGTGACCTTTGCCGACGCGGTGATGCAGGAAGAGATCTTCGGCCCGGTCCTGCCCATCCTCACCTACGACACACAGGATGAGGTCATCCGCAATCTCAACGCCCTTCCGCATCCGCTGGCACTCTATGTCTTCACCAGGGATAAGGCATTTGCCCGCAGGATGATGTCCCGCTGCGGCTTCGGCGGCGGCTGCGTCAACGACACCATCATTCATCTCGCCACCAGCGAGATGGGCTTCGGCGGCTTCGGGGAAAGCGGGATGGGAGCTTATCACGGAAAAGCCGGATTTGACACCTTCACTCATTATAAGAGTATCGTAGATAAAAAGACCTGGCTGGATCTGCCCATGCGTTACCAGCCGTATAAGAAGTTCCATGAAAAACTGGTGCGGTTCTTTCTGAAATAAGAAACGGTTAAGAAGGAACTTTGCAAAAAAGGGGTTGTCGGAAAATCAGCCATTTCATTTCCCGACAGCCCCTCTTTCTCTCCAGGATACGGAAACTCCACCCGCGGCTGCTTCTCCGTATCCTGTTTCAGCTTCCTATGATCTCGAAGCAGATCTGATCTAACTATGCCAAAACTTATGCCACATCTTCCTTCAGCGTACTTTCATAACCGAGCTTCCTCAGACGTTCCTGAACAACCTCCGCATTTTTCATATCCGTATTGGCCAGAAGTATGTACAGCTTTTCCCCTTTCAGCAGCCCCATATAATCTGTCTGACGTATGTTGCAGGCAATCTGCGTGGAAACATCATCATAGCTCTCATAGCCCATATCAACCTCCACCAGAGCGCATTCCGTCAGCCCCTTCTCCTTCGCCTCCAGGAATGCATTGACCAGAATGGTAAATGCTTCCTCATTCAGCACATTGGTCCCTTCCATATAACGCTGCCTGCGGAACGTCGCCATATAACGGCTTGCGCGCAGGATCGCATTCTGGAGCAGCATCTCGATCACCGTCAGACGTTTTATCTCCCTCTGCGTCATCCGTTCGGACGGAATCCCCCAGAACATCAGGAATACCCGAATCTCTTCGTGATCGTATACGGCGCTTGCCATAAGCGGGAACTCTTCCGCCATAGACATATTCATATAAATCCGGCCGTTCTTCAGCGTATCGTACATTTCTCCCAT
>CATLCV010000276.1 GCA_949893755.1 uncultured Lachnospiraceae bacterium | reverse complement strand
GACAGACAGACGCCGAATGCTTATCCACTCTGCTCCCTGCATATCCGCCTGCTTTAACCTGCCGCATATCCTCCGGATATCTTTCACGAATCCTGTGGAATGCCCGGGAGATGGATGTATACACAGATGCTTTGCTGATATGCAGTTCTTCGGATATCTGCTTCTGTGTTTTTTCTTGAAGGAAAAACATTTGCAGAATCTTACGCTGCTTTTTGTTCAGAAGTTCCATCATTTCCTTAATGGTTTCCTGACGGACCAGATGCTCCAATGTGGATTCTTTTAAATCTGCCACTAAATCCCACTCTTCTGACACAGAACTATACGACACACTTCTGCCCTGTTCCTTTTCATTCTGGTTTCTGTTCAGCCGGTCCTCACCTTCCAATATAAGCCGCATATACCACGGTTCCTTGTCAAAAATACTTACTGGAATATGCACGGTATTATTACCAGACGTATACCAATAGTCTCCACATGAGTGAATCGGGAATACGGTGAGATTCCCGCATATCCGGTATAGCGCATATCCCAACGGATATACTGCAATCTCCGTGTCCTCATCCAGAATTTTCCTGACCACAGGTAATCCTGTCTTTTTTAAATGTTTTGCTGTTGGGGGCTTCTTTTCCTGTTCTGGTTCCTTCACTGTCTTTTTCAATTCACCGAATGTCAGCATAAATGGCCACCTTTCTTCCGGGTGGCATGGGAAGCCTGAAACTATCGTAGCTTTCAGATCAAAAAGCAGCAAAAAACAACTTCCGGCCCACCCGTTTTTTTTAACGGATCCAGAAATTACAATTTGCTGCCTTTTTATCAGTTCTTTTCTTTAGTTTAACAGCCACGTTTGACATTTTCCTCAACAAATATGTTGAACTTGCATGAATGAAACCCCTTATTTGTTGAAATTTTATTGTCTGCACTGCTGCAGGCCTTCCACCAACGTTTCTATTGTCTGCCGTACAACTGTCTGCTCACTCTGTTTTAGATTAGCGATACGGCATACCATTTCTGAAACCTGTTCCTTTTGATCCGATGTCTGAATGTCTACGCCGAGAAGTTCATTTGCATCCATATCCAATACCTGCATCAGCTTTATAAAAATCTCAATAGACATGGCGGAATTTCCGCCTTCAATACGGCTGACCGTGTTTGTACTGATACCTGCCTTTTCCGCAACCTTTTCCTGGGATAGCTCCAGGGCCCGCCTCCGATCTCGTATCCTGTTTCCTATGTTGATCAAATCCTGTGATACCACACAATTTCCCATCATACGCCTCCTGTCACATGATCTTGTCCGTCACTTTGCGTCACGGTGACGTAAAGTTCTTGCCCCCCATATCCTGGTATACTCATTTTCCTCAGATCCCGCCGTCATAACTTCGGTTCTCCCTTCTTCCTTGCCTGTGCTTTCTGGGTCTGATTCCCTTGTTCCGGTGTTTTTTTCTCCTGTGCCTTCATCTTTTCCTGCCGTTCCCGGAGGGCATTTAGGACGGACTGCTTCTTGCTGCCGCTGGATATGTTCCTGTCTGTCTTCAGGACATGTTCAACGGATTTTATCGGCTCTGCGGCTTTCGTTTCTGTCCTTGTAGTATCTGACGCATTCCTTTCCACCTGCTCAGACAGGATTGCTTCCATATCGGCAATCGCTTTCTGTACCAAAGGGCTTTTCCGGTATTGGGGAATCTCATTGATAAATTCTGTCTGTATCTCTCCCATTACCATCAAGTCAAAATTCCCGTCATAGATACTGCCATCTTCCAGGCAGAACCCAATTCCCTTAATGCCGTTCATCCGTTCTGCCGGAATCTTTTCATATAATTCCATCGCTTCCTGCAGTGTTTCCAAACGCTCATGGTATTCCCCCAACCCAGGGAACTCCGTACATTCCGCTACATAAAATGTAATCACAGCGCCCTGCACTGGTTCCCCGTTTTTTTCAGGAATCTCTATATGGCTTTGCTTTTCATCCAGATCTTTCTCCGCACCCTCCAGGTATTCCTCAAAAGTTCCTGTTTTTTCCGCAAAGATTGGATTGATGTCCACCGGGATTCCCGCTATCCTCAGCCCATCCTCATGGAGCGCATTGAAAAAAGCATCCTCCTTCAAACCGCCGCTGTAAGACACCGCAACATCTATATCTGAACCTTCATGGTACAGCCCTTCTCTGGAACGGTTCCCGTACACCCTTGCGCCAAGCAGCTCCACTTCCTCCGACAGTCCCATTTCATCAATCTGCGCCTGAGCATAGCAAAGTACGGTTTCCTCGATTCCTGCATGGCTCTGTCCGTTTAAGGCAGGCTCCGGCTCCATCATATCAGAAACAAGCGGCAGCTTCCCCTTCCCTGTTTCTTTCGCCTGTGCCTTCCGCAGTTCTTCCTGCGCTGCTGTTTCTGTTCTCTCCTGCAATTCTTCATAATCCATAACCTTACACGTCGCCACCGGGATGCCTTCATCTGAAAGGATCGCTTCCATCGCTTCACGGATTGACAGATTCGGATTGTCATACACGCCTCCGTCAATCTCCCGGAAATCCTTACCATAAATCGTATAGTCATAGCCGTCAGAAACGGTCTGGATAGAGAAATACCCTTTTTCTGTCTGGTATGCAGCCTCTACGTCACAGTGATCCAGATATTTTTTCGTTTTCGGCTCCGCCATCGCTTCCTCGTTGATATGCATAATTTCTTCCTTTCTTATCTCCTGTTCCCGTATTTCATCCCTTGCAAGCCCGATGAACCCGTCCAGTATCGCCGGGTGGCTGCTTACCACATAATCCTCGTTCATATCTATCCCATGGTTTACGTTCTCTGGTATTTCATATCCCTTTGCCCATGCTTTATTCCTGGCAGAAATCCGCCCGTCATGTTCCAAACGCTGCACTGTATTTGCAAGGATGAATACTACACGTTCCGTACCATACTCTTCCAGGACTCCCTTAGCGGTGTCATGCGCCAGATGCATACCGTCAAAGTTCTTTCGAACTGCGTCCTCAATGGCATTTTTACAGTCCAGGTTTATTTTTTTTGATTCCCGATAATCACCTGCCCGGCCATGCTCTATTGCATAGGCAAGGCTATGCGGATAAAGCGGCGGGTACATTTTTTCTTTCATGATATACCTTCCGGCTTCTGCTTCCTTCCCCTGTTCCCTGCTTTTTTCCCCCTGTGGAAAAAATTCCGGCAGTTCCCGATCTGCCGCTTTTTCTTTTTGTAGCTTCTGTATATTCTCCACCATGCTTTCAATGAAAAAGCCTGCCGTTTTCCGGATAAAATCCATTGACGTGCGCAGCTCCTCCATCTCCATGCTGCTGGCCCATCCCGCCAAATATGGGAATGAGTTGTCTGACGTATCCAGGTTGAAGAAACTGCAGACGGTAAAGGCTACGCTTTCGGCTTCCGTTTCTATTGTCATCTTGGTTTTCTTCTCCCCAAGCTTCTCCATCATGTCCCGGTCATGGCACATGGAATGTGTCACTTCATGGATAGCAATTTTCATGGTCTGCTTCTCGCTCATCCCCTCCTGGATTACGATTTCCTTACTGGCGTTGCTGTAATACCCCTTGGAACTCCCTTTAATATCCGCATAGCGTATAGGGGACGGGGAAACCATCCTGATTGCTTCCATAAAAATGTCAAAGTTCTCCACACTTCCCATCAATTCCGGCGTGTCCAGCTCCGGAAGCGGTTCTCCGAGCGTTTGTGAAATGTCAAATACAGTCGCCACACGGAACCGTGGGACGGTATGCTCCACTTCCTCTATCTCCCGCTGTCCGTCCGGGTGCAGCACTGGCCCGTTTGTTTCTGAGTCAAACTTCTCTATTTCATCTTTTCCCATGACCGGCACAGGGGCAATGATCTTGATCCCTTTCTCACCACGCTTCACCTGCCGGTGGAATTTTTTTGTCCAGGTGGCGTAGCCTGCCACCAAGGTTGACTCCGGCTTCTGCATCCAGATCAGAAGCGTGTTGTTAAAGCTATAATTATGGAACTGCGACATCGTTTTCAGGTACTCTGTGTATTTTTCCGAAGTGAACAGATCCTTTACGCCCTGCTCCAGCCGCTCCGTGATCTCTTTCAACTGTTCTTCCCGTTTTCCAGCCATAAATTTCCTCCATTCTTTCCGTCATATGCCATAGAATTATCCCTGAAAATACAGGAACAGGTCTCTGGCCTGCCTGATTTTATTCTTTTACTGACAGGCTCCGCCTGTCCTTCATACTTCTCTTTGATAGTTCCTGTTCTTTTTTTCCGCCACTTTACGTCACGGTGACGCAAAGTGCTCCCCAAATGCAGAAAAAAACAGCCGAATGCTCAACTGTTCTTTTTGATTGGTTTCTATTCTTTTTTTATTTTGCCAATATCGTTATAGCTGTTGTATCCTATTAATCCTTACATCCGATTTTTACTATACAGATCATGCCGGAAGCGGCTGCTTTCACCAGATAAGCCATAGACACCATCAGACGGTATGTAAGTACCACCCCGCCGATTACACCGGCTACCAGCAGGTTCAGAAACAGGATTCCCATTGTCCCCCCAAGGTCATATCCTTTGGGGATAATCCAAATGAACAGCTGATGAAGGCCTATGGGGATTCCTGCCAAAAACCAGAGCATCAGGTAATTACATTCCCCACTCTGTGTACATAATGGCCGGAACAATGCCATTAAAAACATCACGGATATGACCGGTACTGCCACATTTTTCATAAATTCTTTTATCTTCATATCTTCCTCCATTTTCTCCATGCCATGCATGGAATCATTCATACATTTTCCGCAGGTTTTCTGTACAAGACAGTGACCTTTCAACACGTTGCATGGGCGACTTCCGCCGTGTAGTAATTATTTACAGTCAATGTCGCATTATAGAGCACTGTCAGCAGGTAGGCTTTGATATTCCCCACCTTTTTTGTGTTTGCGGTCAGACACGACATAATATACTCCATGTGCCCCTGATTCAGTTTCATAAAGCGGCTCTTCACAACCGCTGCAAGTTTTTCCGTGCCTGCGATCCTCAGAACAGAATCATCTGGCAGCTGCATCACTTCTACCATCAGTTCGACCAGCTCGTCCACTTCCCCGGTCCTATGATACCGTTCGTCATGAAAACTCTCGTATGAGATATTTTCCCGGATCACATCCCGGCAGGCATCCATCCTCTCGATCACATCCGGTGTCCTGCCATGGATAGATGGATTGGATCTGATAAGATTTGGATGGATGCTTTCTTCTCTCTCTGGTTCTGTCTCTTTAAAGTCTGTTTCACTATACTTATTCTCACTAATATTAATATCACTTATATCAGTATTATTAGATTGTGATTTTGGAAAATCCGGAATCGTGATATTCATCATTCCTGATTTTTGATTTTCATAATTCTGTGTTTGTGGTTTTGGAATTTCTGGAATTGTAATATTCACCATTCCTGATTTTTGATTTTCACAATTCTGTATTTGTGAGGCTGAAAACTCCGCATTTACAATTTTCATTGTTTTCAAATCTTGAACTTCATCATTCCGGAACTTTGATTCTATATTTTCCTGACAGAGATCTCCTGTCGTTCTCGTATCATTATTTCCATTATTGGGGAACCGCGGTTTTGGAATTTCCCGGTCTGTTTCTTCCATAGTTCCTGAATTTTGAATTTCACAATTCTGCGTATCCGGCTGTTTTTTCCCATATTCCTTTTCCGTATCACCTCCTCCCGTCTGGCGTATGATAAAGTTCTTCACGTAAATGACATTTGGTTTTCCCAGCCCCAGCCGCTTTTTTTCGATCAGTCCAATCCCTTTCTCCACATCCAGCTCCTTTAAGAGTTTTACAGCCTTCTGCGTACCGCAGTTCATAAGCTCTGTGATTTCTTCCACTTTAAAAACAATGTAGACACGGTTTTCCTCGTCAAGCCACCGGTTCTTAATGCTGAGACTCATACGGTCCAGTAACAGACCGTATAAGACTTTCGCTTCGCAGGAGAGTGGCCGAAAACATTCTGCCGTAAATAATATCTTGGGAATCCGGTAAAATGTATACTGTTCCGCTTCCATTCCTCTAAAAAAATCAAACTGCATTTCCTGCATCTATTGTCTCCTCCTTATCTTTGTGTCCTTCTATTTTTCCGCCGTCCTGCTTCCATTTTTCTAAAAGTACGTAGTACTGTATCCGGTTAGAAATAATAGTTTACGTTTATAGATATTTCTGTTATACTCCATTAAAAACGGTATTGGAGGATACGGATATGCCACGTTACGTTGTCACCCTGACGGACGATGAAATAC
>CATLCV010000275.1 GCA_949893755.1 uncultured Lachnospiraceae bacterium | reverse complement strand
GTTCATTTCAGGCATAGTATACACGATTTTCGATGTCAGATAAAGAGTATTGGGAAAATATACCTTCGTAAATATGCATAATTTTTTCTGTAATATCCCTACATGTTCATTCATGCGTTTATTCTGTTTCCGTCAAATATCTCTATTTCATCCTTTCAACCCGGTCCTGAATGGTCTTGTTGAAATTCTCGATCTTCCGGCTGTACGGCTCGCTCATATACTTCGAACTCAGCATAAAGTCCGCTGTCGCCAGATTGTTCGCGATCGGGATATCATACACCACCGCAATACGCAGAAGCGCCTTCACATCCGGATCATGAGGCTGCGCTTCCAGCGGATCCCACAGAAAGATCATAAAATCAATCTTCCCCTCCACGATCTTCGCGCCGATCTGCTGGTCGCCGCCCAGCGGGCCGCTGCAGTAGCCCTTTACCGGCAGCCCTGTCTTTTCCGCGATCAGCTTTGCCGTCGTCCCGGTACCACAGAGGAAATGTCCTTTCAGGATCTCTTTATTCTTATCGCACCAGTCCACCAGCTCCTGCTTCTTACCATCGTGAGCAACCAGAGCAATGTTCTTTGCCTTGCCGATCTCCATTGTTACAAAATTTTCATTTAACATTTTGAATACCTCCTTTTATGTAACCAATTTGCGCAGCAAATTGATTGCCTTCTGAATGTAACCACTTGCACAGCAAGTGATTGCCTGCCCGCCATCTGCGAAGCAGATTTTCCATGCGGGCAATTCCCGTTCCATCATTATCCAATCTGTCAGTTCATCTGCTCCATGGTATCAAACCGGACAGACGCCAGCGCCCCCATCACTGCAGTTACTATGATACTATAAAACAGGATGATTGGAAAGACCAAATTGACATGGATCAATATCCCCGCCGCAACCGCAGCCATCACCCCGATCCCGATGATAAACATCTGGAGGAGCATCCGGATGATATCCTGTCCGGTCTTTCCCAGGAAATCCCCGACCAGGCACTGGGCAACCACCCTGGTATACATCTTATTTGCCTGCAGCACCGTATAGATCAGGATCGTCATCAGGATCAGCCCCGGAGATACGCCCCACACCGCCCCCATGGGGACGCAGAGCACGATCCCGTCCACAAATGCTTTTATATGCTCCATCAGTGTCGCGTACCAGAGCTTTTTAAAAGGCGTATCCGGGATCAGGAACAGATAGGGACTTTTCAGCTCCGTTTCCCATTTTCCCGTGATTCCCGAAAATACCAGTGTCATGTAAGCCGTCATTCCCAGCAGAAAAAGCTGGGGAACCTCTGTCCGCCCAACGTTCTGCCTGAGGGCGAACGCCATGACTGCGGAGGCTGCCAGGTTGATGGCCGTAGCCTTGGTAAAGATAAACCACCGTTCCTTTTTGTATTCCAGAAGCTGCCGGTAAAAGACCGCCTTCGCCCCGCTTGCCCGGTAATCCCCCGAGATCCGGCGGAATTTCCGTTTTTTCTCCCCGATACCGGTGACCATCTCGCCGCTGTTTTTCTTCCGCTTCATCTCCGCGTAATCATCCGCAAATTTCGCGGCGTCTTCATAATAGGCTCCTTCGCTGCGCATATGCTTTGCCGTCAGAAACGCGGCTGCCACCGTACAGGCATACAGGGCCGTACAGACCATATTCAGGGTCGTGGGGCCCGTCAGGATCAGCCGGTAAGCCGCAATATTCCAGCCCACCACAGGGATCATCTGCAGTCCCGGCCAGTCAAAGAAGGCGGAAACCGTCGCCAGGCTGAAGCCCTCCCGGCGGAAATACAGAACAAGAAGCAAAGTCATTGCTCCGAGAAAGATTTTGATCCCCAGACTCAGTCCTTTCATGAACCGCTCCGGCAGCGTTTCATTTGTATACATGAATACCATCACGCTGACTTCCAGCAAAAGCTCCAGGATGCACCCCACAAAGAAGAACAGCGCCATTCTCCAGGGCTCCACACTGAATACGGTCACCCCGGCCAGCACGAACAGCAGGCTGACGACCACTGAGGTCAGATAGTTCATCCAGGCGCTGTGGATCAGGATCAGCTTCGGACTGATCGGGGCCGGAAATACAAAATGCGGATGCGCCTGCCGGAATATGACTCCTTTTCTGGAGGAATACGCGAGAAAATCCGACAGGAAAATGTAGATCGTCCACACGGAGACCAGAGCGATCAGGCCGTCCACGGAATCAAACCGCAGCTCCGTCACCAGCTTTCCCACCATAAACAGGACATAGACCGCGTAAACCCCGAGTAAAATGATGAGGATCAAAGTGACCGGTTTTTTCAGCGCCCGCTTTACGTTATTGACAAAAGACCGCCAGGTCAGATATAACAATGCCCTCATCGCTTCTCACCGCCCGTCATCTCAAAGAACAGATCGTCCAGATCCTTTTCCCCGACGTCCTCTTTTCGATAGGATCCGATGATATGGCTCTGGTCCATCACGAACATGACGTCCCACAGCTCCTCCACCATCTCCAGCATATGGGTGCTGATCAGCACGGTCACTCCCTGGTCCCGCAGCTCCAGCACTACCTTTTTCAGTTCCTTGATGGCCTGGGGATCCAGCCCCACCATGGGCTCGTCCAGCAGGATCACCCGGGGCTTGATGGCCAGGGCGCAGCAGATGCTGACCTTCTGCATCATTCCCTTGGACAGTTCATTTCCCAGCTTATCCTGCTTGTCGGCCAGTTCAAAGCGCTCAAATAATGTCTGGACCTCTTCGTCCGTAATGGTACTGGAATATGCCTTCCGGATATATTCCACATGCTCCCGGACCGTCAGGGCGTCAAACATGGCCGGGATCTCCGGCACATATCCGAAGATCTTCTTCGCCTCCAGTGACCTGGAAGACATTCCCTGGATCCCGATCCTGCCCTGATACCGCAGGAGTCCTGCAATACTTTTGATGATCGTGGATTTTCCGGCGCCGTTTGGGCCAAGCAGGATCCCCACCTGGCCGTCCGGCACGAAAAAGCTGACCCGATCCACGGCCAGATGCTTTCCGTATGATTTACTCAATTCCTGAATCTCTAACATGATTTCTTCCGCCTTCTTTATCTATCTGCTGCAATGTTCCGCTGTACACAGCAAAAATCCGCTCCATGCGGGGACAGCCATGCCCGCCGGTCCGCCTGAATCTCACAGCTCTTCCGCATTTTCCGACTCCTCATCTTCGATCTCAATAGGATCGTAATACCGGATCAGCGCCTGCGTTCCCAGATCGCCCATTCCTTCCGCTTCCAGTTCCTCACAGCCTGCAAGCACGGTGCTCAAAACATCCAGGGAAAGTCCGCTCATATTTGCCTCGATCAGCGCCAGCCGCATGTCTTTGATAAAATGCTTCATAAAAAATCCCGGCGCAAAGTCCTCCTTCACGATCTTGGGGCCCAGGCTGTCCAACTGCCTGCTGCCCGCCGCGCCTGCGGATACCGACCGCAGCAGCGTGTCCGGATCCAGTCCCTTTTCCCTGGCATAGGCAATGGCCTCGCATACGCCTGAGAGCGCTCCGGCGATCATAATCTGGTTGGCCAGCTTGCAGTGCTGTCCGCAGCCCGCCTTTCCCTGATAGTTGATGTTGGTTCCCATGGCCTCAAAAAGAGGCATGCAGGCTTCAAAGTCCGCCTGATCGCCGCCCACCAGAATGGAGAGTGTTCCCGCCTTCGCCCCGGTATCTCCTCCGGTCACCGGCGCGTCCAGGACATGACAGCCCTTTTTGCCGCCCTCCTGATAGATCTTTTCCGCAAGCTGGGGGCTGGTGGTCGTCATGTCGATCAGATAAACCCCTTCCTTCACATGGTCCAGGATATTTTCCTCGTCAAAATAGACCTCTTCCACATCCTGCGGAAATCCCACGATAGTGATCACCGCGTCCTGGTCTTTTACACAGTCTGCTATGCTTTCATGAAACACCGCGCCCTCGCCGATCACATCCTCCACCTTGGATCTGGTCCTTGCATAGATGTGCAGGTCAAAGCCTGCCTTCATCAAATTGCGCACCATGGATTTTCCCATGATCCCCACGCCGATAAATCCGATACTTTGTATCTCTCCCAATGTTCTGCCCTCCGTATTTTCTTTAACACCGTCTTCTTTCAAACGGCCGCTGCTCTCACATAAACCGCCCTTTGAGGAGTCCTGCCGCCCTGTCTGCCTCCGCCGGATCCGTAACGGTCAGTCCTCTGCCTTTTCCACAACCTCTCCCTGCTTCTTGTAGATGCTGCCGCCGGGAACAAATCCCCGGACCGAGGACAGCGGGTAGATATTTGTATGCGCCCCGACAACGGTTCCCGGATTGAGGACGCTGCCGCAGCCTACCTCCACCTCGTCTCCCAGCATGGCGCCGAACTTTTTCATCCCGGTCTCGATCTTTCCTTCCGGAGCCTTCACCACCACCAGCTTCTTATCCGACTTTACGTTGGAGGTAATGGAGCCTGCGCCCATATGAGCCTTATAGCCCAAAATGGAATCGCCCACATAATTATAATGGGGAACCTGCACCTTATTGAACAGGATCACATTTTTCAGCTCCGTGGAATTTCCCACTACCGCGCCTTCTCCCACGATGGCATTTCCCCGGATAAACGCACAGTGCCGGACCTCCGCATCCTTTCCGATGATAGCCGGACCGTTGATAAATGCGGTGGGCGCCACCTTCGCCGACCTGGCGATCCAGATATTCTCTCCCCGTCTCTCATACTCCTCCGGTGAAAGCGTGGCTCCAAGCTCCAGGATAAACGCGCTGATTCTGGGCAGCACCTCCCACGGATAGGTGACCCCGTCAAACAGGGGCGCTGCAATGGTTTCCTCTAAAGTGTAAAGTTCCTGTACGGTTAATGCTTTCATAGTGATCTCCTTATGATTGTTTATAGAATTTTGATGCCTGGTCATAGCAGGCCCTGAGCTGGAACTGATTGCAGAGGCTCTTCACCGCGTCCGTTCTTCTGACGATAAACTGGCTCAGCTTCTGCATATATTCCTCCGGCGTGATCTCTCCCTCCGCCACATAGGACAGCCCCTTTTCCCAGCTTGCCGTCAGCTCCGGGTTCAAAAGAGGCCGGATGGAATGGTCTACCACGTCATAGATCATCTCTCCCTGCAGAGTGGGCGTAATGATCTGGGTCTTTTTATTTAACGCCAGATACTGAATATTCATCAGCTTTTTCAAGATCTCCGCCCGGGTGGCGCTGGTCCCGATCCCGCTGCCCTTGATCTGGGCCCGGAGCTCTTCATCCTCAATGAGCTGTCCCGCGTTCTCCATGGCCAGGATCATGGAGCCGGAATTATACCGCTTCGGCGGTGTCGTCTCCCCCTCCCGGATCTCCAGCCGGTCTACCGGGAGCACGGCCCCCTTCCGGATCCCCTGGACCGCCTGGAACAGATCCCGGTCCACATTCTGCTTCTCGCCCCCGTCTCCCTCTGCTTCGCCGTCCTCTTTTGCCGTTTTTTTCGCCTGGGGGATGCCTGTTACTTTGAGATAGCCTTCCTCCGCCAGTACCTTGAAGCTGGAAAAAAAGCGTTCCTCTTTGATCTTTGTTACGATGGATATCTTCTGATACACTGCCGGCGGATAGAAAATGCTCAGGAAACGGCGCACAATGCAGTCGTAGATCTTCCGGGACATGTCCGAGACAGAGCCCAGGCTCTGCAGTCCCTGCCCGGTGGGTACGATGGCATAATGATCCGTGATCTGCTTGTCATTCACATACCGGGTCTTTGCCAGGTTCTTATGGCTTCCGAACTGCAGGATATCCTGCAGATAGGGCGCTGCCATCTGGTATTTGGAAAGTCCGTTCAGATTGCGGCTGATCTCCTTTGCCGCCGCCGTGGACAGCACACGGGCATCGGTACGGGGATAGGTGACCAGCTTTTTCTCATACAGCTCCTGCACGATCCGCAGCGTCTCATCGGGACTGATCTTAAACCGCTTGGAGCAGTCATTCTGCAGCTCTGCCAGATTGTAGAGGAGAGGCGGATTCTTCTTCTCCTTTTTCTTTTCGATGGAATCCACCTGGCAGGTGACCGGCTGAGCGTCCGTCAGGTATGCGATCAGCTCCTCCGCCTTTTCCCGGGTCTTGAATCCATTTTCCTTATACAGGTCAAAGGACTCAAACCACCGGGAGCCCTGGACGGCCTTCCATTCCCCTTCAAAGGTCTGGCCGCTGACCTGGATCGTACTCAGTACACGGTAGAAGGGCGTTTTCACAAAATCCCGGATCTCCCGCTCCCTGCGCACCACCATCCCCAGCACGCAGGTCATCACCCGGCCCACAGAAATCGCCGGCCGGTCCTTCGCGCGGAGATAATTG
>CATLCV010000274.1 GCA_949893755.1 uncultured Lachnospiraceae bacterium | reverse complement strand
CTCCTTGCTGTGTAATTGTTTTGTGCAATTCAATTATACCATATGCAGGCGGTTTGTGCCTTTTTTATGGGTTAAAATATCGATTTTTCAGGGTTCAACACACCAAAACGGTGTGGGAAGTTTGAGTAAATATATATTTTCCTTTGCGACTTCTGCACCTGTCAAGATTCCCTTGACCTGTCCGTTATACATGACAACGATCCTATATCTGGGACAGTGTTTTGCCAGATCTATCAGTTCATCTTCGTCACTGGAGACAAATACGACGCTTGTTCCCTTTTCCGACAACTCTGCGATAATACTGTGGACATCCATCCGGGCATTCACATCGATTCCTTTTGTCGGATCGTCCAAAAGCAATACTTCCGGTTCCGTGACCGTCCATCTTCCCAGAACAACCTTCTGCTGATTTCCTCCGGAAAGTGTCCGGATCGCGTCGGTTCCCTTCCCCATCTTGACTTTATATTTTTCCAGTACTTCTGTTTTTTCGGAAAATTTTTTTCCCAGGATCAGTTCTGATACGGCCGAAAGATTTTCCAGGATCGAACGGTTGGTAAAGCTTCCGTCCTTCTCCCTGTTTCCGGATACGAATGCGAACTTATGCTTGACCGCTTCCGACGGATTTCTGAGCGTTAATTCTTCTCCCTTGTACTGCATGGTGATCGGACGCTTTATGGCAAACAATTCCCGTACCAGTTGAGACTGTCCCTGTCCCTGCAGTCCCGCGACTCCGATCACTTCTCCCTTTCGCAGTTCAAAATCAATACTGCTCTGGAATCCCGCAAGCTGATGCTGTGCCAACGACAGAAGGATCTCTGCCTTCTCCGCTTTTTCCTCCTCCTGGTCTGACCGTACGACCTTACGCACCTCATGTCCGGTCATGGCATAAAGCAATTCGGCCTCTGTCACTTTTCCGGTTTCATAGGTATCTATATATTCGCCGTTGCGCAGAACCGTCACCTTATCGCACATTTCATAGATCTCACTCATACGGTGCGTGATGATCATGATGCTGCAGCCAAGCTCTTTCTTTTCAAAAAGCACCTTCTTCACCACTTCTACGTCATTTTTATATAACGCGGAAGTAATTTCATCCAGGATCAGGACCTTTGGATCCATAATGATCGCTTTTGCGAACTCCACAAGATATTTTTCATTTTCTTCCAAAGAACTGACGCTGCGTTCCTCGTATCCTTCCAGTCCGACCTTCTTCAGGACTTCGCCGGCCTTTTCACGGATCGCCGCCTTATCGATGCCGAATCGCCTGACCGGGATCCTGCTCATGCAGATATTTTCCGCCACATTAAAGTTGTCCATCAAGCTCAATTCCTGTGATGTCACGATCACTCCTGCTTTTTTTGCTGCCTGTGGAGACGTGGGAACGAGTTCCTGGCCATCCAGAAGCACAGTCCCCTGGTCTTTCCGGTAGATCCCTCCTACAATCTTAGAAATCGTACTTTTTCCGGAACCATTTCCTCCCAGCAATGCAAGGATCTCTCCTCCTTTAGCCTCCAGGGTGACATCTGCCAGCGCATGGACCTGTCCAAAAGATTTCGATATATTTCTGCATTCCAAATGATTCATTCCGTATCCTCCTATATTGAAACAGGAAGACTTCAGTATCTTCCTGTTTCATACGTAAATCGTCAATCTAAAAATAACGCATCCAGTTCTTCTTCTGACATATACCGGTCCAGGGTCCAGTCATCATCATGGCCTTCGCATATCTCCAGTGCTTCCTCTACGCTGACTGCCTGTGTAACAGTAAGCCCTTCCATCCAGGATGCGTCCGGGTCTCCGTTGTTCGTTACAATGTACGGAGCTTCGAGCCGAATCTGGTTGATCAGGTTTTCATCAAAAGAATTCGGTGTCAGGACATCCGGATTAAGCTTGCCCCCATCCAGGAGCCTGATCGCGATATTCATGGCATCTACAATCTTTCCTGTGTAAATCGAATATGCGATGCAGTCCAGATCCTCTTCTTTCCAGCTCTCTAAAAATGACTTTGAAGTATGTCCTACCATCGGTACGTATTCCGTATTTGAATTCTGGAAGGCGAGCAGGGTTCCCGGCGCCATATCGTCCTGTGAGATGACTGCCTGGATCTGGTCACCGTACGTGGCAATATCCTGTGAAATGATACTCTGTGCTTCCGAATAATTATAATGACACGGAGCGGAGGCCAGGATATTGATATCCGGATAATTCTCCTCCAGTACCTCGTGCATCTTATTGACACGTACCGTATCATCGGAATGTCCTGGGATACCGGTCAGCTCTACAATATTACCGCTGCCGCCGATGGATTCCGCTACCCAGGTAGCCAGAGCGGTGGCCATCACTTCATTATTATCCGTGATACAATAGGTTCCTTCATACGGCGCCGCATCCTGAATGCAAAGTACAAGGATCCCTTTATCTACGGCTGTTTTCACCGCGTCCTCGAGGGCTGTTGTGGAAGCCGGGTCCAGCAGAATACAGTCCACACCCTCATTGATCATCTGGTTCATCTGATTCAGCTGTGTATTTACATCGCTCTGGCAGGTCTGGATAATCAGTTCTTTCAGCTTTCCTTCTTCTTTGAGCATTTCTGCTCCTGCCTCTGCGTTTTCCATAAGCTGTGCGCGCCATTTACTGGAAATCAGTGTATTCAGGAACCCGATCGTATATCCTTCTCCGGATGCACCGCCTTTGTCTTCTGCTTCGGTACTATCCGCTTCATCGCCGCCGGCTTCATTTTCATTTGCTTCGTTTGTGATCGCGTCTTCCTGGCTTCCACAGCCTCCGAGCATACCAAGCGCCAATATAGATGCCATAACCATTGCCAATACCCTTTTTTTCATTTTTGTCCTCCTCGTCGTTTTTACTTAATTAATTTATATATTTTATAAATTAATTAGATAATATCATGAACTTCTTCCAATGTCTACACTTAATTTATTTTTCTACATTTTTACTATTTTATGCATCTCCTTTTTGTTAAATTTGCATAATTTTAGTGACAATTCAAGCATCATACGTTGCTTCTGTAATATCTTCCGGGTTTAAATCTGTCTGGTTTTTCTTATATGGACGTGAATGGCATCCCTAAATTTTTCTAAAAAAATAAAAACTTATATTGATAAATATGGTAAATTCCAGTAAAATAAAATTAAATTATTCATGGTATCAGAATACCGCTTTTTTTCATATTCTGAATCGTTCTTGTTAATTTTGATTGAAAGGAAAAAGAAATATGACAATAAGAGCCAAAGATATTGCGAATATACTGAATATTTCGACCGCAACCGTTTCTAACGTATTGAATAACAAACCCGGTGTCGGTTCAGAAACCCGCGCGCTGGTGATTGATAAAATAAAAGAATTGAACTGTGAATATCTGTTAAAATCCCCCCTTCTCAATGTTTCACCGACAGGTAACATTGGATTCGTCGTATATAAACGTTTTGGGGATATTATTGACGAATCTCCGTTTTTTCAATATTCTCTGGAAAGTATTAATAACAGCCTTCAAAAACACGGGTTTACGATTAAATTTATTTACATCAATAAAAAAACGCCTCTTACTGAGAAGAAGCGTCTGCTCAATGAATGTGACTGCCTTGGCCTGATCATCTATGCCGTAGAGATGTATGAAGATGACTTGGAACTGTTCACACATACCTCCCTTCCTTTTGTACTGTTGGATAATTCTTTTCAGAATCGGGATGTAGACAGCGTTGGGATCAACAATATTCAGGGAACCTGTAAGGCCATCCGTTATCTCTACCAAATGGGCCATCGGAAAATAGGATATATTAAGAGTAAAATATCAATCAATAGTTTCAAAGAACGTTTTCAGGAATACCTGCATCAGTTATCTGAATTTGATATTCCTTACAATCCTGAATATGTCATTGAGACCGATTACACAGAGCAAAGTATTTTAGAGGCAGTAAATTCTTATTTTCCAAGAGAAGATATCCCGACCGCTTTTTTTGCTGATAATGACCTCCTGGGCTGTCATGCGGTCCAGGCCTTCAAAAGACAGGGAATCCGTATTCCTGATGACATATCTGTCATCGGCTTTGATGATCGTCCGATCTGCCTGCTTATTGAACCACAGCTGACTACGATTACGGTCTCACAGACATTATTCGGGCCGACTGCCGTTGAACTTCTGGTGACGAAGATCCGGCAGCCGAGAATGCAATCCTTAAAAGTAGATATCGGGACAAGCCTGACAGAACGTGACAGTGTCAAAAAAATTAACTGACAAACAGACACTCGTCTGGACTTTCCCGCGGACTGTATTTTATATTGTACAGTCCGCATATTCTGTTCATGCTTAAAATGGATAAGTCTGCTCCTTCTTTCTCAAATTGAAACCATGCCTGATAAAATATACCTTTTTCATACGTAACCTCTCTCTTGACCGTTGCTGTCTCGAAGCTGTTTCTAACGGCATCTAATCCGCTTTCCATCCAACGCCGCATACTGCAAAATCCCCTCTGTATCATAAATAAGCTTCAAAGAAAAAAATGGCCGTCCTTCCTCCAGAAGCCGGAAGAAAATCTTATCTCCCTCCCAGAGTTCCAGTTCCTCGATTTTCTTCTTTTCCACCCATTCCAGCTGTCCTTCATCACAGGGAATCGCTTGCCCCTCAAATCCGTCCGCCGTATAGAGGGACATGTACTCCGTCACGTCCTCCCCATAGATGAAGGTCACGATCCCCCTGTATTTCCAGGAGGTCAGCGTATATCCGGTCTCCTCCTTCACCTCCCGGAGCAGGCATTCCTCCGGGCTTTCCCCCTTTTCAAAATGCCCGCCCACGCCGATCCATTTGTCCTTATTGATGTCATTCTTCTTCACCGTCCGGTGAAGCATCAGATATTGATCATCCTTTTCTATATAACACAACGTACTTAAACTGACCATCTTCCTACCTCTTATCTTCCGCTCAGAGAACTCTTTCCAGCACTTCCTCCACCTTCTTCACAGGTATGATCTCCAGCTTTTCTTTCACTTCCTCTGCCACATCATCCAGATCGTCCACATTGTCCTCCGGTATAAATACCTTGGAAATGCCTGCCCGCTGCGCCGCCATCAGCTTTTCCGGCAGCCCGCCGATGGGCATCACCGTTCCCCGCAGGGACACCTCGCCTGTCATGGCGTACTCCGGACTCACTGGTTTTCCGGTCACCAGCGAGGCGATCGCGGTGGTCAGAGTGATCCCCGCCGAAGGCCCATCCTTCGGAACCGCTCCGGAGGGCACATGGATATGCAGGTCATTCTCCTGAAATACCTCCGACTCCTTCGGAAATCTGGATTTTACAAGGCTGACCGCGATCTGGGCGGATTCCTTCATCACATCTCCAAGCTGCCCGGTCACCTTCACCTTTCCTTCGCCCTTGGTAAACAAGGTCTCAACAAAAAGGATTTCTCCCCCGGCTGCTGTCCAGGCAAGCCCGGTAACGATCCCCTGCTTCTTTTCTTCCAGGGCTTCCTCATGCCGGATTGGCTTCCGGTCCAAAAATTCGGGCAGTCTTTTGGGACTGACCGTGATGCTCTTCTGCTCTCCCTTGACCAGCTTCACCGCCGCATATCTGCACAGGCCGTCCAGACGCTTTTTCAGTCCCCGCACGCCGGACTCCCTTGTGTAGTCGCTGATGATCGCACGGAGGGCCTGGTCCGTCACCTTCAGATTCTGTGCCTTGATGCCCATCCCCTTCATCGCCTTGGGAAGCAGATGCTTTCTCCCGATCTGGAACTTTTCCACTGCCGTATAGCCCGGAAACTGGATCACCTCCATCCGGTTCAGCAAGGGTTCCGGAATGGTATCCGTGGTATTGGCCGTACATACGAACAAAACATCCGACAGGTCATAGGGCACATTCATGTAATGATCCGTAAAATTATTATTCTGCTCCGGGTCCAGCACTTCCAGAAGCGCGCTCGCCGGATCCCCGCTGTAATCTCTGGACAGCTTATCCACCTCATCCAATACCATCACCGGGTTGGAGGTGCCGCACCGCTTCATTCCTTCCATGATCCTTCCCGGCATGGCGCCCACATAGGTTCTTCTGTGTCCCCGGATCTCCGCCTCATCGCGCACGCCGCCCAGGCTGACCCTGACATACTTCCGGTGCAGGGCCTCCGCGATGCTCTGTCCGATACTCGTCTTCCCGGTTCCCGGCGCGCCCACGAACAGCAGGATGGAACCCGACTGGCTCTGCTTCAATGCCATCACCGCCATCTGCTGAATGATCCTTTGTTTGACCTTTTTCAGCCCGTAATGCTCCCGGTCCAATATCTCCTCGGCTTCCTTCAGATCCACATCCTCCGCATCCATCTTTTTCCAGGA
>CATLCV010000273.1 GCA_949893755.1 uncultured Lachnospiraceae bacterium | reverse complement strand
GTCAGCGCCTGCAGGGAGAAGATATTGGGGAAGAAGAGAGAAGCAGAGGGATGAACGCCTCTGCTTTTTACTGGTTAAGAAAATAGATATTTGAACATGATGATGCATTGAGAAATAAAATTGCTATATTACAACAAAAAATTGATCTGCATATTGACTTTTCTGCTGATTTTTTTATACTTTTATTTATTAAACTATACAACTATTGCGACATAATTGTATAAAAAAGAAAAGAGATGGGAGTATGAATAAAGAGCTTAAAAAACTTTTTGAGGCTTATGGCAACATAATGCGGACCAGTGAGCTGAGAGAAGCTGGATATTATTATAAAAAGATACAAAAGTTGCTCGATAGCGGCCAGATTGAACAGGTCCGTCGAGGTTATTATCAGTATGTAAGTGATAGCACTTTTTCTGATATTCCAGTTATAACTAGACTTTTTCCGGATGGGGTTCTATGTATGGAGAGTGCTCTTGATTATTATGGATATACAGATCGGAATCCGTCTGCGTGGCATCTGGCAGTGGAAAGCAATAGTACACGGACACGATTTTATATCGAGTATCCGATTATAAAACCGCATTTCATTAAGGAAGACAGATATCCGTTGGGAATCGATAAAGGAAAGATTGATGGATTCGAAGTTAAAGTTTATGACCGGGAGCGTACCATCTGTGATCTGCTTCTGCATCGGAATAAGATAGATGGAGAAGTATTCAATACAGCAATACAACGCTACATTAGAGATCCGGAGAAAATGGAAGCACGCTTAATGAGGTATGCAAAACAGCTACATGTTGAGAAAAAGGTAAGGGAGGTGCTTGGAGTATGGCTGTAAAAAATATGGCAGCATCTGTGCTGGCACGGTTAAAACAGCAGGCGAAGTCTGAAGGCATCGTATTTCAGATGGTGCTGCAGCTATTCGCCCAGGAAGAATTTTTAAGGCGTTTGTCCGTATCAAATTATGCTGAAAATTTGATTTTAAAAGGTGGAATGTTTATCTATACTTTAACGGAATTTGATTCCAGACCTACACGTGATATTGATTTTATGGCATATCATCTACATGGAAGCTTGGAAAATATGGAAGCTGTTATGAAAGAAATTTGCAATGTTGCTACAGGAAATAACTTTATTATTTTAGAATTCCTGGGAATTTCACAGATTGGCCTTGAAAAGGATTATCCTGGTGTAAGGGTTTCGTTTATGGGACGAATTAATAATGTCAGAATTCCTTTTTCTATTGATGTGGGAATTGATGATGTGATCGTACCTGAACCCATAAGACGAAAGATTGCCACGAGATTGCCGGATTTTGAACCGCCTGTTATTTTAACATACTCTCTGGAGAGTACAATTGCAGAAAAGTTTGATGCAATTATAAAAAGAATGGCAGGTACCAGCCGGATGAAGGACTTCTATGATATTTATTATTTATCGGAAATGTTTAATTTTGATGGGGAAATACTTATTAAAGCAGTTAGAGCTACATTTGTACATCGAAAGCGGATATTAGAAAAGACTATTTTTAATGAAATAGAGGATTTTGCAAACAATCAATTTTTAAATGCTCAATGGATTGTGTATGAACCGGCAAAGCAATCAGAGCTAAAATTTTCCACTGTGCTCAAACGTCTGTCACAATTTTTAAAACCTATTTATATAGCGATTTTAGAGAAGTCGGATTTTAAACTGAAATGGAATTATAAGACAGGACAGTGGATATAGCCATTTTTCATACAAAATACTTGACAAAACTCCCAATCCACGATATGATTTTTGAGAAAAGAAGAACAGAGCGTACTCTGTTATTTGGGAGGAAAGATAAGATGAGAAATTGGAAGAAATTTTTGTCAGCCGCAATGGTCACAGCCATGACGGTTGGAATGCTTGCCGGATGCGGCAGCGGAAACAGCGGCAGTGACAGCAACAGCAGCGGAAGCAACAGCGGCAGCGAGAGCAGCAGTGATGCCGGAAGCACCAGCGATGCCGGAAGCGGCGATGCGGTATTGAAGCTCGGCGGGATCGGACCTACCACCGGCGGGGCAGCGATCTACGGCGAGGCTGTAAAGAACGGCGCGGAGCTGGCAGTAAACGAGATCAATGCGGACGGCGGCATCAATGGCATCCAGATCGAATTTAACTTCCAGGATGATGAGAATGACGCGGAGAAGGCAGTCAATGCCTACAACACCCTGAAGGACTGGGGCATGCAGGCACTGCTTGGAACCGTGACCTCCGCTCCCTGTGTGGCGGTCGGCGATGTGGCTCAGGGGGACAACATGTTCCTTCTGACACCGTCAGGAACCGCGGTAGAGTGTGTGCAGTATGACAATGCGTTCCGTGTATGCTTCTCCGACCCGATGCAGGGACTGGAATCCGCGAAGTATATCGGGGAGAACAAGCTGGCGACTAAGATCGCAGTCATCTATGACAGCTCTGACGTATATTCCACAGGGATTTATCAGGCATTTGCGGCAGAGGCAAAGAACCAGGGACTGGAACTGGTAGCGACTGAGGCATTTACGGCAGAGAGCAAGACCGACTTCTCCGTACAGCTCCAGAAGGCAAAGGACGCAGGCGCAGAGCTGGTATTCCTGCCGTTCTACTATTCTGAGGCAGCGCTTGTACTGCAGCAGGCAGCAGGCATCAATTATGAACCGATCTTCTTCGGATGCGACGGCATGGACGGAATCCTGGGCGTGGACGGGTTTGACGCGGATATGGCACAGGATCTGATGTTCCTGAGTCCGTTTACACCGACCTCTGAGGAGGAAGCGATCAAGACCTTTGTAACAGATTTCCAGGAAGCTTACGGCGGAACACCGAACCAGTTTGCGGCAGACGCGTATGACGGAATCTATGCCATCAAAGCAGCCATGGAAAAAGCAGGCGTGACCGCGGACATGAGCGCAGCCGATATCTGTGACGCCATGAAGACCGCCATGACAGAGATCACCATCGACGGTGTGACTGCAAAGGCACTGACCTGGGAAGCAAACGGCGAACCGAGCAAAGAGCCTATGGTCGTGAAGATCGCAGACGGAGATTATGCGGTCGTTGAGTAAGGAACTGCATGTAAGACCAGATAGAGGGTTATCTTTCGGGATAGCCTTCTATTTGTATCATTTCTGCTAAAAAAATGAGAGACAGGTGGACGGGTATATGAGTTTTATATCGTATTTGATTAATGGTATCAGCCTGGGAAGCGTATATGCGATCATTGCGCTGGGCTATACGATGGTATATGGTATCGCGAAGATGCTGAATTTTGCGCACGGCGATGTCATCATGATCGGTGCTTATGTAGTATTGACTGCCATGACCGGCGCAGGGCTTCCTCCCGCCGCGGCGGTGCTGGCAGCAGTGATCTTCTGTACCGTGCTGGGAATGCTGATCGAGCGGGTGGCTTATAAGCCTCTTCGAAACGCGGCATCCCCTCTGGCAGTTCTGATCACCGCGATCGGTGTCAGCTATCTGCTGCAGAATCTGGCGCTTCTGATCTTCGGCGCCAACACAAAATCCTTTACCTCCGTGGTTCCGATTCCTCCGGTGGTGCTCGCGGGAGGCGATCTGACCATTTCCGGGGAGACCATCATGACCATCGGGGCATGTATCGTGATCATGGTGGGACTGACATTATTCATCAACCGGTCCAAAGCAGGACAGGCTATGCGGGCAGTGTCCGAGGATAAGGGCGCGGCTCAGCTCATGGGGATCAATGTCAACGGGACCATCGCGCTGACCTTTGCCATCGGCTCCGCCCTTGCGGCCATTGCAGGCGTGCTGCTCTGCTCGGCCTACCCGACCCTGACCCCGTATACAGGCGCCATGCCCGGCATCAAGGCATTTGTGGCGGCGGTATTCGGCGGGATCGGCTCCATTCCCGGGGCTATGATCGGCGGCATCCTGCTCGGCATCATCGAAATCTTTGGAAAGGCATACATTTCCTCCCAGATGGCGGACGCCATCGTATTCGGCGTGCTGATCGTAGTGCTCCTTGTGAAGCCTGCCGGGATCCTCGGCAAGAATATTCAGGAGAAAGTGTAGGTGAACGGGATGAAAAAGATGAATAAAGTGACTAGAAACAATCTGATCACCTATGTGATGGTGATCGTTCTCTACATCATCGTACAGGCACTGATCATGTCAGGCAGTCTTTCCAGCCTCATGCAGGGACTTTTGGTGCCCTTATGCGCCTATGTGATCCTGGCGGTTTCCCTGAACCTGACCGTAGGGATCTTAGGAGAACTGAGTCTGGGCCATGCCGGATTCATGTGCGTGGGAGCCTTTTTCAGCGCCTTTTTCTCAAAATGTACGGCAGCGGCGATCCCGGCTGCGGGTCTGCGGTATTTTATCGCCCTGCTGATCGGGGCGGCAGCGGCAGGAATCTGCGGCATCCTGATCGGAATCCCGGTGCTGCGCCTGAAAGGGGATTACCTGGCGATCGTCACTCTGGCCTTCGGCGAGATCATTAAAAATATCATGAACATCCTGTTTATCGGAAAAGACGCCAACGGATTTCATTTTTCCACGAAGGACGTGATGGCGCTGAATATGGAGCCGGACGGGGTGGTCATCATCAACGGTCCCCAGGGGATCACGGGAACTCCCAAGGATTCTACCTTTACGGTGGGAGTGCTCCTGATCCTATTGACATTGTTTATCGTACTGAACCTGATCCATTCCCGGAGCGGCCGCGCCATCATGGCGATCCGCGACAACCGGATCGCGGCGGAGTCCATCGGGATCAATGTGACCAAATACAAGCTGATGGCTTTTTCCATCTCCGCGGCGCTGGCTGGCGTGGCGGGCGTGATCTATGCCCACAACCTGGCGACTCTGACGGCTCAGCCGAAGAACTTCGGATACAACATGTCCATCATGATCCTGGTATTCGTCGTACTGGGCGGCATCGGAAATATCCGGGGTTCCATCATCGCGGCCATCGTGCTGACGCTGCTCCCGGAACTGCTGCGGAGCTTAAGTGATTACCGGATGCTGATCTACGCGGTGGTGCTGATCGCGATGATGCTCTTCAACTGGAGCCCCAAGGCGATTGAGTGGAGAGAGAAGTATGCGGAGAAGTTCCGTGCAAAGAAAAAAACAAAGGCAGAGGAGGTTTGAGAATCATGGCATTACTGGAAGTGAAAAATCTGGGAATCTCCTTTGGCGGGCTGCGCGCGGTGAACGAGTTTCACCTGCATATCGAAAAGGGCTGTCTGTACGGCCTGATCGGTCCCAACGGCGCGGGCAAGACTACGGTCTTCAACCTGCTGACCGGGGTATACCGGCCGAATGAAGGGATCATTACGCTGGACGGGGAAAACATCGTCGGCAAGAAAACCATTGAGATCAACCGGGCAGGCATTGCCAGGACCTTTCAGAACATCCGTCTGTTTAAGGATCTGACTGTACTGGATAATGTGAAGGCGGGCCTGCACAATCATCATCCCTATTCCACACTGGAGGGGATACTTCGCCTTCCCAGATACTATAAGGTGGAGAAGGAAATGGACGAAAAGGCCATGGAGCTTCTGAAGGTCTTTGACCTGGACAGGGAGTCTCAGACTCTGGCCTCCAACCTTCCATACGGAAAGCAGAGGAAGCTGGAGATCACCCGGGCGCTGGCGACGGAGCCAAAGCTTCTGCTCCTGGATGAGCCTGCGGCGGGCATGAACCCCAATGAAACAAAGGAACTGATGGAGACGATCCGTTTCGTGCGGGATACCTTTGACATGACGGTGCTTTTGATCGAGCACGATATGAAGCTGGTGTCCGGGATCTGCGAGGAGCTGACCGTACTGAACTTCGGACAGGTACTGGCCGAGGGAAAGACAAGCGACGTGCTGAACGATCCGGAAGTCATCAAGGCATATCTGGGAGAATAGGGGGTGAGATCATGGCAATGCTTGAAATCAAAGATATCGAAGTATTTTACGGCGTGATCCAGGCTATCAAGGGCATTTCCTTTGAGGTCAACGAAGGGGAGGTCATCGCCCTGATCGGCGCCAACGGCGCGGGAAAGACGACGATCCTGCACACCATCACAGGTCTTCTGTCCCCGAAAAAGGGCTCCGTGATCTTCGAGGGAAAGGACATCACGAAGGTTCCGGCCCACAAGATCGTATCCCTGGGGATGGCTCATGTACCGGAAGGGCGGCGTGTATTCGCGGAGCTGTCGGTCTATCAGAACCTGAAAATGGGGGCCTATACGAGAAAGGACAAGGCGGAGATCGCCCAGACCCTGGAAATGGTCTATAAGCGGTTCCCCCGCCTGGAGGAGCGGAAAAACCAGCTTGCAGGAACCTTGAGCGGCGGGGAGCAGCAGATGCTGGCCATGGGC
>CATLCV010000272.1 GCA_949893755.1 uncultured Lachnospiraceae bacterium | reverse complement strand
ATTTGAGCTTCTGGCGACTTCCAGCAGATTATCGCCTTGATTAGCAGAAACAGAGATTGGTTCACCGTTTTCTATTTGAAATATAATCTCGAACATTTGTTTTCCCTCGTTTACAGCCTGTATTCGACTGCGTTGTGGTATAACATTCTCGGGGGAAGGAATGGCTCCCTCCCCCGAAACGCTTGTTTGTATTTACATCAGCGGCTCCATGGCCAGAACCGGGTGATTCTTCTCGGTCAGAAATTCCATTAGCTGGTCACATTCCGTGCAGATTGTTTCATCGGCAATGTAGTCGGTGAAATTGTCAATGTCATAAAGATCCTTCGCAGTCTTGTTGAGCCTTTCCGCCACGTCATCTTTCAGTTCTTTCGGCATCCAGACAATACGCTCAATGCCGCCCTCGGCATAAATGAACTTCTTCGATGAAATGAAATGACGGCCATGGCCCATATAGCCTGGGGTCTGCACGCCGCCGCCAGTGCAGGAGGCCAGCTCGCCAAAGGTCATACCGGCGGGCGTCATGCCGGCGAACTCGCGGTTAACAACGATAAATCCGTTGGATACAGGCTCAATGCCGCAGATACACTCAAAGCAGCCGCAGGAGGTCATAGGATCCTCCAGAATGGAATACAGCGTAACCGACTCCACCGCGCCATGGGTCGCTTCATTCACCATCTTATCGACAGTCTCGTAGCGGCCGGTCCGCTCGTCAATGCAGCCTTCTTTCATGATTGGCTGGCATGGACCGTTCTGATTCAGCTCATATGTAGCCTTGGCATCAAGCCAGGACACAGCGCCGCACAGGCCCAGACGTTCAGGTGTTACCACGCAGCAGTGAGCCGGGGCGAAGGACTGGCAGAGGATACAGGTATAGAAGCGGTCCACCGCCTCGTCTGTCATGGAGCTCAGACGGTCGTCACGCTGTCTGTAACGCGGCATTGCTTCATTTTCCAGGATTTCCTGCACCTTTGCTTTGTCAGTAACCAGAGTGATCTGGCACTTATCCACAACGGCGTCAAACTCATCAATGATCATATTGTAAAGGACTTCGGCAAAATGGTTCAGGCGCAAGCCCTTGTCATAGGCATCGTTGGAAATGCGGATGCGAATCTGGTTTCTCTGGCCGGTGTGCATAACGCCTTCCATATAGTTGAACCATGCATGGATCTTACGCTCAATGACGGATTCAAAGTCGGCTTGCATCTTCTTCCCGGCCACTTCCACATAGGTAGCCAGGGCAAACTGCTGCTCTCCGGAGTCGACATCGTCGCCGATGATGGTGATTTTATGATCCTCCACCTCAGACATATCCCGCATGGTAACCAGTTCACAGGTCGGATTCTTGACGGACCAAAACTCGCATTTCATGTCGCTCTTGCGAATGATCTCACCCTCAAATGCAGAGGCAAACGCTACAGGGATCGGCAGTTCCTTGACCTTGATCTTGATATTTCTAAGTTCCAGAGATTTTTTGACCGTTTCAGCGTGGTCACACACAGACTCCAGTGCGCCGGGAACCTGATTTTCTCCCAGATCAATATCCACGATCACAGGGAAGCCAAGCGCAATGGCGCCGGCGCCGGCGGATACGACCACCTGGTCGATCGGGCCAAAGGTGTTGACAAATGCAGGAACACGGTTCTTGGTGTAGTCCAGAAGACCGGGCAGGTCGCCGCCTTTCAGGCTGCCGAAGATCAGCGCCGCACGGACAGCGATGGTGACAACATGGATCACGCTTGTCACGTCATGGCCCAAAGGTACTACACGGAAGTCCAGCCCCATCTTTACGCCGCCTTCCGCACACTGCTCGATCACATCGCCAACCAGGCACGTCAAAATGCCCTTGGACTGGTAATCCTTGACAATGCCTGCAACGGCATCAGCATCATCTGCTTTGCCCAGTACGACAGCTACGCCGGGAATATCACCGGTGACCAGAGGAACACCCAGAGAGCGGATGATGGGATCGGGAACAAAGCCGATACCGGATTCATCGGCGTAAGGGTCAGCCCCGTCCACATATTTCAGGCCCTCAATGATCTCTGCGCCGACTGCTGTGGCAAGGCCCGCGTTAAGCGCCTGGCCCAGATCCTCCTGATTTGTGATCAGACCTTTCAGGACATCGACGCAGGCGGGCAAATCGCCCAGGGTCCTGACTTTTACGCCGGTAGCAGCGTAAATTGTCGGGAAAAAATATGCCGTATCAGGGAAAGCAATTTCTTTATCAGCGCCGTATTTGGCAATGGCATCATTTACCGCGCCCTCAGTCAGGCCGGCAACTGCATTGGAACCGCCGTAGATAAGATCAGTTAAAGCACTCATTACAAATCCTCCTATTTTAATTTTTTGAAATTATTTTTCATGTTAAAACTCCAGGTAGGAGTCAGAATACAGTTCGTTGTTCTTGAAAATATCGCAGGACTTGATCGTCTCCATCAGGCGGCGGTCATTCGGATTGACAATGGCAGAGGTCAGTCCCTGCATCATTGCCATGGCCACCAGGGCAGAGTCCATAACCGGACGGACGGCCTTCGGTGCGCCATTGGAATTGTTGGAAAGGCCGCCGGTAGTGTTCAGGCCCTCATTGGCGAACATACGGATGGCTTCCAGAACGTCCATCTGCTTATCCTGCATACCCTTGACCACTAAAAACAGCGGGTCAAACCACATGTCCTTCGGATCCATGCCCAGACTCAGGCCATGCTCAAGCATATTGTGGCAGTGCATCATGCGCTCCTCATTGTCTTTAGCGATGCCGTCGGCAGAGCACAGCGCCACAACGATGGCATCATTTGCCGCAGCCAGATCGATGTAGCTCATTCGGGAGCCGGCATCGGCAGAGTTCACGATTGGCTTGCCGTTGGTACGGTTGTAAACGCGGATACCCGCCTCGATGGCCCGCTTGTTGGCAGTGTCCAGCGCCAATGGCACATTGTTGAAGTTCTTCTGCAAAAGTCTGACTGCCCAGGTCATAAGCTCAGGCCCGTTGGATTCCGCAGGCCCGATGTTCACATCCAGATAGGTCGCGCCGGCGCGGATCTGCTCGGCCGCCCGCTTCAGAATAGGCTCCGGATCCATCTTTTCCATGGCTGCACGGATGACCGGAGAGATGCAATGGATACGCTCGCCGATGACCACGAACTTCTTTGATTCCGGATCGCGCTGGCGGTATGTTACGCCCATATCCACAACCTGGATGTCAGGAATGACAATCTTGTCAAAATCAAAAGGTGCGTCAGGGGAGACCTCGGTCTTTTTCGCCGCGGCGGGCTGCTTGGATGCCGCTACGGCCGCTGCTGCTTTCTCGTGTTCACCGTCTTTCAGGTAGTGGACAATCTCTACTGCCTCCCGGGTACCCACAACCACGTTCCAGTCGGGCAGTTTTTCCTGTATCTCGCCCTTCAGTACGGCGGCCTTACCAGGGATCACCAGAGTACGGGATTTAATCTTCTCCGAGATCTGGCACTCGTCAAAGAACTTTTTGACCGAGCTGGCGGAGAATTTTCCTGCGGCCCAGGCCGTCAGGACAGACATACCGGAGGCATCGGTGATCAGCAGGTTGATCGGAACCTTGGAGCGCTCAATCTCCCCGGATACCAGGAAGTAGGTCAGCGCGAAGTCTACCGTAAGCATACATGGGTCGTCCGGCGTTGCACCGTTGAGCGGGTAAATGCCCGGCTCCATCTTCATAGGCTTCTGAGGATCGGTGTAGATATTCTGGCGCAGGCTGTGCAGCGGCAGAGACTCTGCGTAGCTCATCTTCTCCATAACCAGTATAGAACCGTATTTGAGCGTAAATAGAGCAGCCAGCGCTGTCTGCAGGTGAATGTCTCCCGCGGCAAGCTTTGTCATGTTCACAAGTGAAGGATAGCCCAGTGTCCGTACGCTGTCCTTGATGGCCCCGCGCCGAACCTGCACCGCGCCCGCAAAGGTCTCTTTGACCGAGCCTGCTGTTACGTCAATGATAAGCGTCTTGTTGCCGGCTTTTTCCAGCTTCTGGACGGTGTCGTATATCTCTTGTATGCTGCTGCCGCCCACGCCTAAGACAGCCTTACCCTGAACGGCTTCATTCATCTGCTCCCAGTTGGATGCGTCCGCGCCGTTGATGATCAAATCCTTGGCGGAATTAAGAACAGCCCCCGCGGTCTCAGGGTCTTTGGTCTCAACGATCACGCCGCGGCCTGTGGCAGCGGCTTTTTGTACCGCGCCCGACAGCTTGTCAGCGCCTTTGCCCTCGTCCAAGACAAACACAAACTCCACATATTCCCGCTCACCGATGCGCTCATAGTCCACTTTCTGAATATCGGAAAGCTTAGCGTCCAGCGTCTCGTCATCCATACCGGAGCCAACGCTGACAGCGTACAGGTTGCGGGAAACAAACGTCTTGTCATGACGGAACAGAACCGTTTCGCCGCCCAGCTTATGGCCAGCGACTTCAAGGGACTTCATCGGAGGCGCTGTGGCTTCAGACAACAGTGCGATAGCCTCCTCGGACATATACGGGCACTTCGTAATCGGAAGTCCGCCCTGCGCGACCTTCATACAGAATGCCATGCAGGTAGGGACACCGCACTCTTTGCAGTTTTTCTTTGGAGATAGTTTAAAAATATCCAGACCTTTTACAGCCATTGTGTGTTCCTCCTTCCTTAAACCAACTCATCAATCATCCGGACGATCGCTTGAATGGCGTCCGGATGACGCATAATGACAGCATCGGAGCCTCCGGCCAGGCACGCCGAGGCCGTTGCGATCTCCATCTCGATGCCACGCTCCTCAGCATCTCCCCACTCGGGCATTTCCGATTCCGGCATGATTGCTTCCTTGACGCCCCAGGTCTCTGGGGAGACCGGCGTCATGATCGGCATCTGAAGCTGCGCGTCACCCTGTCCCAGAGCCGCCAGCTTGATGCGCTCAAGCGTGGAAGCCAGGTACTCAAAGCCGTAACCGGCCGCGGCGGAACCTGCCTGCATCACGATAGAGGCAGGATTTACGCCCATCTGGGTCATCACAGTATTGAGCTGCTTAGCCAGGTTAATATCTACCGCGGATTCGGCGCCAACTTTCTGACCATAGGCCAAAGCTGCAGAAGCGCCCACAGTCTTGTAGTTTTCCTCTCTGGCCGACAGTACGAGGATGTTCTTCCCGCTCAGCTTTTCGGAAATCTTCGTAAACAGCTCCGCGTCCTTCTCGATATCCTTGCAGCCCATAATAACGAGCGGAAGATCAACCGCGCCCGCGATCGATTCAGCCAGTGCCACACACTCTTCCACGGACCTGTTCCTGCCGTTTGGATCTGCGCCCTTTAAGTGCAGCGCCAGAAACGACACGCCCTGAATGTCCTGTGCCCGCGCAGCCATCTCCGGCAGGGTGTTGCAGCCGTCATAAAAAGCCTTAAGCTTTGGCTGCACATACTCCTCCAATGCTTCATCGGTGATCTCCACGCCGACTTTCGGTGCGTTTTCAATGGGTGCATCGAAGCTGTAAAACGGCAGCACGTTGTTTCCGCCGATCTGGACCGCTTTGTCCCCGGTTCCCAGAACGATGGTGTTGATTTTGGAGTTAAACACCTGTGTTTTTGGTTCAAATGGCATTTACATTCCCTCCCTAAAACATTTGATATATTTTTTATAATTCCAGTTCTTTAATAATTTTGGCCAGCGCCTGCTTAACAGGCGAGCTGTCCGGAACATAGGCGCTTGGCTTTCCGTCACAGTCAGCCTCATACACCGTCTGATCCTGAGGCAGTACCCCGGCAAGCTTTAAGCCCTGCTTTTCAATCTCCTCCGCAATACCGGCACCAAGCGTTCCATCCGGCGCCCGGTTGACAATCAGCTTCATCCGTCCGGGAGAAAGTCCCAGATTTCCCACCATTTCCGCAATCCGTCCCACCGCCTGGACACCGCGGCGGGAACTGTCAGATACCAGCAGCAGCGTGTCTATATGCGGAAGAGTGCCACGGGCGATATACTCCATACCTGCCTCATTGTCGATCACCATATAGCGGTAGTTCCCCGCATACTTTTCCAGTTGCGTCTGGAGGATACCGTTGACAAAGCAGTAGCACCCCTTTCCCTGAGTGCGCCCCATCACCAGCATGTCGAAGTCATCCTCCTCAATCAGTGCTGAGCCGAAGCGAAACTCGGCATAATCTGCCTTTGTCATGCCGCCTGGGATTGTGTCGCCTCTCTTTTCTGCCTGCGCCATCTCCTCACGGATGTCGCCAAGGGTTGTATCCACCTCCACGCCCAGAACCTCGTTCAGATTTGAATTGGCATCGGCATCGACCACAAGGATCGGTGCTTTTCCACTGCGGCACAGATAGTCCACGATCATGCCGCTGATAGTAGTTTTCCCAACGCCGCC
>CATLCV010000271.1 GCA_949893755.1 uncultured Lachnospiraceae bacterium | reverse complement strand
AGACTTGCTTATGGTAGCAATTAAATATATACGTACAAATTATAAAGATGCAAGTCTAAATGAGCTATCAGAAAAAACCGGGTACAGTACATACTACATAAGCAAATTGATCAAAAAAAATACAGGGAAAAATTTTAAGGAAATGCTTCAAGAGCGAAAGTTAGATCAAGCTATATATTTCTTAGAAAATACAGATTTAACAATAGAAAATATCATGGATGAAATAGGTTATAAAAACAGCACCTATTTTTATAAAATCTTCTCCCAAAAATATGGCTGTTCTCCATCAGAATACAGAAACCGTTTTATAAATTTGGAAACAGCGAAAGCTTAGATTTTGAATATGATATATGTCAGGGCATTCCGGACAATCCTAAATGACTGCCGGGAACTGATCATCTCTGTAATCAATGAATTTTTCTGCGAGACCATAGCAGAGGAGGAAGAAATCCGGTTTTTCCCGAACGAACACTTTTTAGACCAGCATTTTATCTCGCTGGTATCCCGGTCTTGGCAGGATACACTCCCGATCTGGAGTGAGGGCAAGGTTTAATGAAGTATAGTGCATGAATCACTGGCCTCATGCACTATATTCTTCAATCACACAGGTATGCTTTTTACTCTTTGCATCATAATTGATCCCAACGAGAAGCATCTCTCCGCCATAGTCCTTTAGAGCCTGCGGATAGTCCTTCTTTTTGATCTGGCCGATTGCCCCCTGCTCTGTCTTATTCCATTTCAATTCGATCAGCAGCAGCGGCATGGATGAGTTTTTCTTCGGGAAGAAAACCACGTCCGCGTATCCATGGCCTGACGGCAGTTCATCAATCTGAAAGTATGCATCTACGCAGCTGATATATGCAAACCGGATCACACTGCACAGTGCCTGCTCGTTATTGTAAAACGTGGGCGCTGTTCCTGCCTGATGCGCCTCCTCGATCGCGGCAGCCACTGCCTCCTCATCTCGATTCAGCGTCGCATCCAAAAGGGCGCCCGAACCGCGGATGAGCTTCGCGATCTCCGTATGCCTTCCATGGGTGATTGCCCGCACAAATTCTTCACGGATCTCCTCGTTTGGGATATATACCGACCTGCTGCTCATATCATAGGCCAGATATCCAAGATGGACGAACAGCGTCAGGATATCATCCCTGCCTTTTATCGTAGTCATATCATTTTGAAACGCACCGGCATCAATTTTGATCCGAGCCCCACCCAGCATCTGGATGATCGCTTCCTTCAATCCATCCTCGTCCATATCTATATAGATTCTCAATGTCTCAAAGGTTTCTGTCTGCGTCCAGTAATTGCCAAATTCCCCGCTCTTGACCGCTTCGATAACAGAGTTTGGATTGTATATCGACTTCACCCGGCTGAAGGAATAGCCGTCGTACCATTTTTTCGCCTCTTCAAAATCCATGCCGTATTGTTCACAGAGCGTCCGAACCTCCGGCTCCATAAATCCAACATATTCCGCAAGCCTCTTCGGCGCAAGCATCGTATACTCTCTGAAATCTGTCATGGCGGACTGTGTACCGTATTTCTTGATCGGCAGGATTCCGGTCATATAGGCTGCCGCGATCATTTTGTCGGTTCTTCCGCTGTCCTTGAACAGGCCCCGTAAGAGCTGGATATAGCAATCCTGTGAGAATGTATCCGCCTTCGCCTCACGGAACAGCGCGTCCCACTCATCAATGATAAAAATAAATTTCTCTCCGGTCATCTGCGAAATATCATAGAGCATATCCGGCAGATACTCTTTCTTCTCCGCCTCCGGGTATGCCGCGCACAGCTCACGGATCACGTCTTTCTGGAGCTCCTGAACGATCCGGGACATTGTTCCCGCGACAAATGCCCTGGAAACAAATCCCGTGATATCCAGGTAGATCACATTGTATTGATTCAGATGTGTTTCAAAGGAAAGATCCTTTGAGATCGCCAGATCCTCAAACAGTTTGCGGGAATCACAGCTTTTGTCGTAGTAGGCGCACAGCATCTGAGCCGCATAAGACTTTCCGAAGCGGCGCGGCCTGCTTACGCAGGACAGCTTATCCCTTGTCCCTAATATACGGTTCATAAAGGAGATCAGGCCGGTCTTATCCACATAGATTCCCTCTCTGACAGCTGAAAAGCCTGCATTACCGATATTCAGATAATTTCCCATAGCCGAATGTGCTCCTTTCCGAAATATCTTCTCTGTATTTTTATCCATTATAAAAGATTGCGCAGTTAAAAACAAGGAAATCTTATCAGGCTTCTTCATCACGCTGACTGCGCTCCTCTATAGACACTCTATAGACGGTTTCAAAATTTCATTCGGCATAGACTTTACACCTTTATTTCTCTTTGATATAATGAAAGCATCTCATTGACGGTGATTTCAATTTGTAAAAGGAGGTCATTCTTTGTGTATAGAAGAAATGGTGAAAATTTCTATTGAAGAATTTTCCAGACTTCAGCGTTATATGTTGATTGCCGGAAAAGATTCCGAAGTTTACCAGGAAATGAAGATCAGGTACATTGAATTGAAAGTGATTCTGACAGCGGCAGGAACAAATCTGTCAGAGCTTGACCGGATAAAAGAATGAACACAGTAAATATGCAGGAATATATAAAGAACAGGGTACATGAATTGTACTGGAATGATGATATAAACTGCGCAAGGACAGCAATCATTTGTTTAAGTGAATTATTTGAAACCATGATCGAACCGCAGGTCATCCAGTCTGCGGTTGGATTGCATGGTGCAGGCGGGTATAGGGCGCAGTGCGGTTTAGTCGAAGGAACGCTTCTGTTTATGGGGATTTATCTTCATGCAGCTGGAAAAACAGAGAGTGAGATTGTGTCTGCCTGTTATGATTTTGCGTCTGCTTTTGACAGCGCATTTGGCTCATTAAGATGTTTTGAATTACGCCCTACAGGTTTTTCAGAAAGCGACCCGCCCCATATGTGTGAAAATCTGACTTGTAAGGGGATTGAATTTTCATACCAGTATATTTTAAAAATCACTACGAAATAAACAGCTTCCTTTTCATCCGGAAGCGTAACAGAGCAATATACTGGAAAAGCAGGGAAATAACTGATAATTTAGATTATTTCCCTGCTTTTTGTTGTATCATCGTACTTTTCCCTCAATCTCCTGGCAATTGCTAAAAAGAAGGATCCTTTCCTTATTATTTACTTCCCTTCCATCTCCCTTCTGCCAGATCCGCAACCGCCTGGTCATAATGTTGATCCAGGTCAAAGAGCAGCATACACACTGCCCCGATGATGCAGGTAGCCAGCGGGATCCAGATGCAGGAGATGTTCAGTGCCGTCAGCGCCCCCGCGCTGGTGGGATCCGTATTGAATCCGCCGGCTCCCAGGATCCATCCCAATGCCGCGGTCCCGATTCCGGAGCCGACCTTCATGCAGAAGGAGGATGCCGCGTTTCCCATTCCCATGGCCTGCACGCCGGTGAGCCAGGAGCCGTAGGTGATGGCATCCTGCAGCATCCCGAACATGGTTGCCCCGCAGCAGCCGAAGCCGAGCCCTTTGAGCACATTGGCCGCGACCACCAGATTCACATTGCTTCCGGCAAGGGCTGTCAGGAGAAATGCGGCGGAAGCGATTGCCATCCCGAAAAGCCCGGTGTTGCGCTTCCCGAATTTTTTCATGATAAACGGCGTACAGAACAGCATGATGATCTGTGCCATGGAAAGCGCGTTGGCGGTCATGGCGTACACATTTTCATCTCCCAGGATGTACTGCGCGAAGTAATACGCGCTCCCGAAAAATGTGGACATCATGAAGTACATCACGAATAAAAATACGACCAGGATCAGCCAGTATTTATTTTTCACAAGGCTTTTCAGACATTCCGCGATGGACGCCTCCTGCTTTTCTTCACTGTCCCCGGACGAAAGCTCCACCACACGCTCATGGCAGAAATAAAACGTAAACAGGTTCAAAAGGATGAACAGCACCGCCAGAATGAGAAATGTCATAGTCCACCCTTTCTGGCTGTACTGGTCGCCGCCTCCGAATGCCGTACACATTTTCATGACAAAGGTATTCACGGTCATGGTTCCGGCCGTGGACAGGAGGTTCCGGATATTTCCCAGCAGGCCGCGCTCATACTGGTTGGTCGTCATCAGCCCCTGCAGGGTGGCATAGGGAACGTTCATCCCTGTATAGAATACGGTTGACACCATGTTATAAGTCAAAAACATATACGCGATCTGCGCCTTCCCTGCCAGCCCGGAAGGGATGGAAAACATCAGTACAAAGCAGACTGCCAGCGGGACGCAGAGCCGCAGCAGCCATGGACGGGCCTTTCCCCATTTGCTGTGGGTCTTGTCCACGATCCGCCCCATGACCAGGTCGGACACCCCGTCGAAGATACGGGACACCGCCATGATCGAGCCCGCCGTCACCGCACTGACTCCCAGTACGCTGACGTAATATACCAAAAGAAATGCTGAAATAGAAGAATACACTAAGTTAAAAGAATAATCACCCACCCCGTATGCAAACCGCTCGATCAAGCTCAGCTTCGCATTCGGATCCATATTGACCTTCTGATCTTTGTTCATGTTATCGTCCTCTCTCCTTTTTTTCTGTATATTTTGATTCACTGCAGGGCAGTTTCCCAATGGCCGACGGCCTGCGGATACATTCCGATATCAGCCGCCGATCGGGAATGAGCCCTGCGCCGCACGATACAGCCACATATCAGCCGCCCATCGGGAACCAGCCCAGCGCCGCGCTCTTGCCCAGATCCCAGCAGTCCCAGCCGATCCAGTTGGGTTCATTGACCGTATCCAGAAGCAGTTTATAGCTCCAGTAAAAATATCCGCTTCCCCGTTTCCAGGCATCCAGCTGCGCCTCCGCGATCTGCAGATAAATCTGCTTCTTGGCCTCCGCGTCCATGGTTTCCTTATTTTCAGAAAAGTCCATTCCATTGAGCACGGTCTGGCCGCCCTTTGTGTCGGTTCCCACTGCATAGCTGTTGAACAGGCACCACTCGCCGCAGATCACATCCACATACTCCTGCACCTCGGCGATGTCCTTTGCGAAATGCTCTTCGATGTATTTCCGGTAGCCTTCCACCGTCTGCTCACAGCCGTCCAGCTCCGCCACCATCAGATACATATGGGTGTCCAGCACAATGTTCCGAAAATCCTGCTCCGCAAAAAAGTCTTTCCATGCCTTCAGCTCAAATCCATCGTGGAAAACCACATATTTGTCTTCGCCCAGGTGTTTGCGGATCCGCGCATACGCATTTTTATAAAATTCCTTCAGAAAATCCATGGTGATCGGCGCGCTGCCCTCTGCCAGCTTCGGGTCTGCAGGCGGGTAACGCCTCTGCACTCCCAGCATCTCCCAGGTACGCTCCGTACAGGGCTCGTTAATCGGGGTGATCCCCAGAAGCCCTTCCCGTTTTCCGTAACGCTCTGCCAGCTTTTCCAGCACATTCAGCTCAAATTCCACCTCCTCCGGAAGCTGGGACCATCTGCACACGCCGCTGAGTCCTCCGTTGTCAAAGCCGTTCTGGCTCATGGGGGCCGTATGCAGGTCGATCAGGATCTTCATCCCGTACTTTTCCGCCCATGCAAATGCCCTGTCCAGCTCCTCGATGCATCCGATGAACGGCGGACGGTCCCCGAAGATAAAATAAGGCACCGGAATGCGGACCGCATTTAAGCCAATGCTTTTGATGGTTGCGAAATCCCGCTCCGTGATGTATTCGCTGCGGTGGGTTTTGATCCTTGCCTCGTACACCTCCGGGGAGAGCTGGGCGGGCAGGTAATACTCGTCCTCCGCCGTGGTCCCCGCAAAAAGCCCGGGACTCATCCATTTCTCCAGAACCAGCCAGTTTCCAAGATTGACGCCTTTTACATACATACTGCAATTCCTCTCTTTCTTTTTTTCGCCCTGGGAACTCTGCCTGATCTCATGGATTCCCGGAGCGTTTTTTTGTATTTTCTGTACTGCATGGTTTCATGATACCAGAATAAAATATTGTTCATATCAGAATTTTTATGTGCATATCAAGATTTTATTTTCTATCCCCATTTTCGACTTTTTCACTAAAAAAGCACCCTGATTTTTGTTCAAAATCACGATGCTTTTTATTCCTTGTGAAATGACCGAATGGCCATAATGGGATGCTCCTGAGCGGACAAGCCAAGATGTGTCACTTATTTTTCTACAACTCCTTAGCCCGGTAGTGCTCCCGAAATTCCCCCGGCGTCATGCCTGTCCGCTTTTTAAACACGCTTCCAAAATGGCTCTGCGAGGAGAACCCATACGTGTATGCAATCATCTCATAGGTATCCTCCGTATAGATCAGCTGCTCCTTCGCAAATTTTATCTTTTCATCCGCG
>CATLCV010000270.1 GCA_949893755.1 uncultured Lachnospiraceae bacterium | reverse complement strand
TTTTATATTTTATCAGATTTCTGCAAAAATACAAGACTTATCCATCAATTTTATTCAAAATAAATACTTCCCAAAAAATCCGGCTTCCCAAATGATGAAACTCTTTCTATACGTAAAAATCACCGGTCAGTCCTCTAAATACTGTCCGGTGATTTTTTGTAATCGCTTTATTGCACTACGCCGCAAGCAGTCCGGAAACGCCAAAATAGATCAGCACAACCACACCCAGGACGATCCTGTAATATCCGAATGCTTTGAAATCATGGTTCTTGATATACTGCATCAAAAACTTGATCGCAAAGATCGATACGCCGAATGACACGCCGCAGCCGAGCAGGAGCAGAAAAATTTCACTGCCGGCAATGCCTGCACCATCCTTCAGAAACTTGATGATCTTCAAAAAGCTGGCTCCGAACATGACCGGGATTCCCAGGAAAAAGGTAAATTCCGCCGCAACGCCTCTTGCAGTCCCGATCAAAAGCGCGCCGATGATCGTCGCTCCTGAACGTGAGGTTCCCGGGATCAGCGCAAGCACCTGGAATACGCCGATGATCAGTACCATCGGTATACTTAAGCGTGACAGCTTCGTCACCTTAGGCTGCTTATTCTTGTGGCTCTCCTCCACGACAATGAATAAGATTCCGTAGATGATCAGAGTTGCCGCTACCACATATGCATTCATAAATTTGGCTTCAATCATATCATCGAACAAAAGCCCGATCACCGCGGCCGGAACTGCCGCGATCGCCACCTTCACCCAGAGCTGGATCGTCAGCATCTTCTGCTTCTGCGTCTTGGTCGGCGAAAATGGATTCAGCTTGTGAAAATAGATCACAACAACGGCCATGATCGCGCCGAGCTGGATGACTACATTGAACATCTCGATGAATGCCTCGCTCAGCTCCAGCTTGATAAATTCCTCCACCAGGATCAGATGCCCTGTGCTGCTGATGGGAAGCCACTCCGTGATCCCTTCCACAATCCCCAAAATAATGACCTTTAATGCGTCTAACATTGTTTTCCTCCTGTTTTAAAAAATGTTGAAATTATTGCTGTTCCGGGTCATTGCAAAATGCATATTTCACAATCGCCTTTGCAACCCCCTCATGATCGTTTGTTTCTGCTATGTAATCCGCGGCAGCCTTTACATTTTCCTCTGCATTTCCCATGGCAACGCCGACTCCCGCCAGCTCCAGCATGCGGATGTCGTTATCTCCGTCCCCGCAGGCCATGATCTCCTCCGGGCGGATCCCCAGCAGCGCTCCCAGTTCCATCAGGCCTGTGCCCTTATCCACACCGGCCGCATTGATCTCAATGTTGTATCCAAGGGAGGAGACCAGTACCAGCTCCCTGTACTGCTCCAGTTCCTTCCACGCCTGCGCAAGCTCCTCCATATCCGCAAACAGAGCCTGGACCTTATCCATATCCCGGTTCTCCCGCCCGATCAGCTCTGTCAGGCTGGGAACAGGCTTTCTGGAACTCCGGACATATTCCCACATATGGGGATTGTGGTGGTATCTGGAGATCCGATCCAGCTTATCAGCCTCCGCGTAACCCTGTCCTTCAAAGTATACCTCTTGTAATGTATCATACTTCTGTAAGATTTCCAATGCCTTTTTCGCACTTTTCAATGGGAGCAGATGCTCGATCAGCACCTTTCCTGTCTGTGTGTCCAGAATGCGCGCGCCGTTGGAGGTCAGTGCATAGCGTATGCCCGGAAAATCGCGCAGCTCCTCAGGGATGCCCGTATAGGGGCGTCCGGTTGCCATGAGCACCAGGATTCCCCGCTCGATCGCCTCTGCGATCACCTGCCTGGTATAAGGCAGTAATTTTTTATCCGATGTCAGCAGTGTTCCGTCCAGATCCAGTCCGATCATTTTTATCTGATGCATTTTCTCTAAATTCCTTCCTCAATTGATAGTTACAATTCACCATAATTTTTGTTACAAACTTTTTACAAAAATATAATAACAAAAATTGATTAATTTTGCAATTTATAGTATACTATCATAGGCGATTCTTTTATTAAATGTTTGAAAGGAAATTATTTTATGAAACTATCTATTGGAATACTGATCTGCTCACTGGTCATTACCTGCTCGCCGCTGTCCGTGCATGCGACGGATATCACAGATCTGGAGACCAGGACCAGCTCACTGAACAGCCAGCTTGAGGGCATCAATCAGGAAATGGTCAAGATCAGCGATGAGATTGCTTCCGCAAAAAATCAGATTGAGATCACTCACAGCGAGATCCTCCGTACTCAGGATTCCCTGGCGGATGCCCAGGCAGACGAATCACAGCGTTATGAAGCGATGAAGGCCCGCATTAAATATATGTATGAAGTGGGCAATGAATCACTGTTGGAAATGCTTTTTTCTGCGGACAGCATGACTGATTTTCTGAATAAAGCGGAATTTATTGAAAATATCAGCAGCTATGACCGCGATATGCTTGATAAGCTGCGGACCATACGGGAAGACATCGCAGAGCGGGAACAGGTGCTCCTGAACCAGGAGGCCTCTCTGGAAGATCTGCAGGAGCAGCTGGAACAGCGGAGAGTCGAGCTCAATGCGACTGCAAAGGCGACCTCCACAGATCTTGCCACGTTCAACGCACAGCTTGCTCTGCTTCGCGAGGAGGAAGCCCGGCAGGCGGAAGCAGCAAGAAAGGCCGAGGAAGCGAAAAAGAATGCACAGAAGCCGGTTACGGTGCCGACTGTGTCAGAAGGGGAAAAACCCGGCGAGAATAAAAAACCGGAAGAAGAAGTAAACGACAGTACCATTGTGAACGGCGGTGCTTCAAATGTCTCCGGCAGTGAGCTGGATATCTTTGCGGCCATATTGGAATGCGAGGCTATGCAGGAGCATGATTCTCTTCTGGCTGTTGCTACTGTGATCATGAACCGGATGAGCAGTTCCATTTTCCCAAATACGATCCAGGAGATCGTGTATGCGGAGGGACAATTTGAACCGGTATGGACAGGCCGTCTGGACACGGTACTTGCCAGAGGCCCCAGTGATCTCTCCTATCAGGTGGCTCAGGAGGCTCTGAACGGAGCAAGACTTGCGGCCGTTGCAGATTGCTATTATTTCCTGTATGCAGGCGCCACCGACCGGGTCGGAGTCAACGTAGGAAACAACCTGTTTTTCCAGTCCTGGTAAACTATAAAAAATCGGCTGTCGGGAATTTCCCGACAGCCTTTTTTGTACAGATCATATCATTTTTTTAATTATACTAACTCAAGAAGCACTTCCAGAGCAGCATCGCCCTTGCGCTGGCCGATCTTCACGATTCTTGTGTAGCCGCCGTTGCGGTTCTCGTACTTGGGAGCGATCTCGGTAAATAACTTATCTACCAGGTCTACCTTCTTGGTATTCTTTTTCTTTCCTGCCGCAGCAGCCGGAACCTCTGTTACAGGGTAGAGAACCTTGAGCATCTCTCTTCTGGCATGAAGTCTGCTCGGCATATCTTTCTTGATCTTCTTCTCTACTTCATCATATACAGTAACTTTCTTTCCGTCAACGACTTCCTTTACTCTCTTGCCGTCCTTGTCCTTGCGCGCAACCTTTGCCTTTACGGTCACTTCTTCGTAGTTATCTTTTTCCTTGACAGCCTTTGCGATCAAACCCTCCGCAACCTTGCGGATCTCTTTTGCCTTCGCTTCTGTGGTCACGATCTTTCCATTGTAAAGCAATGCGGTTACCTGGTTTCTGATCAAAGCTTTTCTCTGGCTGGATGTTCTGCCAAGTTTTCTATATTTTGCCATTGTTCTTATCCTCCATTCATTTGCTTATGAGACTGTTGTCATTACAGCTGGCTGGCTGTAAGTTCTCTCCGCCTCATAAGCCGCACATTTGGTTATGCAATCTTCGGGCTTATTAATCAAATGCTCCTGCCATGCGCTTCGGGCTTACTGGCCGGATATTTGGATCATTTATGATCATTCACGGCATCCTGCCATAGAAAGATCATCTTCTATCTATTCCTCACCTGAATTTAACTCCAGATTGAGTTCTTTCAGCTTCGCAAGGACTTCCTCCAGGGACTTGCGTCCCAGGTTCCTTACCTTCATCATGTCTTCCGGCGTCTTATTCGTAAGTTCTTCCACGGTATTGATACCTGCTCTCTTGAGGCAGTTGTATGAACGGACAGATAATTCCAGTTCATCAATACTCATCTCCAGAACCTTCTCTTTTTCATCATCTTCTTTTTCGATCATGACCTCAGCAGCCTGCGCGACTTCTGACAGGTCGATGAATAATTTCAGATGTTCGCTGAGTACCTTTGCGGCAAGGCTGACCGCTTCGTCCGGAAGCAATGTACCTCTTGTCCATACGTCCAGCGTGAGCTTATCGTAATCGGTTATCTGTCCGACACGTGTATTTTCCACTGACATATTTACACGGTCAACAGGCGTATAGATAGAATCTATCAGGATGACGCCGATCGGAATATCCTCTCCCTTGTTCTTATCCGCGCTGATATAACCTCTTCCCTTTGTGATCGTAAGCTCCATGTACAGCTTGCTGTCCTTACCGCCGCTTAATGTAGCGATGACCTGATCCGGATTCATAATCTCAATATCGGCATCCGCCTGGATGTCGGCGCCTGTTACAACACCTTCTCCCTCGAATTCGATATATGCAGTCTTCACTTCGTCTGATTCCGATGTATTCTTGATTGCCAGACATTTCAGATTCATGATAATCTCGGTCACATCTTCTTTCACGCCCGGTATGGAACTGAATTCGTGCAGTACTCCGTCAATCTTCACGGAGCTGATCGCTGCTCCCGGAAGAGAAGAAAGCATAATTCTTCTCAGGGAATTACCCAATGTGATTCCATATCCCCGTTCCAAAGGCTCTACAACGAATCTTCCATACTTCTTATCTTCTGAAATTTCTGTAATTTCAATATTCGGTTTATTAAAATCAAACACTACACGACCCTCCTTATGGGTTAAAAAATATTGAGGGGTACTTTTCAATCATGCTATATCCGAATGCATTACTTAGAATACAGCTCGACGATCAACATCTCGTCAACAGGAACATCTATTGCGTCTCTCTTCGGAAGCTCTTTGACTTCACCTTTCAGATTCTCGGCATCCACTTCCAGCCAGTTCGGAATCATGTTGCCGCCGGTCACTTCCAGGATATCCTTGTATCTCTGGCTGCCTTTGTTCTTTTCTTTGATCTCGATCACATCGCCGGCCTTTACAAGGTAGGAAGGAACCTTTACCTGCTTGCCGTTCACCAGTACATGTCTGTGGCCTACGATCTGTCTTGCTTCTCTTCTGGTCCTTGCAAAGCCCATACGGAACATCACGTTGTCCAGTCTGGTCTCCAGAAGGGTCATCAGGTTCTCACCTGTCATACCTTCCTGCTGCTTTGCCTTCTCGAAATAATTTCTGAAAGGCTTCTCCAATACGCCGTAGATGAATTTTGCTTTCTGCTTCTCGCGTAACTGGAGACCGTATTCACTCATCTTTCTGTTGGATCTCTTTAACTGTCTTTTTGACTTTTTATTAATTCCTAAATAGATTGGGTCCATACCTAATGAACGGCATCTCTTAAGAACCGGGACTCTGTTTACTGCCATTTTCTTAATTCCTCCTAATAATATGCGGTATTGGTTATACTCTTCTGCGTTTCGGCGGACGGCATCCGTTATGAGGTACCGGTGTCACGTCCTTGATACTGATCACGTCAATGCCGCATGCCTGCAGCGCACGGATTGCCGCTTCTCTTCCTGAACCTGGACCCTTAACGAAAACATCTACTGTTTTCAGACCATGAATCAATGCTGCTTTAGCCGCTGTCTCAGCTGCCATCTGTGCTGCGTATGGAGTAGATTTCCTTGAACCTCTAAAACCCAGACCGCCCGCACTTGCCCATGAAAGAGCATTGCCCTGTGCATCCGTCAATGTTACGATCGTATTATTAAAAGATGACTGGATGTGAGCCTGTCCTCGTTCAACGTTTTTCTTGACACGTTTTTTTGTCACTTTTTTGGTAACTTTCTTCGCCATTTAAACTAACCTACTTTCTCATTTTAATCTACGCACTAAGTGCTTACTTCTTTTTATTTGCTACTGTTCTCTTCGGTCCTTTACAGGTTCTTGCGTTTGTCTTCGTCTTCTGACCGCGTACCGGAAGTCCTTTTCTGTGGCGGATTCCGCGGTAGCATCCGATCTCTTTCAGTCTCTTGATGTTCAGCTGGATCTCTCTTCTGAGATCACCTTCTACCATCTGAGTTGCATCAATGACTTCACTGATCTTCTTTACTTCCTCACTTGTCAAATCTCTTACACGGGTATCAGGATTCACTCCTGCTTCTGCTAAAATACGGTTTGAGCTTGTTCTTCCAATTCCATAAATATAAGTCAAGCCGATCTCTACACGTTTGTCTCTTGGTA
>CATLCV010000269.1 GCA_949893755.1 uncultured Lachnospiraceae bacterium | reverse complement strand
TGATCAGCAGGGTGGAAGGCAGATGAGAGAACGCAAAGAGCAGGGCATTTTTTAACTGCATTTTCCAGGTGCCTTTGAACGCGGCGATCACAGGAAATACATAGAACGCCGTAATTGCCAGAAGGATCGCGGTTCCGCAGGTGAGCAGGAAAAAGATCTGTCCGGCAGGACTGTCGGTGTGTGCCAGAAACCGGAGATTGAAGGCAGCCATGATCAGAGCGGCGCACAGGGCCAGCCAGATCAGAAGCGACTGGATAAAATTCTGGCGGAAGGCGGTAAAAAATGTTTTTACCGTGAAGGTGTGATTGCCCTTGACCGTGCGGAGCATGCAGTGATACAGCGCGCTCAGCGCGGGGCCGATGGTGACCAGCGGGATGGAGCAGAGCAGAAACAGCAGATTCGCAATGACCACGTCTCCGACCTTATTTAATGCTGCATGTACGACATTATCCGGATTCATCCAATTCATAAATAACCCTTCTTTCTAAATGTAGTTGAACAGTATCAGGTATTCTATCATTTTTACAGTGAGAATGTAAAGTAAATACAGGAAGAAATAACATAAGTACAGTTTCATGCAACAATTGTCCATGTTTATCAAGCGTGAGGCATGGTTTGGTTTTGTCTGAAGCAGGCGGATGGTCTGCATTACTTTCGGCAAATTTTATTTGCAATAAATCTAACTGGTCGAGGAGGAAAAAACATGAAAATCAAAAGAATGGCAGCACTTTGTATGTGCGCGGCAATGACTGCGTCCCTTGCGGCATGCGGAGGATCGGGAGACAGCGGGTCGTCAGAGGGAGGCAGCGACAAGGGCGGAAAGCTCTCTGTCATGATCTGGGACAACTACCAGGAGCCGGGGCTGAAGGAGATCATTGCAGACTTTACAGAGGAGACCGGAATCGAGGCGGAGCTTCAGGTGGTACAGTGGAACGAATACTGGACACTGCTTGAGGCAGGCGCACAGGGCGGCGAGATGCCGGACGTATTCTGGATGCATTCCAATGAATCCCAGAGGTATATGTCCAATGAGATCCTGCTGGACCTGACAGAGAAGGCATCAGGGAGCGAGCTGGTGGATATGTCAAAATATCCGGAGGAGATCAAGGAGCTGTACACTTATGACGGAAAGGTTTACGGCATCCCGAAGGACATCGACACCGTTGCGCTGTGGTACAACAAGACCATGTTCGATGAGGCCGGGGTGGCTTATCCGGACGAGACATGGACCTGGGATACCGTGGTGGAAAACGCAAAGAAGCTGACCAAGGAGGACGGCAGCCAGTACGGGATCGCCATCCGAAATGACAACAACCAGGAAGCATATTACAACATCGTGTACGATCTGGGCGGCGAGATCATTTCCGAGGATAAGAAGGCCTCCGGCTATGACGATCCCAACACGATCAAAGCGATGCAGTATATTGAGAAGCTGATCCAGGACGGTTCCATGCCGAGTATGGAGACCATGTCGGAGAACAACCCGGACATCCTTCTGAAATCCGGAAAATCTGCAATGTCCTTCCACGGTTCCTGGATGGTATCCACCTTTAAGCAGGAGGACTATATCAAGGAAAACTGTGACTGTGCGGTGCTGCCGATGGACGCGGACAGCGGAAGGCGGGTTTCCATTTACAACGGCCTCGGCTGGGCGGCGGCTGCCAATGGGGACAATACGGAAAATGCATGGAAGCTGATCGAATATCTCGGCTCCGAAAAGGCACAGCAGAAGCAGGCAGAGCTGGGAGTCACCATGTCCGCATGGGACGGAACCTCTGATACCTGGGTGGGCTGCGCGCCGGAATTCAATCTGCAGGCATATCTGGATATGCGGGACGACATGGTGGTAAGGCCGTATTCCAGGAACACAGTGACCTGGGAGAACCGGGCAAGCGAGATCTTCAAGGAAGTATACAGCGGCAATATGAGCATGGAGGATGCGTGCAAGCAGGCCGCGGAGGAAATGAACGAGACACTTTCCGAAGAATAAGGGAAAAGGAGATGAGAGGAAATGGCGAAACCAAAAAAGAAAGTCACCAGCCAGGAGCGGAATGAATTTATCTGGGGATGGATCTTTATCATCCCCACCATGCTGGGACTGATCATCCTGAATATCATTCCGATCTTTCAGACGATCTATAAAAGCTTCTTTAAAACAGGAGATTTCGGACGGGGAAATATCTTCGTAGGGATGGAAAATTACCAGAAGCTGTTCAGCGATACCCAGGTATGGCAGGCACTGCTCAATACGATCAAATACGCGCTGATGGAGGTTCCGTTTTCCATTATTATTTCGCTGGTGCTTGCGGTGCTGCTGAACCGGAAAATGAAGGGGAGAAGCGTATACCGCACGATCATGTTCCTGCCGATGGTGGCGGCTCCGGCTGCGGTTGCCATGGTATGGAGATGGCTGTTCAACTCGGATTTCGGGCTGCTCAACCATGTGCTGGGGACGAAGATCAACTGGATCTCCAGCCCGGACATTGCCATTTATTCCATCGCGGTGATCGGGATCTGGTCCATCATCGGTTATAACATGGTGCTGTTCCTTTCCGGACTGCAGGAAATACCGGGCGATTATTATGAGGCGGCAAGCATCGACGGGGCGACCGGGATCAAACAATTCTGGCATATCACCTGTCCGCTGCTTTCTCCAACGATCTTTTTCGTGCTGATCACCAGGATCATCGGTGCGCTGCAGGTATTTGACCTGATCTTTATGGTGATGGATAAATCCAGCCCGGCGCTTACGAAGACACAGTCACTGGTATACCTGTTCTATGAATATTCCTTCCGGCAGAAGGATCAGGGCTACGGCTCGGCAATCGTCGTGCTCCTTTTGACGGTCATCATGATCGTGACCGTGTTCCAGATGATCGGCCAGAAGAAATGGGTTCACTACAATTAGAGGAGGGGCGGTTATGGAAGCAAAGAAAAAAATATCAACCGTTGTCATACATGCAGTCTGCGTCCTGGTGTCTGTCACCATGCTGATCCCGTTTTTGTGGATGGTATTGACAGCGTTCAAATCCGTACCGGAATCGACCCAGGTGGATCCGTTCATCTTCTTTCCGACGGTATGGAGGAAGGATGCGTTTATCGCGGTCATGGAAAATATGAATTTCCTGCTGCTGTATAAAAATACGCTGCTGCTGATCTTTTTCCGCGTGCTGTGCGCGGTGCTGACCGCGACTCTGGCGGGCTACGCTTTTGCGCGGCTGAACTTTAAGGGGAAGAATTTCATGTTTTCCCTGGTGCTGTTCCAGATGATGATCCCTTCCCAGATCTTCATCATCCCGCAGTACATCATGGTCAGCAAGATCGGGGCGCTGAACTCGATTTTCGGGCTGGTATTTCCGGGAATCGTTACGGCATTCGGAACCTTTCTTCTGAAGCAGGCGTATATGACGCTGCCGAAGGACCTGGAAGAAGCGGCAAGACTGGACGGGTGCAACATCCCCCAGACGTTTCTGTTCATCATGGCGCCGCTGGCACGTTCCAGCATGGTGGCGCTGGGGATCTTTACCGCGGTGTTTGCGTTTAAGGACCTGATGTGGCCCATGATCGTAAATACGGAGAAGGACATGCTGACGCTGTCCTCCGCACTTGCAAAGATGCAGGGGCAGTATGCGACGAATTTCCCGCAGCTGATGGCGGCATCGCTGATCGCGTGTCTGCCGATGATCGTGATCTATGTGATCTTCCAGAAGCAGTTTATCGAAGGAATCGCGACCTCCGGCGGAAAGCTGTAGGAGCGGCTGCGGGGCGGACGAGGGCGATGCTATGAAATTGATATCCGGATATAACGGAGCCGGGCGCTATAAATGTCTGGAGGATGTGCTGCCGGAGAAAAGGGCGGAGCTGTCCCTGATGTACTGCGGATGGGAAAGCTGTGTGCGCGCAAGCCAGCGCAGACGGGATCTGAAAGACAGCTATGTTCTTGGATTTGTGAGAAGCGGCATCGGTTCCCTGGAGATGGACGGAGAAGTGTACCATCTGGAGCCGGGGGATGTGCTTCTGGCGCTGCCGGGCAGGGAAATCTGGTATGGGACGGAGAAATGGAAGCCCTGGACCTATATGTGGATCGGATTTTCCGGAATCTGTGCGGAGGCGGTCCTGGCCAGTGCGGGATTTTCGGGAGTGAAGCCTGTCCGTAAGGTTCGGTGTGCCCCTCAGATCGGCATGTATATTGAAAGAATCCTGGAAGCCTACCAGACTTCGGATCAGGACAGGCTGAAACGAAACGGCATGCTGCTTTTGATCTTTTCGGAATTGATCCAGGACTATGAGCAGCATTCTGACAGGCCGGGACCGGCTTGGAGGAGTCCCGGAGCGGTGTATGTGAAGGAAGCGGTGCGCTATATCGATCTGCATTATAATCAGAAGGTGCAGATCCGGGAGCTGGCGGATTATGTGGGGGTGAACAGAAGTTACCTTGCGAGCAGCTTTCAGAGGACCCTGGGCTGCTCCCCGCGCGCCTACCTGATCAGGGTAAGGATGGAGAAGGCGCGGGAAATGCTGGCGGGGACAGACATGCAGATCAGCGTGGTGGCTGCTGCAGTCGGATATACGGATCCGCTTGCCTTTTCCAAAATATTTAAACAGAGCTATGGTATGAGCCCAAGAACCTACCGGAAGGTTGCCGGGAGGGAGGACGAGGGCTGAACGGATGAGAAAACGGCCGGTATCTTCGAAGGAGGATGCCGGCCGTTTTCTGATACTGTACGGTGTGACTGCCGGCGGCTACTTTGCGGGGATGATCTCCAGCCAGTAGCCGTCGGGATCTTCGATAAAATAGACTCCCATGTCGGCATTTTCGAAGCAGACGCAGCCCATCTCCCGGTGCTTGGCAAGGGCGGCGTCAAAATCGTCTACCGTGAAGGCGAGGTGGATCTCATTGTCGCCCAGCTCGTAGGGGCGGTTCATGTCACGGAGCCAGGTCAGCTCCAGCAGATGAGGCGTGGTCTGGTCGCCTAAAAAGGCGAGGGTGAAGCTGCCGTCGTCGGCGTCCCTGGTACGCTGTACGGTGAGCCCTAAGGCTTCCTTGTAGAAATCCAGGGACTTCTGCAGGTCGTATACGTTCAGATTGTTGTGGCCAAAAGTAAATTTCATGGTGTTGTCCTCCGTTTTTGGTATTGTATAGTATGGATTATAGCAGAGGCTGGGGGAAATTTCTATGGGGGGAGGGAAAAAACAAGGATTGCTGCGGAGAAAACATTTTCCCGGCTGTTGACATTGCGGAATGAAAGGGTTTTTGGTACAATAGGTATTACGCTAGAGCGCTGCGCAGGTCATCCATTTTCTGGCGAAAATTGGTGACAAAATATAGTGAGAATATGATTTTCTTGAAAGGGGGAAGATGCATGGCGAAGAAACGGTTTAATATTACGGGTGCGTGTGTTCCGGAGCGGCATTATATGGTGGACTTAAGCGGCAGACTGCGGGAGATCCGGGAACTGGTCGATGACGGCGCGTATTTTACGATCAGCCGGGCAAGGCAATATGGAAAAACTACAATCTTGTTTGCGCTGGCAAAGGCACTGGCAGACGACTATGTTGTTGTGCGGCTGGATTTCCAGGTGCTGGGCAGCGCGTCTTATAAGGATGAAAATACATTTTCGCTGGCATTTGCATCCTGCTTTACAAAAGCTGCGGAGCGTTATGATGAAGATATGGCAAAAGAACATCCTGTTCTCGGTCAGCTTCGTGACGCAGAGGAAAAGGAAGGAGCTGGTTTTGATCTGCGCAGGCTCTTTTGTCTGCTGCAGGAATTTTGCAGGACTGCATCCAAACCGGTGGTACTGATGGTGGATGAGATAGACAGCGCGCAGAATAACCAGGTTTTTCTGGATTTTCTTGCGCAGCTGCGGAATTATTATCTGGAAAAGGAGGCATTTGGGGCGCCGACGTTTCAGTCTGTCATTTTGGCAGGGGTGTATGATGTAAAGAACCTGAAAAGAAAGATCCGGCAGGAAGAAGAGCATAAGTTGAATAGCCCCTGGAACATCGCGGCGAAGTTTAAGGTGAATATGAGTTTTTCACAAGGAGATATTGCAGGAATGCTGGAAATGTATGAAAAAGATCATCATACCGGCATGAATGTGGATGAAATGGCAGGATATATTTATCATGATACTTCCGGGTATCCGTTTCTGGTGTCGGAGCTTTGTAAATTGATCGATGAAGAGGTCTGCGGGACGGAAGGGTTCACAGATCAAGGGGCGGCCTGGACAAAAGAGGGATTTCTTGAAGCAGAGCGTATGATATTGGCGGAAAAGAATACGCTGTTTGATTCTGTCATGGGAAAGCTTAGAGACTATCCGGAACTGGATTCTATGCTGAAAAAGCTTCTTTTTACAGGAGCGGATATTTCATATAATGCGGATGAACCGGCATTTGACATGGCGACGATGTTCGGGTTCATTAAGAAT
>CATLCV010000268.1 GCA_949893755.1 uncultured Lachnospiraceae bacterium | reverse complement strand
TTTTCCTGTTTATGGAAAAACAGCCGGAATTACGTATAACGCGAATAATTCGGAAGCAACAAGACTCGTCAGGAAGCGATTGGGATTCCCTGGCTTCTTAATGGTACAAACTTTTTACTCTCAAGTTCGGAATATTATCGTCTATTTTCGTTTACTTAAGAAATACCAAACTTTTTCCGGTATTCCGTGGGTGTCATTCCGGTCTGTTCTTTAAAAACCTTTCCAAAATGGCTTTGTGAGCAAAAGGCCAGATAGGAAGCAATGCTTTTCACGTCATAAGCGGAATAACGGAGCAGATTCTCTGCCAGCCGGATTTTCTCCTGCCGGATATACTGCTGCATTGTGATCCCTTCCACCTTGCGGAACAAGTCGCACAGGTACGTCTGGGATACGCCCACCTGTTGTCCGATCTCCCCGATCACAATCTCACTGTGAAGGTTCTGAAAAATATAATTCTTTGTTTTTTCGATCAATTTTCCTTTTTCTGTATTCGCCGGGCGTTAATTGAAATGTGTCTTTGAATTTACGGCAAAAATAACCGACATTTTCAAACCCGGTATCATGGGCGATCGAAAGGACGCTGTCCTCCGTAGCGGCAAGCAGCTTTGCGGCGCGCTTCAGCCTGTAATGGATCAGATAATTGACAGGCGAGGTATAGATATTTTTGTGAAATATATTCAGCACGCTGCTTTTGCTCAATGTGACGGTATTTGCAATGTCATCCAGGGTAATCTGATACGGGTAATTTTTATGGATATACTGCAGCATAATCTGGAGCTGTGCCTGGGTTCTTGCAGACGGCTGCCGCGCAGGAGCATTTTCATTGATGCCTGTACTTTCATATATCATGCGCCACAGCTTCATGAGTGTCTCTGCAGTTCGCAGCTCACGCAAATGATCTGATCTCTGAATAGCAAATACCAAAAGCAGAGTGTCTAAAATCTCCTTTTGATCCGGATCGTCAGATGTAAATATCTGGTACTTAACCGGCGAAATCAGAACCGGACGTATGTATTTCTGATATATCAGGCTTTCCTCCTGGGAAAGCAGCGCGGGAGAAAATACAATGTTGGGAATCCGGGTGCTTTCTGTGGATTCAAATCTGTGGACTACCTGAGCATTGATAAATACGCCCATTCCGGAGCTCAGCGTGTGCCTGTCGCCGCCTATGAGAAAATCAGCCTTCCCCGTTTCAATAAATATCAATTCCACTTCCGGATGCCAATGCCAGTCTACACAGTGAAAATCAAACTGCCAGATATCTTCATCATAGAATTGAAACGGATATTCCTCGCTCCCATGATGAGCCGTTTCTCTTAAGGATCCATCTGTTCTGATTCTTCCGTATTCGGTGTGAGGTTTCATCTGCGGACGCTCCTTCCCTGATACCTTCTTGTATTTTGTGATATTATGTAATATATTTGCGATATATTTCATTGATACCTGCTATATTTTAACATATAATGCAATCCATCACAACAATGAAAGGAAGGAAAATCAAAATGGCTAAAAATTATAAAAAAACTCTGACCGCCTGCTACCTTGGTTTTATTACACAGGCGATCGCTGCAAATTTTGCTCCGCTGCTCTTTTTAAGATTTCATTCGGAGTATGGTATCCCGCTTGGAAAAATAGCTCTTGTCTCTGCTGTATTTTATCTGACCCAGTTGGTCATCGATGTGCTGTGTTCTTATTTTGCGGACCGGATCGGATATCGCAAATGTGTCGTTGCATCCGAATTATGTGCGGCAGCCGGGCTGATCGGACTTGCGTTTTTACCGGACCTGCTGTCCAATCCTCTGACCGGCATTATCGTGAGTGTTATCATTTACGCGGTTGGAAGCGGCTTGATCGAAGTACTCTGCAGCCCTATTGTAGAGGCCTGTCCTTTTGAACACAAGGAGGCGGCCATGAGCCTGCTGCATTCTTTCTATTGCTGGGGTTCGGTAGGTGTCGTGCTTTTGTCTACCATTTTCTTCTCCGTATTTGACATCAGCAGCTGGAAATGGCTTGCCTGCATATGGGCGGTGATTCCGATCTATAATATTTACAATTTTGCAACCTGTCCGATCGAGCATTCTGACGAAAGCAGCAGCGGCATGAAGATCAGCAGCTTATTTCAGACTCCGGTATTTTGGATCGCGATTGTTCTTATGGTATGCGCGGGAGCTTCCGAGCTGTCCATGGCTCAGTGGGCATCCGCATATACCGAGTCGGCCCTGGGACTTTCCAAAGCGGTCGGCGATCTGGCAGGCCCCTGCATGTTTGCAGTCACGATGGGCATCAGCCGTGTCATTTTTGGAAAGTACGGCCACAGACTGGATCTGATGAAGTTTATGATCGAATCCGGCATCCTGTGTCTGATCTGCTACATATCCGCTTCCATATCTGACAGTCCCATCCTGGGCCTGATCGGATGTATCCTGTGCGGTTTTTCCGTCGGCATTATGTGGCCCGGAACCATCAGTATCTGCTCGGAACGGATTCCAAACGGCGGAACGGCTATGTTCGCCCTGCTTGCCATGGCCGGCGATCTGGGAGGTGCATTCGGACCGGGGCTGGTAGGCAATATCACACAGCATGCAGAAAATGATCTGAAAAAAGGGATGCTTGCGGCTTGCGTTTTCCCATTGATATTGCTGATCTCGCTCTTTCTGCTGAAAAGCTTCCGCAGGGATAAAGCAAAAGGGAAAACCAGGACAGCGATTCAGAATACCAACTGTAGTTGCTGACAGAGATTTGGAGGTAATAAGATGATATCAACAATCCTGTTCTTTATACTGGGGCTGGTTATGATATGTATTGCAGGCGACCGCTTGGTGGATGCGGCGGTCGCCATTGCAAACAAGCTGCAAATTCCACAGATCGTAGTAGGGGCTACCATTGTAAGCCTTGGCACCACGCTGCCGGAAATCCTCGTTTCTACAACGGCTGCTTTTGGCGGCTCATCAGCGATCGCGGCGGGAAATGCTTTTGGATCTATTATATGCAACACCGCTCTGATTGCCGGAATGACCCAGACAATCCGTCCGGCCAGACAGGACGATTCGTTTTCTGTAGCATGGAGAAGCTGCTTTTTCTTTCTGATCGTTGGAGCCATGGCAGTTTACAGCCGCATGAAGGGCATTTATGACAGGCCGATGGGAATTCTGCTGTTGACTGCATTTGTTATCTATGCCTGCCTGAGCGTCAGATTTTCTTTGGGAGAAAACAGTCAAAATGAGACAGAAAACGCGGAAAATGTTTCCATTCCGGTGCAGCTTTTCATTCTTGCAGCCTGTGCCGCGCTGCTTTATATCGGAGCGAATCTGCTGGTCGATAATGGAATTTTGATCGCCCGTGCTTTAAAGATTCCAGAGCGTGTTATCGCCGTGACATTCATTGCGCTGGGAACATCTCTGCCGGAACTTATAACCTCCCTGATGTCATTGTTCAAGGGATACGGCAATGTAGGACTTGGAAATGTCATCGGCGCCAATATCCTGAATCTTCTGCTGGTAATCGGAATCCCCGCTGTCGTAGAAGGAATCCCTTTGGAAGCACAGACAGTTACAGTAGATATTCCGCTGGCAGTTATGGTAATGGCGATCCTGCTCATTCCGATCCTGGTGCGGAAAAAATCTTCCCGTGTACAGGGGGGTGTCTTGCTGAGTATCTATATACTGTACTGCATCCAGGCGTTTTTATAGATAAGGCATGGAAATCAACAAGGACATCTTAGCTGTTTAAAACAAAAGTAACGAAGGCATATGCTTTTTCTTTATCATGATGTAAAAACCAACAAAAATTATCTGCACCCGATTGCCCGTTCTCTCATCAGGGCACAGCATCCATTTCCGGCTGCCATGCCCTGCTATTTATTCATTGCCTATCCCGCAAGCTTCCTGATATGGCTCTCAATCTTCCCACACCGCATCATTTCCCGCTTTCGTTCTTCCTGATATAACGCAGCTTCCCATGCGCTTCTGTCATTTGGTACATACTCCGAATATCTGTACCGGCCAAGTACAGCATCATCTTGCTTACTGAGAGGCTTCTTTCTATTCTCGAAACGCTCCCCCTTTTCATAAACCATCCTGATTCGGTCTGCCGGAATAGCAGCATTCTTTACAGAATCCACATGCTTCCGGTAATCCAGCGGATACAGGTTCCCTACTGCTTTTTTATCTTCCATTCCCATCACCTCTACCGCATAGGCCAGAATCCTCTGGCTTGTCTCTCCGGCGTAATAACTCCAGATATTATGCGCGCAGGCGGGTTCTAAAAACACATCCTTTTCTTTCACACACCAGGTTCCGCAGGGACGGGACATCCAAAGATAAATCCTGTCCCTTAACGGCACGGTATCGGCTTTTTCGGCCGCATCCATGAGCGTCTCCCTGTCCCATTCAAAATCAGACTGATAGCTTCTGGTATTGATCCTCATGATCTTCTCCAGATTTCCCAGTAAATCTATATTCATAAATTTTGGCATTGCATCCTCCTTTACGTTTCCCCTGTCTTCGGATTTACAAAAGCTTCCCGCAACAGGAAATACCCTTCCTCGTAGCTCCCTTCATTCTGTACGCCGGCCATGCCTCCCAGGCTGTCCAGATACTGCTTCCCGTTCTTGGAAGCGGAAATGTACATATAATATTTTGCCCGGATCAACTGCATCTCCTCCAACGCAAAGCCTTTGTAGGAATCGCTGAGAACCAATTCCGCCCCCATCTGTTCCGCTTTTTTCCGAAGCATCCTTACCGTCAGCTTCACCGCTTCCTGCACTTTCTCATCCGAAATCCCTTTAAAATACGGCCGTTCCAGGAACAGGGTCAGATACTCCCGTCGGTTTCTCACCCCGTCTTCCATATCCTCCTGTATGAGGTCTGCGAACTGCAGGCTCTGCCCGCCGCCGGGAACCCGTGAAAACGTCCCTTTGGTCAGCCGGACTATGGCCCGGAATACAAGCCGGCCTCCGACAGAAACAAAAGCCACTTTCTTGTTCGCGTCAAAACAGGACAGCAGGCACTTTTTATAAATACCGTTGCGGTACGAGAGGCAGGTGTGCCCCGGAACTTCGCCGATCTGCATGACCGGCAGGAGCCGGTCCTCTTCCCAGAGCCGGAACTCGCCCTTTTTGGCTTCCATGTTCTCCATCCAATGCTTCTGGACTTCCTCTGAAACACGCAGGGCAATCTCACGCTCCAGGTCATTCTTATAATATTTCAGTTCCCGGAACCGCCCCGCGATCTCCGCAACGCAGAGCCGGCGGGCCTTTTCCCATTCTTTCTCATCCATTCCGGATAAAAATGCGTAAAAGATCTCCGAACCTCCGTCATATAGGAACTGCCTCACGCCTTCCCTGTTTTTCCGGAGAAATTCTTCCCCGATCTGGAGCATCTCATTCAGTTCCATCCAGGTATGGTCAAGTTCCAGCATCTGCTCCGTGACAGCCTGGAAATCCGGGAGATTCTTTAATGCTTCCAGGTTATGGAGCAGGAAATCGGCCTGATGCCCAGTCTGGATCCCGGGGATAAAGCGTGCCGCCCGATCCCAGACGGACAGAAGGTGCACTGCCTGCCGATAAGACAGATTTTTTATATGCCCCATATCCTCTGACAGCCACTTGGAGAGCGGCTTTTGGCTTAGCATCTCCCCGAGCCGGGCCATGGTTTCCTCTTCCATCCTTTCCGGCAGGCACTCCCGCCTTACCGCCTCACGGATCACCCGCAGGCGGTCGTCGCTCTTTGGGCAGGACAGCAGATGGTAGAGCTGTACATACCTGCTTTTCATATCCGCAAACAGCTTCAATTCCTCAAATGTATACTGATCCCTTGTAAGGTACTGTTTGGTCTTATCAGGCAGTGCAAGCAGACTCCCGCTTTCTTTCAGATTCCTCGGATTCAACGTATTGACGTTCAGGTAACGGACATAGGTATCCGCATCCAGCAAAAGATGGTAAGGACGTAGATAGGTAAAATCTTCAAAATGTTCTCGCACCATCGCAAGGAAGTGCTTCTTTTTATGTGTGATCCCATAGACCAGCAGATCTTTCTGAGATTCCGACAGTTCCCCAAGATCCACACCGCCCAGCTGATCCCCATAAAGGAAATTCAGGTAGGAGACCCTGTTCTGGGTAAAACTTTTTTCCCTGCCATTGCTTTCCCCATCCGGTGATCCCTCTGCCATACTGCTGGAGCTATCTGGGAGCAGCCGTTTCAGCCTGCCCAGGTCATAGGCCAGCGCCTCATTGTCCAGCCAAAGGGCCAGGAATTTCCCGATCTCATGAGCTGGGATCCTTGGCAGGACCTAATCCAGTCCCGCCTGGATTTCCTCCGTATGCTGCCACAGTTCCTCCGCCTGGATTTCTTCTAAGCACACCCCTGCACCCGCATAGATGGACAGGTCACTTAAAAGGGCGCGGTAAGCCGGCTGTAACAGCCGCTTCCAAAAATCC
>CATLCV010000267.1 GCA_949893755.1 uncultured Lachnospiraceae bacterium | reverse complement strand
GCTTCTGCTCTGCTGGATGCTTCTTCTCGGCCGCTTGCCTCTGTTCTTCCGTCTGCTTCTTCTCTGTCGCTTGTTCCGCAAGCTCCTTCGTTTTCTTTGATGCATCCGAAGCCGCCTTTTTGGGAGATTCCGCATTTTTCCTGTGTTCCTCTTTCCGTTTCAGCGCGTTCAGGCGCTTTTTCTTTTCCTTCGCCTGTTCCTTCGCTTCCTTCACCTCATCTTCCAGTGCATAATATTCTTCTGCCCACTGGTAGACCTTTGTCTCCTCGATCCCTAAGCCGAACGCCTGGTTCTGTTTTCCCGTCCGGCCTTTCGGATCCTGCTTTTTGCCAAACTTCTTTTCCCGCTCCTTTTCCGCCATCTGGTATGCCTGTTTCATAATGTAGTCCATGCATTTCTGGAGCGATTTGTGTTTTTTCAGCACCCGGAAGCCGAACAGGATGTCCTCTTTCGCCCTCGCGATCAGGTACTGTGCAACCAGGTCGGTAAAGAGCTGGTCTTTTAAATGCCACATCTCTTCCCGCAATTTTTCCGCTGCCGATGCATAGTTCTTTTCTGACATGGGGATTTCCGCAAGCAGGAACCGCTTCCCGCTGATAAAATCCTCCACGTCCTGCTCTGGCACCAGCCGCTCTGCGGCTAACAGCCTCAGTTCCGGGAAATTCTGCGCCATCCTGAGGTGGACTGCCATGGCATTTAATTCTTCCGTATTATGTATGACTTTCTCGTACATTTCTGAATCCTCCTGTTGAACGAAAAATGGAGAGCCTTCTGACCCTCCATCGTTTTACGCAGCTTCTGCCTGTCTCTGCATCGCTGCCTCCATCTCTTTCATCTCCTGCTCCACTTCGTGCGCGATCCTCCTGCGCTCGGCCTCATCTTCTTCCAGAAGGCCGATCAGTTCCACCAGGATCCGGTTGCACCATTTATTCGACTTCCATCTTTCCGAGAGTTTCCTTGTCTCTTCTACGATCGCTTCCCAGTCCGCTTTCTTCATCTCCAGGTTCCGGTACCGCTTATAGACTTCATAGCATTCCTTCATGACCTGTGGGACCGGCACTTTCGCCGCCTCATCCAGGTTGGAGAGGAGCCCCATCAGCATCCGGTGGTAATCATGCTTCTTACACAGCTGCTCGATCCCGGAGCCGGACCTGCCTAAATAAAGTGACATAAAGTCGTTAAAGATCGCTGCGATCCTGCTTTGGTCTACCATACATGTTCTCCTTTCGTTCCTTCGCTTTTTCAATCCTTCTTTTTGCCGTGGACGGGTAACAGCCAAAGGCATTGGAGATCTCTTCCAGCGTATACCCAGCCATCCGAAGCCGGTACATGGCATTCCCCGCCGCCTCTTTTCCCATCCCTTCCGTTTCTTCTGCCGTCAGCTTCTTCTTTAAAATCTTCTTACAGAGCGGATGCCCAGGCCCATACTTGTAGAGCAGTTTGGATTCTGCCGCATCCACGCCGCATAAGATCGCGATCAGCAGGCAATGATAGCCGCTGTCCTCATTCCAGTCTGACATGGTACACCACCTTTATGAATAGTCAGTCCGCCGTCTCTCTGACAGCGTGCCGGAATGCCTTTACAGACAGAAGAGGCTTCACCGTAGGTTTTCATCCAACATCCGGACAATTTCGTCCATATCCTGGCGCATGATCTCTTCCAGCATCAGATCCAGGTTCAGAAATGAGGACAGGTTCTTTAGGAATTCCTTCTCCCTGTGGACGGTCAGCAATACGAAGATAAACTCATGCAGTCCGTTTTCTGCCAGGGAATGGATGATGTTCCTTGTAACTGTCATGTCCAGATCACAGCCCGGCGTGCAGATCATCTGCCAGTATCCGGCGTACCTTTGGATCCACTTCAGAAGTTTCCTGCTGCGTTTTTCTGCTTTTTTGTTCCTGTACATTCATTTTTCCTCCTGCTAAACATAAATTTTGTGAACGCGCACGTCATCCTTTTTACGCTGCCTCTTTATGCGCCTTTACCACGACCTCCGCCAGGTATTGATCCGGATCCGTCCTTACTACAATGCCGCCAAAGTCTGTGCCGAGCATCCGCAGGTCTTCCCTGCTCCCGCCGTTTATGGATTTTACGATCCCAAAATCCTTCCGGCCACAGGATGCGATATAGAGATCCGTCTCCGCATCCAGATGGAATCCGATCCTTGCACCCTTTACGATGTCATACTTTCCTGCCATCAAAACAGACAGCTTCCATTTCCTATCCACAGAATTTCTCCCGTCTCCCAAACATGGGGTAGCTGGTCAGGATCCGGAAGCCCCAGTCTGCGTCCGCGTCCTTTACAAGCACCAGGCATGCTTTCCGTAAGTTTTCTTCCAGCCGTTCCTCTCCTTTTCGGAACCCGTACCCGATGGTCCTGGAGAAATGCCCGACCAGCGAAATGCAGTCATCCCCGCCATACCTCAGCCATGTGGTGATCCCCGGGTCGAAGAAGCTCTTCATGATCCCCTTTACCACGGCGTCTGCTACTTCCCTGTCCCAATAGGATGTGGCATAACGGATGTCTTCTTTCGTCAGCCGCATCTTTAAGGCCAGCGGCTGGATGTCTGCGTGCCTGCGCAGCGTATGTCCGCCGTAAAGCCCGACCCGGTCCAGGTTCTCCCGGATCGTCTGCAGCGTGCTTTCCACCGTCTCCCGCGGGATATCAGCAAATAAGTCCACCATAAGTACTCCTTTCTTTTCATGGATATACAGGTACTGATATCCCGGCGGATACCAGTGCATAAAAAAAGAAGGAGCTCTCCCCCTTTCTTCTGTACAGCCTGCGGTTCTTTCTGTTCTCCGCCTCTTCGTTATTTTTTTCGTTCCCTTTATCCGGATTAGCGTATTCCTCCTTTCCTTCCCTTTTGCAAAGCAATCCCAAAACGCAAAAAAAGACACCAAAAATCATCCGTGAATTTTTGATGTCTTTCTGTTTTTTGCCAGGCTAAGCCTAAAATTTATCTTCCAGCCATCTACTGGAACAAACACACTTACTGCTGCATTTTAAGATACTAATGCGCAAAAATCTAATCCACTTATAGAATAACACAATATATTGTTGAGGTCAACATAAATATTCTATATATTGTATAATCCAAGGTGTCTGATATGATCAGAACCATATACCACTTTCCATAGAACTTTTTCGCCTACTTTTCAATCCATTGTCCCATTTTACGTCCCCCTACACGCTCAATCATTCCTTTATCAATCATTGTTTTCATAAGTCTCTTTACTTTTCGCTCAGAACACTCTATCTTAGCGGCTATCTCAGCCTGTGTTATATGAGGACTTTTTCTTATCACCGATAAAATTCTTTCTTCTAAAGTGCCATTTAAAGTGCCATTTAAAGTGCCACTTGACTCATTTGGCACTTTAGACTGTACTAAAGGTGTAAATTTTACCATAATATCTTCTAAATGCAATGTATATTCCGGCATTGGTACACCATAGTTTTTGCATGCCTCACATATTTTCTCTATTCCACGTCCCCAGGTTTCAACATAACCTGCCCTGAAAAAACCATTCGCTATGTTGGGATTATAGGGCAATGAACGATGACGCTCCATTAATGTCTCTACTGTCCAGCCAGCCGGGAACACACAATCATTGCTGATATATACTGCTTCTTCATGAATTCGAATCTGTATTGGTATTAATGCTGCATAGTTGGAATGAATAATGGCATTGTATACCGCCTCTCTCACTGCTGCTTTTGGCAGGGGATATGTTTCAATTCTTGTAACATTGTTATAAGAAATGATTGCCTTCATATATTTCAGATAGATCAATTCAATGACACGGTCTGCCTGCATAAACAGCGAGCCATGGATTTCGTCCTGATAACGCAAATCCGCCCCTTCTCCAAAATACCCGATTTTAATATATGCACCTGTCACCCATTTTTCCGGGTTGCGGTGGAATAACAAAATCGCTGCCCTTTTTAATTTTCCATTATCGGTAAGGCCGAGGCTATCCAGAAGCTGCTCATTATTCATGTTCAGGTCTTCTTCCATCATACGCCCACTTCGCAAAGCTTCACGCCGAAATATGTCAAAGCTCTCTTTATCCAAATCTGCAACAGTCACCCCGTCTACTGGAACCGCATCCCATTTATAACCTGTTTTAGACAATAAAAATTCAGTTAACGCCGCCCCGCGAAGAAGCTGCTTTGTGCTGCCGCTTCGATAATGATACTCACCTTTATAATTTACTGGATAACTACTGGGATTGACGCATATTTCAATATAATCTTTTCCATTTTGTGCAAGCAGATTCACATCTACAATTATTCCAAGAATATCCCGAACCTTATTCGGAATGTCCTCCATTAATTTTTTACTATCTGCGACTCCGATCACTGTTCCATCATCATTCGTCCCAATATATATTCTGCCTCCCTGAGCGTTAGCAAAACCACAGATCCACTTCAAATACTCGTCGCGCCAGGATTCTTTCCATTCTATATTTTGGTTTTCTGCCATACAAAAGACCTCACTCTGCCATGAACTTATTTACTTCCTACACATGTTTCCTTCTATTGCCAAATACATTTTTGCAGCCATATATTATCCTTCCTATTAAACTGGTTATTTTTTTCTTACAATCATAAAAATGCCGACTATAAGCAATAAGATACCCACAACCATCCCTATCGCTGCTGAAGTGCCTCCTACTTTTCCGGCAAGAAATATGGAAGTCGGTCCGTCTGCACCACCAATCACAGATACTGACCTGGCCACAGACGTTTGCCCATTCACTTTGAAAACCAGATTGATTGCTGCCGTTACAATTCCTATTACTGCCAGAATAATTCCTACAATCTTCTTCATGCATTGAACTCCTCTAAATCCTGATGTATTGATTTCTCTACTGTAATTCCTATTATAGGGTGCTCCCATTCAAAATGCAACCACATAAACCATATTATCTGAGTGCCTTTATCTCTTCCGATCCAAATACTGTCTATACTTCGTAAAGCCAGAAGCATCTACATCATTCAAAAAGCCGGACAGTATCTGGTTAATGATACTATCCGGCTCATACTGTAATTACTCTTTTTCTCATCATTAGGGCACAGCATCCATTTCCGGCTACCATGCCCTGCTATTCATTCTCTCAACAGCCTATCCCAAATCTATCATTCATTATTAAAAATCTCTGCCAGCAGTTTGTTCCGATAAGCTGTGTCTTCCGTTGCTCTTTTTGCATCCTCTGTCCGATTATTAGACAGCAAATACCTCATTAAAGTAAGAATCAGATCCTCACCTTTTTGAATTCCTCTGTTTTCTATGCGATCTAAAATTTCACACATTTTTGTTGTCCTCCTTCACAGGATTATTATAGAAGTTTTTCCTTCATCTCCACGTCTGATCGCATTCATTAATTTACGGTCATAACTATAAACTCAATCCCTTGAATCTGGTGATATGCCAACAGTACATTGTCTAGAAAATCCAGATGGTTATTTGTAAATAGCTGTAAAGCCTTTACTGTAATCGCACCACTCGAGCAGACGATATTCTTAGCCCTTAAAAAAATCTGTATTGCATTACTGGCTTCCTCACGGGAAACCTGATATACCTTTGTCAGGACATACACAACCCCGGCAATTACCTCCAGCGTATAAATGATATTCTGTTCCAATCTTATTTGTTGAAAATTCAGCTATTTTATTCTGATTCTGATCATCCCCTATAATATAACGGATCATAGTATTTGCGTCAGCCATTACCATGTTTTTCCATCATAGCACGTTCAAATGCCCCTTTCTCTGACAGGCGCTTTTTGTGATCTGCATATACTGATAAAATTCCAATCGGGAGATTCTCAAAGGTATTTTCATCCTCTGTGAAGGTCACAATGACCTTCTGCTTTTTCTCTGGTGCCGGTTCTAATAATTGTACAATATCACCATCATAGAACCCTGAAACTTCTCTCATCACAGACAGTCCTTTCATCTACATCCAATCTCTGATTTCTTCCTCTGTTACACCGTTCGCATTTAACGGCTTATGCCATTTGGCCTCCGGATAGGCTTTCTTTAATTTTACGGCAAGCTTGGTTGGTTTTGACGCACCGCTTGTAGTAAACAAAGCCACATGCTTTCCGCTTAAATTCAAGGAATCTAACAGCGTCAGTACTACATTGGGCACAACTCCGCACCAGTTTAGGGCACCCCAGGAGGATCCGGTCATATTGCTGTATATCCGGTATCTCCATGGCAAGCTCCGGACGCACTTTTGTAAAAATCTCTTTCAGGGATGTAAATACCGTCTTCCAGTAGGACATCTCATACGATTTCTCCGGCCGGATCTCTGTCAGGTCGGCCTTTTTTATCTCCGCAATTCTTTCAGCGGCTGCTTTGGTTGTTCCTGTCTGTGAAAAATAAATCACCAATGTCTTCATATCAAAATCTCATTCCACAATATGGGCAGTATTCAAACTCTTACT
>CATLCV010000266.1 GCA_949893755.1 uncultured Lachnospiraceae bacterium | reverse complement strand
GACTATCATTTTAAATATCTTTATATTAGCACAGCGGATACTTTGCGGTCAGCTCCGCCACCATGGCTTTCGCCTTCTCCACATTTTCCTCGCTCTCGATCACAAGGGAAATGATCTCCGCGATCTTTTCCATATCCTCTTCCACCATGCCGCGGGTCGTCACGGCCGGAGTCCCCAGCCTCACGCCGCTGGTCACGAAATGAGAACGGGGATCGTTGGGAATGGCATTCTTATTTGCCGTTACATGGGCATCATCCAGACGCTTCTCCAGCTCTTTTCCGCTGAGATCCTTTTCCGTCAGGTCCACCAGCATCAGGTGGTTGTCCGTATCTCCGGATACGATCTTGATGCCCCGTGCCTGCAGTCCGCGGCAGAGCGCCTTCGCGTTTTTGACCACCTGTTCCATATAGGCCTTGTATTCCGGCTGCAGCGCCTCCTGGAAGCAGACTGCCTTGGCCGCAATCACATGCATCAGCGGGCCGCCCTGTGTTCCCGGGAACACGGCCTTATTGAAGTTGAATTTTTTGTTCATCTCCTCGCTGCTCAGGATCATGCCGCCCCTTGGCCCCCGAAGGGTCTTGTGGGTCGTGGTGGTGGTCACATGGGCATAGGGGATCGGGCTCGGATGCAGTCCTGTGGCAACCAGGCCGGCGATATGGGCAATATCCACCATCAGGTAAGCGCCCACTTCATCCGCGATCTCGCGGAACCGCTTGAAGTCAATGGTCCTGGCATAGGCGCTTGCTCCTGCCACGATCAGCTTCGGACGGCACTCCTTCGCGATCTTTAATACGTTGTCATAGTCGATCACGCCGTTATCATTCACACCGTAGAAGGTCACATCAAAATATTTTCCGGACAGGTTCACCGGAGAGCCGTGGGTCAGGTGTCCGCCGTGATCCAGGTTCATTCCCATGATCTTGTCTCCCGGTTCCAGCATGGCAAACATGGCCGCCATATTCGCCTGGGCTCCGGAATGGGGCTGCACATTGGCGTATTCACAGCCGAACAGCTTCTTTGCCCGCTCCCTGGCGATATCCTCTACCACATCCACGCACTGGCATCCGCCGTAATATCTCTTCCCCGGATAGCCTTCCGCATATTTGTTGGTCAGGGGGCTTCCCATCGCCGCCATGACAGCCTGGCTTACCCAGTTCTCAGACGCGATCAGCTCGATATGAGAATTCTGACGGTCCATCTCCGCCCGGATGGCATCCGCGATCTCACCGTCTGTTTTCCTGATCTCTTCAAAATCGTACATTCTCGTTTCCTCCACATCTCTCGAATTCAAATCCATATGCAAATATACACTGCATTCCAAAAAACATTGTTTTTTGCGTCCCAAAATCATGCTTTTTCATACAGACATAAAACACATGACCTTTTGACACCTGTATCATCATATCATTTTACTATCCCGTTTACAAGCCTAAGTTTTTTGTGCAATATCCGGATGCGAAATCAAAATGAAACACATCATTCGGAAAGCTGCTTTATAATACCGCATACTTTCTCCGGCTCAATACATGGTATATCACTATACTTAAAATCCAATACATTTCTACTCACGATGTAATCTGCATGAAAATATTTTGCGCATTCCATTTGCAGACAATCCTCGAAATCCGTAAAGCTGTCATTTACAAGTGCATTTTGTAATTTATGATTGTCAATTCCTTCTACGTAAAATATCTTACAAATATTTAGTAATATCTTTCTACGTTCTTCTAAACTGAAATCCTTCCGTAATATATAAAAAATATTTGTGATTGAATGTGCGGCAATACAACCGGTAATAATCCTTTTCTGACATGATTTTATAATTGTCCTTGCCAGTTCTCCATAGGGTTCACGTTCTAACAGATAATCTAAAATGATATTCGTATCAACCAAAATCCGTACTCCCATATCTCTCCTTCCGATATTCCGCCAATTCTTTCTCATAATCCAAATCCGGCACTTTTTTTCGCATTTTCTCCAGCTGCAGAAATGCGTCATCACTCTGCTGCATATCAGCATCCGTATAAAGACCTTTCATTCCCTGCATAATCTGTATAATAAAAATCACTTTATCTTCTGGAATCTGTTCTAATAATCTTACTGCCTCCTGCCTGATCTGGGTCATTTCAAATGCACTCCTTCCGAATAGAATCACTTTTCATTTCTGGATTCATTATACACTGTATCTCTATCTAATACAAACGTTTCCATAATACCTGCAAAAATTCTACCTGTACGGTTGGATGGTCTAAAGATCATCCAACCTGTTCAGTCAAGCCTTTTATCACGCCAGGTCAAACAGCGACAGCTGGTTGCTCTGGGGCAGGTCTCCGAAAAGCCCCAGATCCGACATCAGATCAATCACGGTCACGCTGACCTTGGTCCGCTCCCGAAAATCATCCAGAGACAGAAATGCTCCGTCCTTGGCCGCCAGCTCCACCGCTTCCGCCGCTTTTTCCCCCATGCCTTCAATACTGGCGAAGGAGGGCATCAGCTTCCCGTCCACGATCTGGAACTGCTTCGCCCTGGCCCGGTACAGGTCGATGGGCGTAAAATCCAGCCCCCGGGCATACATTTCCTGCACAAGGCGCATGTCCTTCAAGGTATCCTGCTCCTTGTTGGTCAGCGTATCCGACCGTTTTTTATAATCCTTGATGTAGTAGTTCAGCTTCTCCTTCCCCTGGCACATCAGCTCATAGGAAAAGGCGTCCGCCCGGATGCTGAAATACGCCCCGTAATAAGCCAGCGGATAATTGATCTTGCAGTACGCGATCCGGTACGCCATCATCACATAGGCGGCCGCATGGGCTTTCGGGAACATGTACTTGATCTTTTTGCAGGACCCGATATACCAGTCCGGCACATCCTTTTCCTTCATGGCCGCGATCCATTCGTCTTTGAGCCCCTTCCCCTTCCGGACGCTTTCCATAATGGTAAAGGACAGCGCGCTGTCCACACCCTGGTTGATCAGGTAGATCATGATATCGTCACGGGTACAGATGGCCGTGGAAATGGTGGCCGTACCGGAACGGATCAGATCCTGGGCATTTCCCAGCCATACGTCAGTTCCGTGGGACAATCCCGCCAGCCGGATCAGGTCCGACAGAGACTGAGGATTGGCCTCAATGACCATGCTCATGGCAAAATCGGTTCCAAATTCCGGAATGCCTAAGCACCCCAGCTTGCATCCTTCGATGTCCTCCGGCTTGATCCCCAGGGCCTGGGTGCCGTGGAACAGGGATAAGACCTGCTGGTCGTCCAGAGGGATCTGGGTGGCCACAAAGGGGTGCTCCTCATTGTATTCATTTTCCAGGGATTCCGAGGTAATGTATTCCTCCAGCATCTTGATCATGGTCGGATCATCGTGTCCCAGGATGTCCAGCTTCAGCAGGTTGTGGTCAATGGAATGGTAGTCAAAATGTGTGGTCACAATGTCTGTGGTCACATCATTTGCCGGATGCTGCACCGGAGTAAATTCATTGATATTATGTCCGTGGGGCAGCACCACGATCCCGCCCGGATGCTGGCCCGTGCTTCTGCGCACCCCGGTACAGCCCTGGCTGATCCGCTCAATCTCGCATTTCCGCTTCCGCTGGTTCTTTTCCTCATAATACCGGCGCACATATCCGTAAGCCGTCTTGTCCGCCAGCGTGCCGATAGTCCCGGCCTTGAAGGTATAGCCTTCCCCGAACAGCACCTCCGTATACTTGTGGGCCTTGGACTGATAGTCCCCGGAGAAATTCAGGTCGATATCCGGCTCCTTATCCCCCTTAAAGCCCAGGAACGTCTCGAACGGAATGTCATATCCGTCCTTGACAAGCTTTGCCCCGCAGTCCGGGCAGATCTTATCCGGCATATCGAAGCCGCAGCAGCCGGAATAGGCCTTCACCTCCTCCGACTCAAACTCGCTGTAATGGCAGTTTTTGCAGTAATAATGCGGGCTTAAGGGATTCACCTCCGTGATCCCCGCCATGGTGGCTACAAAGGAGGAGCCCACCGACCCCCGGGAGCCCACCAGGTAGCCGTCCGCAACAGATTTCCACACCAGCTTCTGGGCAATGATATACATCACCGCATAGCCGTTGGAAATGATGGAATTCAATTCCCTTTCCAGCCGGGAGGACACCTGCACCGGCAGATCGTCCCCGTAAACCTCGTGGGCCTTTTTGTAGCAGATGTCCCGCAGCTTCTGGTCCGAATCCTGGATGACCGGCGGGCACTTGTTGGGGTTTACCGGCGCGATCTTCTCCACCATAGCCGCGATCTTGTTGGAATTTTCCACCACCACCTCATAGGCCTTCGCAGAACCCAGATATTCAAATTCCGCCAGCATTTCCTCGGTGGTCCGCAGATACAGCGGGGCCTGGTTGTCCGCGTCGCTGAATCCCTTTCCGGCCATGATGATCCGGCGGTACACCTCGTCCTCCGGGTCCAGGAAATGCACATCGCAGGTGGCCACAACCGGCTTTTTGAACTGGTCTCCCAGCTCCAGGATCTGGCGGTTTAAGTTTTTCAGATCCTCCTCGGTCTGAATGTCCGGCAGCTTTTCGCTCTCCAGCATAAAATGGTTGTTCCCCAGGGGCTGGATCTCATAATAATCATAAAAATCCGCCAGCTTCGCGATGGTCTCCTGGGATTTTTGATTCAGGATCGCCTGGAACAGCTCTCCGGCCTCGCAGGCGCTTCCGATGATCAGCCCTTCCCTGTGCTGGTTCAGCAGGCTTTTCGGGATCCTGGGCCTGCGGGCAAAATATTTCAGGTTGGAGGCGGAAATCAGCTGGTACAGATTATAACGGCCGATGTCATTTTTCACCAGGATGATGATATGGTAGGTGGGGAGCTTGCGGATCGCGTCCTCGTTGGTATTTCCAAACTGGTTGATGCCTTTCAGGGTGGTAATGTCTCTGTCTTTGAGCATCTGCACAAATTTCACAAAAATCTCTGCCGTGGCTCCCGCGTCGTCCACCGCCCGGTGATGGTTCTCCAGGGAAATGTTCAGCGCCTTTGCCACCACGTTCAGCTTATATTTTGATAAAGTGGGCAGCAGTACCCGGGCCAGGGCCACGGTATCCACGGAGATAAAATGGGGCTCGATATCCTGATACCTGCAGTTCTGCTCGATAAATCCCACGTCAAAGCCTGCATTGTGGGCCACCAACACCGCGTCCCCCACAAATTCCAGAAACTGGGGCAGAATGGTCTCAATGTCCGGATACTCCATGACCATCTCATCCGTGATACTGGTCAGCTTGGTGATCTCAAAGGGAATGGGCCGCCGTGGATTGACGAAGGTGCTGAAGGAATCTACGATCTCTCCTTTGACCACCTTTACCGCCCCGATCTCGATGATCTTGTCCTTGATGGCGCTGAATCCCGTGGTCTCCAGGTCGAATACCACAAAGGTATCATCCAGGCTTTCCTCCCCGGCGCCCACAGCGATTTCGGTCAGGTCGTCCACCACATAGCCTTCCACGCCGTAAATGACCTTGAACGGGTCTGCCTTGTCCAACCGCTCGATATAATGGTTGGCATCCGGAAATGCCTGGGCAGTCCCATGATCCGTGACCGCGATGGCAGGATGCCCCCACTTGTGGGCGCGGCCCACAATATCCTTGACCTCGGAGACCCCGTCCATATCGCTCATTTTCGTATGGCAGTGGAGCTCCACGCGCTTAATGGGGCTTAAGTCCTCCCTGGACACGGTAAAATCCCCGGTCTTCTTGATCCCGGTGATGGAGCCGATGGTCAGCTCCCCGTCATATTTGTCAATGGTGGTGACGCCCTTGATCTTCAAAAACGCGCCCTTTTTCAGGTCGCCTAACAGCTCCGCAAGCTGTTCATTGCGGACAAACATTTTCACGGTAATGGTATCTGTAAAATCCGTAATCGAAAAAATGATGATGGTCCGTTCATTCCGGATCTCCCGGGTCTCAAAGCTGATGACCTTGCCGTGGAGCGTGATCTCTCCCATCTCCGTGGCCACCTGGTCCAGCCGCAAAGGCTCGTCCTCAAAGTCCCTTCCGTAGATCAGGCCCGGCGCGTCTCCCTGCTTTAAGGGGCGCACATAATCCCGGCCGGAATCCTTCCGAAAGCCGCTTTTCCCCTGGCCATAGGAAAAGCCGCCTCTCCCCGGCGCATTGCCCTTTCCGGCAGCAGCCGCGCCTGCGCTTCCATTCCTGCCGGCAGCCGTCCCGTTTGCGCTTCCATTTCTTCCGTTTGCCATACCGTTTTTCCCGGCTGCAGCTCCGTTTGCATTTCCGTTCTTCCCGGCCGCGGCTCCATTTGCGGTTCCGTTCTTCCCGGCCGCGGCTCCATTTGCGGTTCCGTTCTTCCCGGCTGCGGCTCCTGCTGCATTCCGGGCCGTTTTGGTTCCGCTGCCCTGGTCTCCTGCTGCATCCGGGCCGCCCGTCCGGTCTGAGGCAGCACTGGAAGCACTGCCCGGTTCCTCCCAGGGGGCCGCAAAATCGATG
>CATLCV010000265.1 GCA_949893755.1 uncultured Lachnospiraceae bacterium | reverse complement strand
CCGCCCCGGTATTCCCTGGGGCTCATCCCTGTATTTTTCTTGAACACGCGGCTGAAATATGTATAGTCATCGTACCCCACCATGAACGCGGCTTCCATCAGGTTCATATCCGTGTTCTTAATATATTCCTTTGCCTTCTCGATCCGTTTCTTTGTCACATAGAAGATCAGGTTCTCTCCGGTTTCCTGGCGGAAGATCCTGGAAAAGTAAGAATGCTCCACATGGTAGCGCTCTGCAAGACATGCCAGGGTGACTTCCTCCGCATAATGCGCGTCCACCCAGGATACCGCCTTTTGTACGATGTCCCGCATGCTGTCTGTCGCCGCAACCTCTTTTTCCGGCATCAGATAGAGGATCACCTCCCGCACCAGGCTGCACAGCGGCCCGATCTGCAGATCCTCCGCCTTCTTATCTACTGTTTCAATAATATTCTCAAAATCCGCCGCTCCCGGATGCTTCTGCTCCTCCAGTGCATGATCGATCAGAATATTGAGCACCTGCCGCAGTGTCTGTCGGACCTCCAGATAGGTCCATCCTTTTTTCTCGCAGTCAGCCAGTCCGATGGTCTCAAAGATCATCTGATTCACCCCTGTCTGATTCCCTGCAAGCAGGAGGTTCCGCAGCTGCTTTGCACATTCGCTGCTCATCCTCTGCCGGACCGCAGTATGCTCCTTATCCGCATGTTCCGCCCGGATGATCTCGTCCTTCCTGCAGAATTTCCTGGTCATCAAAAGCCCCACCGCCTCCACATATGCCATATGGATGCTTTCCATCGTATAAGAGCGCCCGCTGATACAGACGGTCACACAGGAGCCTGCCTGATCGTGCTGAAAGCTGCTTATGATCTTTTCCGCGGTACGCAGCAGCTCTTTTTCCATTTTCTCTGTGACAATGATAAATTCATTGGATCGGTAGCTGTTATTAAACACAATCGCCCCATCCTCCCCCAGCAGATTTTTAAGCTGCTTTTTCACGTGATAGGAAAATACATTCGGCTCCTGGTGTTTTTGCTGCAGCAGCTCCTGCATGTTATGGATCTTGATCAGCACCAGGCTCATTCCGGCAAAGCTTTCCCGGCTGCTGACTGCCATCGCTGACGCAAAGGGAAGCTGATCTCTCTGGATCATGGTACTGAATTCCCGGTCCTGGATCAGGGAAGCCGCTTTTAAAAGCTGCTCCTTTTTCTGCTCCCGCTCCCCGATGATCTCCATCGCCCTGGTCAGCGCGTTGACCAGTTCCATCTTGCTGACCGGTTTTTTCAGATAATTGATGGTGCCTGCCATAAAGGTTCCCTTCACATACTCAAAATCATCGTATCCGCTGATCACAAATGTGACGATATCCGGATATTTTTCCCGTACCATCGTCAGCAGATCCACGCCGTTTAAAAAGGGCATGTTGATATCCGTGATCAAAATATCCGGCGCCGCTTCCTCCAATTTCCGCAGTACGTCTTCCCCGTCTACAGCCGGCTCCAGAAATTCCAGGCCGTATTCCTCCCAGGGAATCATACGGCGCATTTTTTCCCTTGTCCAATATTCATCATCTGCAAATAAAATCTGATATCTTTGTTCATTCATCCTGTGCTTCCCCCTGATCTCCCGGCAATGTGACACATACGTCGGTTCCTTCTCCCTGTACGCTTTTGATCGAGATTCCGTACTCCTCGCCGTACAGCATTTTGATCCTGGCATTGATATTAAACAGTCCGATCGAATTTCCCTGCTCCACGCGCTGGAGGTCATTTTTCTGCAAAGCCTCATTCAAGGGTCCTGCATCCATCCCCACTCCGTTATCCGCAACACAGATTTTGAGGACCGCATCTTTCTTCTTGATCTCGATCCGGATCTCTTTGCTTCCCCTTTTATTCCTCAGTCCATGATTCAGAGCATTTTCCACCAGCGGCTGGATCGAAATTCTCGGAATCCGGTCCTGGAGCGTCTCCTCGTCAATGTCGTAGACATATCGGACATGGTCCTGCATCCGTACTGCCATCACATAGGTATAATTCTTTAAATGCATGATCTCCTTTGCCACCGTAGAAAAAGGCTCTTTCATATTCAGGCTGTAACGGAAAATATTGGACAGCGACTGGCTCAGCATACTGACCTCCGGGCAATCCCGTATCTCTGCAATACTGCTCATCGTATCCAGCGTATTATACAGGAAATGCGGATTGATCTGGGCCTGCAGCGCCTTATACTGCGCCTGGACCAGCAGCAGGCCGGCCTGATTTTCCTTTTCCCGCAGCTCCTCCATCTGATCCAGCATTTCATTGAAATTCTGTCCCAGCTCGCCGATCTCATCCTTCCGGACGATCTCGGTCCGCAGACTGGTCTCCCCGCCTTTGATCCGCTGAATAGTTTTCATCAGCAGGTCCAGCGGACGGATCACGTTTCTGGACACGATCGTGGTCAGCACGGAGGCAATGGCCACCATCAGTCCGGCGATCAGAAGCAGGTTTCTCGTAAGTGTTCTCTGATTCTGCTCCAATACGCTCTGGGGCATGATGGAATACGCTGTCAGATTGTATTTATTCTGCTTGGCCTGAAAGACCTCCTGCTCCGCAAAATCCACCTGTTCCGCGGAATCCTCGTTCTGGATCCGAAGGGACATTTCTTCATAGTACTCCGCCTCCCCCTCGGACAACTGGCCCAGGGATGCCGCCGGACGGTCTCCGGATGGCTGCAGCCAGATATACATCATGTTGTTGGTATAATATTTTTCCATAATGGACGAAAAAACCCGGCTGTCCACGTCGCACACCACATAGCCGATCTGGTGTCCTCGATTGCTGTTTTTGTACAGCTTCAGGACAAAACGCAGAATGTCCTTCTCCCGGTATGGATTGTAATAGCTGGAAATGAGCATCACCGACTCATCCGATGCGATATATTCCAGTACCTTTTCTGCATTTTCCTGCTCCGGGTCCTCGTAAATGTCTGTGGCATAATTGTGCTTCGGCGTCACGGCACGCCGGTACGTGCTGATGATCTCATGCTCCGTCGTATACAGATACAGCGCTACTACACCGTCTTTTGTCTCAAATTTTGTATTTCCGATCTCATAGGCCTTCCGATAGAACTCCGTCCGCAGCGCTTCCACACTGTCCCCTGCCTTGAGTGCCTGAATAAAGTCCTTTTCCGTATAGATCTCGATCAGGCTGCTCTCAATCCCCTTTACAAAGGCATATACCTCGTTCTGCATGTTCTGCAGCGAATTTTCACTTTCTGCCTTTGACTGGTTATAGATGAACTGGGAAGACGAGCTCTGGAATAAAAAGGTCTGAAGGATCAGTGCCAGAAGCGTACTGCCCAGACACATGATCAAAATCTTGAATCTCAGTTTCACACCGCGTTTCCCCCCTGTTTTTCTTTCCTTTAGTATACCATAAAGAGAGTCTGTGTTTTATTGGATTTTTTTGAAATAAGAGTTGGACAAAAAAATCCCGGAATTTCTGACTTAATCCCGGGATTTTTTATTGAAGATATACACTTTAGAACGGATTCCAATACCGTCCCCCATTGATTGCCTGCAGCACAAAGGAGATCCCGATCAGCCCGAAGCCCAGGATCATGGTCCCGTAATCCAGCCCGGTAAACTTCCGCTCCCGATACCAGGTCCGTTTCGGCTCTTTTCCAAAGCACCGCAGCTCCATGGCGTTGGACACCACTTCGATCCGGTCCATACTGGAGAGGATCAGCGGCATGAGGATGGCCGTCGCGCCTTTCAGCCGCTTGATGATGTTCTCCTTTCCGGACAACTCCACACCTCTCGCCTGCTGTGCCAGGGAAATGGAATGGAACTCGTCCATCACATCCGGGATGTAGCGGAGTGCCAGCGACACGGAATAGGAGATCCGGTAGCTCACTCCCAGCTTGTTCAGCGACGCCGCAAATTCGCTGGGCTGCGTGGTGGACACGAAGAGGATGACCACCGGGATGGTTGCCGTATACTTGAGGATCACATTTGCATGATACAGCAATTGCTGTGCCGTGATGCTGTATCTTCCGATCAGGTCTATGAGCACCGTCCGGGAGCCGTACAGGCTGACTCCGTGCTCCGGGGAAAACAGGTAGATCAGCAGGTTATTGAGGAACAGAAAGACCAGGGAAAAGATCAGGATCACCTTCACTTCCCTCACCTTGATCTTAGACACCCGAAACAGCGCCAGCGCGCAGACCGTAAGGAGGATCAGGTAGCGAGTGTCGAAGGTGATCATGGCCGCCAGAACCCAGCAGAGCATACACGCCAGCTTGGCCGCCCCTGTCAGTCTGTGGATCGGAGAAACTCTGTCGATATAATTAAATAACTGGATCATCCTCTTTTTTCCTCCTTCCAATCGTTTTGTGCCGCTGCGCCGCCGGCCTGACGGTCTCTGCCTTCCTCCTCATAGTCGATAAAATGCTGCACGAACACGTTGGGATCCTCAATCCCGCAGAGCAGCGACAGGTCGTAAAGCGACGTCTCCTTTAGGTTGGCCCGCTCGATGATCTCCGGGTTGGTCAGGATATTTGCCGAGGTGTCGTTGGCGATCACCTGCCCGCCGGAAAATACGACGGCCCGCTGGGCGTATTCTAGCATCAGATGCATGTCGTGGGTGATCATGACCACCGTGATCCCCCGGCCGTGGAGCTCGTTCAGAAATTCCATGATCTCCGTATAATGCCGGTAATCCTGTCCCGCCGTAGGCTCGTCCAGTATGATCATCTGGGGATCCAGTGCCAATATCGACGCAATGGTGACACGCTTTTTCTGGCCGAAGCTCAGCGCGGACACCGGCCATTTCCGGAAGGGGTAGAGCCCGCAGATCTTCAAAACCTCCTCTACCTTCGCCGTGATCTCGGATTCCGGCACATTTCTCTGGCGCAGGCCGAATGCCACCTCGTCAAAGATCATGGGCTTGGAGATCATCTGATTTGGATTCTGCATCACGTATCCGATCCGGTCGGCACGTTCTTTGATGCTGTAGTTTTTCATATCCTGTCCCTGGAATGTCAAGGTTCCCATCTGCTGCTTCTCGAACCCGCAGACCACCTTGGAAAATGTGGATTTCCCCGCGCCGTTGGTCCCTACGATGGCAAGCAGCTCCCCTTCATCGATGGAAATATTGATATCCTTCAGGGCATGAAAGCCGTTATCATATGTAAAATCAATCTTCTCCGCAGTCAGAAGGGCTTTTCCTTCCGGTTTCTCCTTTGCCAGCTTCCGCGCGTGGAACCAGGTCCGGACTTTGTGTTTGTCTTCCTCTGTCAGTGTCAGGCTCCGGATACTCCGGGGGTGGCATTTGGGTGTGATTTTCACTCCCGCGTATTTCAGGGCGGTCAGATACAGAGGCTCCCGGATCCCGTTGTCCAGCAGTACGTCCGTGGAAAGCAGTTCATCCGGCGGCGCGTCTGTCACGATCCGGCCGTCCTTCATCAGCACGATTCGGTCCACGTCCCGCCAGAGTACGTCCTCCAGGCGGTGCTCGATGATGATGACCGTGGCCCCGGTCTCCTCCTGGATCCGGTCTATGATCTCAATGGCCTTTTTTCCGGTGGCCGGATCCAGATTCGCCAGCGGCTCGTCAAACAATAAAATGCTGACCTCATTGACCATCACGCCTGCCATGGAGACCCGCTGCTTCTGGCCTCCGGAAAGGGCATCCGGCGAGTGCTCCAGATGGTCTCCGATGCCGACCTGGCGCGCCACCTGCCTGACGGTCTTTTTCATATCGTCCTGCCCGACGCAGGCATTTTCCAATGCAAACGCGATGTCCTCCGCAACGGTCAGGCCGATGAACTGTCCGTCCAGATCCTGCAGGACCGTTCCCACCATCCTGGAGATCTCAAAGATGCTCAAATTTTTTGTCTCCTTCCCCTGGATCGTCAGCTTCCCGGTGGATTCTCCCGGATACGCAAAGGGGATCAGTCCGTTCATGCAATGGGTCATGGTCGATTTTCCGCAGCCTGACGGACCTGCAATCAGGATCTTCTCTCCGGGATAGATCTCCAGATTGATGTCCTTTAAGGTCGGCTCTGCCTGCGCATCATACTGAAAACCAAAGTTTTCGAATTTTATGATCGGTTCTTTCACGAATCATGTCCTCCTATTTCGTTTCGCACGGAAAAAAGGGCAGCGAACAAGCCACCCTTCCTTACCAAATTGTTTTTAATCTTCCTTTTTCAAAGATCCCTTTTTCGCCCTGGTAGATGCGTATGCAAAGCACAGGATCGTACCTACGACCGCGGTAGACAGAATATTTCCCACGCTGCCCACTGCTCCCTGCAGGAAAATCTTTTCCACAGGCTCGTTGTAGATCAGAATGTCCAGTCCCGGCGCGATCAGTCCCCAGGAGATCAGATGCGCGATGATCTGGACCACGTTAAAGATCACGGCGCCTTTGACACCGAATTCGCCCTTGGACAGATCGATCTTATAGCCTACGAATCCCATCGCCAGTCCGAAAAACGCGGAACCTGCAACCCAGCTC
>CATLCV010000264.1 GCA_949893755.1 uncultured Lachnospiraceae bacterium | reverse complement strand
GAAAAAGCAATCCGGGGTGCAGGAATATGTGGCGGAATCGCCGTTTGAATATAGGAGAAACTGTCTGCTTTACCTGCCGCAGGATGGAAAGCAGATCCGACATGGGAGCCGGGAAGAAGCGGTATGGATCGCAAAGCGGATTAAACAACTGGCGGGTTCCACTCATGGACATACATTGGTGCTGTTCACATCTTATTCTTTGATGGGGAGTGTGTACCAGATTCTGCGCAGTGACCTGCCGTTTCCCATGGTGGAAGTGTGGAGGCATACACAGGAAGAAATCATGCGGTTTAAGACATTGGAGAATGCGGTTCTGTTCGCAGCCGGTTCCTGTTGGGAGGGCGTGGATTTTCCGGGAGATATGGTATCGTCCCTGATCATTGTAAGACTTCCATTCGCTGTGCCTGATCCGGTGAGGGAGGCGGAGAAAGAGCAGTATGGAAATCTGCGGGAATACATAGAAGCTGTTGCGGTACCGGATATGCAGAAGAAACTGCGGCAGGGGTTCGGCAGAGCCATCCGGACGGAGACGGATACCTGCGTGGTGACGATCCTGGATCAGAGGGCGGTCAGGGGCGGAAGATATTATGAGGACGTGCTGTGCGCATTGCCGCCCTGCCAGATGGCGGAGTCCATTGAAGACGTAGAGAATTTCATTCGTAGGAGGAAGAATGTGGACTATTATATGTAAACGGTAGACTCAGAGGAATCGGAGTGCTGTTCGTTGAGGAACAGAGAAATCCGTAGTGTAGATTCTGAAAAAAATAGGCTCCGGTATTGTGGGTTCTGCTAAAAAAGAGGACAGGTTGGAGCGGAATGTTTGTTGGTATTTCAAGAGCGATTTACACTGATTTGGTGGTTTTGATAGATGGGTTTCTGTAAATAAACTGTGCATACTGTATATAGCGTTAGAGGAAGGAGGGAAACAGCATGGAACATTATAAGGTGATCGGTGAAATGGATGGAACATTACAGTGCTATTACATTTGTGAAACAGAGACACTGGAGATGGTTCTGGAACCCTCCCGGTATCTGATGCATAAGACAATGTCCAACAAATCGCCAAACACTGTCCGTAGGAATGCTTATTCACTGGCGGCTTATCTGGAATATCTCAGGATTGAAGATAAGACGGCTGACCAGGTGATCGCAATGGATTATGAGGAACAGAGCAGTCATTTTGTACAGTTCCTGCACTGGCTGAAGGATGGGAACCACAGGGAAACAGAAGAACATAAGATTCCAAACAATGGAACCTGCAACGCATATTTAAAGGACGTGTTCAGGTTCTATCTTTTTATGGAAATGCAGGGCAGGTACGAGAGCCTGAAAGTTCTTTACTATGATTCGTTTACCACGCTGAACAGTGCGGGAGCCAAAAGGAGACTGCGGTATCGGGCATTTAAAGGTTATCTGAAAGAAGAGGAACGGAAAGTCCGGGCGGCAGAGCAGAATGAGATTTTGACATTACTGAAAGCCTGCACGAACTGCAGGGATCAATTACTGATCCTGCTGGCGGCGGAAACAGGCTACCGGATCGGAGAAATCCTTGGGATTGATTATACGAAAGACATAGATTTCAAAAACCATACCATACGGATCTATTTCCGGGATGACAATGAGAATGGAGCCAGGGCGAAGAACGCAGAATACCGGAGGGCGAAAGTCAGTAATGAGACATTCGAATTTTTGATGTATTATCTTGCGGAATACCGGAAAATACTGCAGCATCAACAGTTCCTGTTTATTAACATCGCAGGAGACGATGAAGGGAAAGCATTGGATGTGGAGGCGGTATACAGTATGTTCCGGAGGATGGAGCATAAGACCGGGATCAAGGTTACTCCCCATATGCTGCGGAGATATTTTGCGGTCATGAGACGGAAAGCCGGATGGCGGCTGGAGATGATCAGCGAGGCGCTTGGACATAAGCACTTAGAAACCACGATAAAATACCTGAACATTGTAGATGATGAATTACTGGAGGCGAGCGATGCCTACTATGCGAAACATTCGGCACTCTATAATGTTCAGCAGTTACTGTAACGGGAGGTGGTGGACATGCCTGCCTATGCATTCAGGGCGGCAGAACCCCAGGAGAGCAGAGAAGAACTGGAGCGGCAGCTCACACAGGAAGTAAGAGCATGTAAGGAGGTCAGGAGCGAAGCAAGAAATTATGTAAAAAATTTTTTAATGAAATGTGGTGTGTGGAAACTGTCAGAGATAGACTATCCTTTGCGTTTAGTCTTCGAGGATTATGTAAAAAGATATAAGTTATTAAAGACAACTCCTTTGACCTGCCTACATACTTTTGATAGGATGAAGATTCATGCCATACAAGAGGAAATGCAGACAGTTGCCGGACGTAGGAAATATGAATTCAAATATGTGGACAAGATGATGTTCCTGCCATATGATACCAGGATAGAGATTGCGGTACAACTTGCGAAATCAAATGATAAAGATGGTCTAGTATGGGATTTTACACAACCTTGCAGCAGAGAATTGAAGGAACAGTTTTTTAAATGTCTGAACTATATAGTGACAACATATAGATCACATGAGCGAAAAGAGAAGTTGAGGGCATTACAGTATTTTTATAGTTACTGTATACAGATGGGGATTGCTGACTTGGAATTAATCACTTTAGAGCAGGAAAGAAAATTTGTGGATTATCTGCCTCCGGAAATATCTGGAAGAAGATTTGAAAGAATGCCAGGAATTATAGAATTATGTCGAAAGACATTGTTTTTGCAAGCCAATCAAATACACTGGCATGCACAAGTATGGTATTTGGAACGGTTCCATTTTTCAAGGGAACGAGTTAATCCAAGCAAAAAGGTGGAGAGCATTTCATTTCGGGAAATAAGCCAGGAAGAAAACAAAAAATATCTGAAAAACTACATGCAGTACGCTTTAGGGATTTCAGATATGTCTCTAAGCAGCATACAAACCAAATTCCTTGAGATCCGGAACCTGCTCCAGACATTTGATGAGGAAGATAAAAACATCTGTGAAATGCCGGAAGAAGAGATACAGTCGTATTTAGAAAGGCTTAGGGAAAAAGCGGTTGCTGAAAAAACATTTAATGGTCAGCTATCGAATATCCGGCATTTTTTCAATTTTCTTCTGGTAAAAGGGCACATCAAGAGAATACCATTTCAGTATGAGTTGTTCCAGAAAAAAGAAAATCCGGTACACCATGACAGGAGCGTCCAGGAGGAAGTATGCGAGGAAATTGTTTCAAAGCTGTACCGTTTTCCAGAACATATCCGTTTGATGTTTTTGCATTTATGGTGTGTGGGGCTGCGCTGCAGCGAGGTATGCACGTTGGAGGGCGATGCCTATGAATGGAAAAATGGCGATGCCTGGATTAAGGTATATCAGATTAAAATGAAAAATTACAAACGGATCCCAATACCGGAGACGTTATACAGGCTGATGAAAGTATATATTGAAAAGTATCAAATTCGACCGGAAGAATATCTTTTCAAAAATAAGAATGGCGGTGCATACTCTTATTCAACCTTTCGGAGTCAGATGCTGAGATTATGCGATGAGAATCAGATCGCGGGAGGGGAATACCTGTTTAAGTCCCACGATTACCGCCACGCTGTGGCAACGGAGTATTATGAAAGCGGTGTGTCCATACAGGCGGTGAGAGACTATCTTGGCCATGACTATGAAGATATGACCAGGCAGTATATTGATTACATGCCGAGAAGACTGGATGCCGCAAATGAAGAATTTTTCAACCAACAGGAGGAAAGCCTGGCATCAGGGCTGATAAAGGGAGAACGGAATGGAGGACAAAATTTACATTTGTGAACTGGAATGCTACTTGAAAGCATCCCAGAAACAGAGAGACAAAGTGAATCCAAAATGGGAATTTGACCTAACGAAACTTCCCACGGAAGGAATGCGGATAGAATTCCGGCAATTTATATTAGATCGTGGAAAGATGATGGCATTGTCGACTGTAGTTTCAGAGCGGAACTTATACAATCGTATCTGCCGATTCATGGAAGAAAAGAATATCCGGGTGGACAGCTTCCAGGAAAAAACATTAGAGGAATGGCTGAAAAGACTGAACGCATGGCTTATGCTGCAAGGGCAGATAAGAACGATACAAGGTATTACTGTATATGGAAAAGAAAAAATTACGCCATCAAATATCATCACATATTTTCGGAAGATATATTATTTTACAGAAGCTAAGGATACCCGGCTTGAAATGGAGAAAGATGTATGGGACTTAAGTAAGATTGGTGTATCATTCAACTCAAATATGATCAAAAATTTTAAAACATTGAATTTTTCCAAAATCATACAGATGTCTATAAAAGAGGAAACAAAGAAATCCATATTCCGGCATTTGCAATATGAAGCAATTGCTACGATTAGTAAAGAACTGACTGCAATGCGCCGAATGTCGGTATACCTTAACACGCATTATCCAAAGATAAAATCCTGTAGTGAAATCAGCAGGGAGATTCTGGAAGAATATTTGATTTTCCTACAGACAGAGGATACAGGGGTAAATAATTTCAGGAGCGACCTGACAAGATTAAGAGCGGTGCTTGAAACTATCGGAAAAATATACGGATACCGCCATTTGGAACAATTATTTTTGAATACAGATATCCCGTATTCCGCCAGAACCGAACTAAAATCTTATAGTGATAAAGAACTGAAAAGATTCAATGCGGTATTTGTAAAAATGGAAGAACAGATGTGCCGGTTGATGGTCATTCACCAGATGCTTGGAACAAGGATATCCGACACTCTCACGCTGCAGACGGACTGCCTGTATGAGCAGGAAGGAAGACCGATGATACGCATCCAACAGATGAAAACAAATACATTTGTAAAACCGATCAGCGCGGAGTTGGAGTTGCTGATACAGAAAGCCATTCAGTATACTAGAAGGAAGTACGGGGAAACAAAATTTATTTTTGTAAATGAGAAGAACCCGGAACGGCCCATGCAGTATAATACGGTACAGAATCGGGTTATGGCAATGATACAAAAAGAAGACCTTCGGGATGATAAAGGGCAGTTATTCGGATTTGGCACCCATATGTTCCGCCATTGCTATGGAATCCGTCTGACAGAAATGCATTATGATGATTGGACGATCGCAAAGCTGCTTGGACACCGGAGTATAAAGAATGTGAAGTATTATAGGAGAATGAGTTTGCAGATTGTGGCGGATGAAACGAGAGAAGTCAGAGAGCGAAAAAGCAGGCTGATAGAAAAATATTTAGATGGATGGGGCGAAGAATATGAGCAAGTACGACAACATGATTGAGCGGAACCGGAAAGTTAGTGAAGAAAAGATATCAAGAGCGAAAAGCGCTATCAGGGAGATGATCGAAGACGAAGAAAAGGTAACCATTCCGAAGCTGATGAAAAAAACAGGGCTGTCGAGGGGCTTCTTTTATAAAAACGCTACGGTGCGGAAAGAGATAGACCGGGCACTGGATCTCCAGGCAGGGATGGTAGACAGCAAAAGAAAGATTCTTGATCTGGCGATGGAGAACCGGATCGAGTTATTAGAAAAGACAATAAAGGAACTGAAAAAAGAAAATATGGAATTAAAGCAGCAGAATGAGAAACAGCAGAAGTTACTGAATAAGAGAAATTTGAGTATATTGAAGTCATAAAATAAACATAGAAAATAATATGGAAACCAAGAGGCATGCAGTGGCATGCCTGTGGTTCTGTTGAAGATAAAGTACCAGACGGGTGCTGTGTGGAAAGTCGCTGAAACATAACATGCTGGAATGAAGGAGGAAATAAACATTATGCTAGAGGAACAGTATAAGGCAAAATGTCCCGGACATATTTTGATGGCGGATACGGCATTTTTTGAAGCAGATGAAAAGCAAAAGAAAAAATATGCAGTGATCGATCTAAAACCTCCGGCGGGATTTCAAATGGGAATCGTATTAGAAAGACTCACATCTTTAAATGAGGAGATCACTCCTCCGCATTCCATCCAGCTGTATTTTACACCGGAACAATATCTGGATCGCTGTCTGGAGTATGAGGATGTTCCCTGGCAGGATTTGCAAGCACATTACGAAATCCTTGATCTTACCAATTATCGGATTCTTGTTGATGGAAGGCAGGAAACTGTAGAAACGGGAGCATACAAGATTTGGGGTGAATGTATCGAATTTTACAGCTGTGACGGGGGTGCTGAGAAAACGGAGGCAGTGTACCTTACGGTCGGGGTACCGGAGCAGAAAGCATTTCAAAGGATGCGGAGGATGATCTATTCGCTGTTTGAAGAAGTGCGGATCTGGAAAAAGGAAAGGGAAAATATAGATGAAATATCTGAGATGCTGTCCATAAAAAAATGGGAAAGGCAGAAGAAAAAGAACAGCCCCGGACAGACGAAAAGAAAAATACAGCGGAACGAGGATTGCCGCTGAACAGAGGAAATCATGAATCAAGAGGTATGCGGTGGCACGCCTGTGGTTTAGTAGAAGATAAAGAGTTGAAAGCGGGAACTGCCGGGAAGGGGAGTGTCCGCTTTTTAGGTAGTTTTAGGGACTTTTGGGAAAAGTGACACATTACACAAATGTGCATACCGTTAAAGCCTGTATTTTCAAGGCATAAAGGGGATGGGGTACAGATTACCGATGAGCCTACCGGGAACCTGGATTCCAGGACCACCGTGGAGGTGATGGGG
>CATLCV010000263.1 GCA_949893755.1 uncultured Lachnospiraceae bacterium | reverse complement strand
TGGCCATCAGCGCCAGATCCATCAGGCAGACAAACTTGTCCTCCCTGCCGGCAAAGATCTCACTGTGATCCTTTAAGTATTGTCTGTAGGTGCTCTCGATCGGTTCCCTGTAATCCCCTTCGCCGAGGGACACCTTCTTTAATTCCGTAGAGAACGTGGTATGGCGGCAGTGATCGGACCAGTAGGTATCCAGCACACGGATCTCCGTCATGGACGGATCCCGGTGCTCCTCCCCGTGAAAATAATTCTGGATATGGAGGAAATCCTGAAACGTCATGGCCAGTCCCAGAGAATCATACAATGCCTTCAGCTCTTCCTCCGGCATATCCTGGAATCCCTCAAAGATCTTCACATCCTCCGGCTCCTCGAATACCGCCACCAGCGTATCCGGCTTCTCCAGCCCGGTCTCCCGGGAATCCACCGGGTTGATGCAGTGATTCTTAATGGCTGTAAACTCCTCTTCTGTCACCGTCCCCTGGATCACATAGGTGGTTGCCGTGCGGATGACCGGCTTTTCATCCTCCTTGATAAACCGGATACACTGCTCCGCGGAATCCGCCCTCTGGTCGAACTGTCCCGGAAGGAACTCTACGGAAAAGACTCTGTCCCCTTCCTGCACCGGAACCTCCTCCCGGTACAAAAGATCCACCGGAGGCTCCGCAAATACGCCGCTGCACGCTTTCTCAAAAGAAGCATCGGAAACATTTTCCACATCATAGCGAATCAGCACCCGTACCCCTGTCACCGTCCCGATTCCAAGATAATGTCTGATCTCATGCCTCAACTCCTTTGCCTGTACGGCAAAGTCCGCCTTTTTCTCCACATATACCCGCTTTACATTACCCATATCAGTTCTCCTCCTTTAATGTAAGAAATCCCATCTGCTCTGAACAGTTCCGAAAAATCTATCCAAGCCGTTCCTCTTCTGCCTTTTCCTCCCTGTTGCCGCCGCTTCCCGCCTTCCCGCTCCTGACCGTATATAATACGATGCTGAGGATCAGAAGCACGGCCAGTCCTGCCAGAAAAATCCCTCCGATCCGGATCACCATATCAAAAAACAGTCCTTCCGGAAGCATCCGGATCATATAATCTTCTGCGGGGTCAAAGATCCAGAGGTCATTGTCAAAAAAGATCTCGTGGAATTTCGTAAATACCGCATTGAAATTCCTCGCCATGGCAATTCCCAGAAACAGGATCAAAGCCGCCAGGATCCCCAGCACTGCCTGAAAGCTTCGGGCCAGAGTCCTCCACATCTCCTTCCTGCATGCTGCCGCCAAAAATACAAGGGCTGCCGCAAGGACAGCGAACGCCCCTCTTCGCAGGGCAAGGCCGCCGAGAAAGAGCCCCTGCACGTCATCCATGTGCAGGCGGTCCTGTTCATTGAAAAAATCCTGCTCTGTGCCTTCTACCGTAGTTACCACACTTAAACGCTCTCTGTCCCCTTTCAGATATGCCATCATCTCCCGGGTCACATACATTGCGTCCTCCATCTCCATATCCAATTCCCGCAGCACCTGATATTTTGTATATTCCCGCTCATAAACGCCGAAATCCGCATACATTGCCGCCTGAAAGCCGGAGATCAGCAGAATGACAACCGCCGCAACGGAGGCCGCTCCGCCTGCGATCCACCGCAGTCCCTTCATGTTTCACCTCATTTCATCCAAGAGCACTCCCGGAAACTGCCGCCGTGCAAAATGATACATTCTGCTTTGCGGCAGTCCGCAGTCAGCCCTGTAACACATGTGCCGCATAAAATCCTCTGACTCCCCCGCCAAACGGGGAATTCAGAGGATTTTCCTGCCTTTATTCTATCGTGGCAATCCGCATCATATTGCTAACCCCGCCGATCTCTTCCCGTACATTCGGTGACGGCATCCCTGCCGTAAGGACAACGATATCTCCCGTGTCCACAAATTGTTTTACCTGTGCAAGCTCGATGGCGCCGTTGCAGACATCATCCGTTGTGCTGAATTCCAGAGATTTCAGCGGAGTGACGCCCCAGTAAATGGACATCCTGCGGAGCGCCCGGTCGCTGGGCGTTACGCCGAGGATCTCCTGCCGCGGTTTCATATTCGATACATACCGTGTGGTCGCACCGGACACAGACGGCGTGATGATACATTTTGCATTCAGATTGGACGCCGCCAGCACGGAAGAATATCCGATCGCCGTGGACACACTGGATTTCAGATGATCGCCGGCCTGGGAGAGCAGCCTGTCATAATCCAGATGCTCCTCCGCGTTCTCCACGATATGGACCATCATCTTCAATGCCTCAAGCGGATACTTTCCAGCAGCCGTCTCGCCGGACAGCATCACCGCATCCGTGCCGTCATAGACCGCATTGGCCACATCCGTCACCTCCGCACGGGTGGGACGGGGATTGCGGATCATGGAATCCAGCATCTGGGTCGCCGTAATGACTGTCTTAAAATTACTGTTGCATTTCTGGATCAGCATCTTCTGCAGGTAGGGCAGCTCTTCCGCCGGAATCTCCACGCCCAGATCTCCTCTGGCTACCATGATCCCGTCCGCCGCGCGGATGATCTCGTCAATGTTGCGGATGCCTTCCGCATTCTCGATCTTGGCGATGATCGGGATATACTGTGCATGCAGGGATTTCAGGTATGCCTTGATCTCCAGGATGCATTCCGCGTTCCGTACAAAGGAGGCCGCAATAAAGTCAATGTCCTGCTCCACCCCGAACTTGATGTCTTCCTTGTCCTTTTCCGTAATGGCCGGAAGCCGCACCGGAACATTGGGTACATTGATCCCCTTGCGCTCACCCAGCTCGCCTCCGTTGATGATCCGGCACTGGATATCCTTACCGTCCTTTTTCATCACTTCCAGCTCGATCAGGCCGTCGTCGATCAGGATCTTCTTTCCCCGGTCCACATCCTCCGCCAGACCGTCATATGTGATGGATACCCTCTGCGCATCCCCCGCAACCTCTTCCGGAGTCAGCGTGATCATAGCCCCTGCCTCCAGTTTTACCTTTTTACCGTCCTTCAATACACCGGTACGGATCTCCGGTCCCTTCGTATCGAGCAGAATTGCCGTATTGGAATGCTCCTCCTCCCGGATCAGCTTGAGCATGTCCATCCTTGCCTTCTGCTCCGGATGGGTGCCGTGGGAAAAATTAAAACGTGCCACATCCATCCCGCCCCGGATGATACTGCGCAATACTTCTTTGTCGTCCGTACTCGGACCCATCGTACATACAATCTTTGTCTTTTTCATTTTTATATTCTCCCTATACCGATATTATTAATACCGCAGTACTCCCTGTCCGCCAAGACAGCTTTCCCCGGATTGGCTGACATCCTGTCCGCCGGAATCAGCCGGCTGTTCGTAAACCGGCTCCTGATAAACCGGTTCTTCATAGACCGGCTCCTGATAAACCGGCTCCTGATAAACTGGCTCCTCGTAATACTGCTGTTCATACTGCGCCTGGGCCTGAGCCTGTGCCTCTGCGGCGGCAGCCGCCTCCGCTTCTTTTTTGGCCTGCTCGGCCGCTTTGCGTTCCTCTTCTTTTTTTGCCTCTTCCTTCTTTGCCTTCTCCGCAGCAGCCTGGGCCTCTTTCTGTGCCTTCAGCGCAAGCGCCGTCTCTTTTGTGCTGACTTCTTTTCCTGAATCTGCACTCTTATATGTTACATATCCAACCTCATCTTCAAAATACAGCTCTGCCTCTTCCATATCCTCCAGTTCAAGCCCCGTGATCTCAACCACCTGTTCATCCTCATATGAGAGGCTTAAGTCATATGTGACCGGAGTCTTTGAATCTTCTGCCGGATCGCCTTCCTCCGGCGTATAATACAAGCATACCGTTTCCTCTTCCTCGATCCGCATTCCCTCGTCCAGCAGATTGTCCGATGCCTCCTTCGCGGTTGATTCCTTCACCGACAGGCCGATGATCTCTCCTCCCGTCTGGTTGGTCAGCAAAATCCTGAGGGCATCCCCGGATTCTTCTCCTATGGTTTTGTACTCTGTCTCTTCTTCCTTTTCCACCTCCTTTTCTTCACTGATCTTTGTTTCCGGTTCTTTCGCTTCCTGTGTGCTTTCTTCCTTTTTTCCGCATCCAAGAACCAGGCAGGCTGTCCCAATCACCAAAATTCTTGTAAAAGTTCTCTTTTTCATCTGATCGTATCCTCCGTAACTCTCATTCTTTGTCTGTTTTCACCGGGACCGTCCGGTCCGTATTTTATCTTTTCAGCTCTTCTGTCCGGAAGTTTGTCTGGGTATCGCCGTTTACGAGAATGATATCCATATGCACCTTCCCCTCCGGGAGGGACGACTGTTTCAGATAGAGCTGATATCCGTCATCATTCCACCCCTCTTCGTCCATTGACGAAGTGCAGAACGCCTCACGCGTAACGGCCTCCCCGTCCTCTGTCCGGACCGATACATAGATCCGCGAATCCATTTTTACAAAATCCGGATCCAGTCTCCCCTCAACCACATACCAGGAGCCGTCCTCTCTGATGGAACATGTGGTATCGGTTGCCGCCGCAGTCAGATTCTCCGGCACCCGTACCGGCCCCTCCATGACAGGGGGCTGTTCCGCAAAAAAGGAAATTCTCCTCTCCACCCGTTCCACGATCACATACTCCGGACGATACTGATCCAGATTTCCCAGATTGTAAGGCACCAGGCGGGAAAAATACCCATGCTCAAATTCATTTGCCAGAAAAGGAAGCATGGAATTTCCGAAGGAATCCCGGAACATGAGAAGCGTTCCCTGTCCGTTTGGATTGATGGTCTCGATCCAATCCTCCTCTGTGCTTTTTACGTCATTAACATATGCATAGATCGGGATCCGGTCATAATAAATATTTTCCTCCGGCTCCGCAGCCACGGAATAAAGCATCTCTGCCAGATCTCCGGTCTGTTCCTTCCTGACCTCGCAGGAAGAATAGGAAGATGCGTCCAATTCCCGGCCAAGTCCCTCCAGCAGCCTGCTGCATGCCAGAAGCGCTCCCTTGTTATTCCAGTGGGAATCCTCCTGCAGATACAGGCATTCCTCCGATTCTTCAAAGGCCTCATACAGATCCACATAATGGATCCCCGCCTCTTTGAGGAGGGCATCGATGCGGACCCGGTTATTGTCCCTTCCCCGCAGGTAATTGGACGGCATATTGCCGTCATACAGGGAATTTTTATTGGGGGCAATGGTAAGCACAAACCGGCTCCCCCTCTCCTCAATGTGCTGCTGCATCAGAGAGAGGTTGCTGACTGCGTTCCGAAGTCCCTTGTCTGACATCTGGTTCTCTCCCAGATAGTCATCCAAAGTCCCCGTAAAATAGAGCCAGCCGTCCTTCCCCACCAGCACCTGGTCCGAGGCCGACACGCCCAGAAGGCGCCCCCTCAGCAGCGCATTGGCCGCCACCAGCTCCTGCCGAAACGCAAAATGCTCTTCAAAATACGTACCCAGTTCTCCCAGAAACCGGAGATTCCATCCCCCGTCAATCCGAAGCTCTGGAAATGCTGCCAGTTCTTTGTTTTCTGTTGTTTCATTGGTGGCTGCCACGCTCATTCCCGCAAACGGAACCAGAACCAGAATGAGGACAGCCGCTATATAGATCAGGTACCAGGTTTTCTTTTTCATCGTCTCATTCACTTCATTCCTTTTCTAAAACCGGAAGTAGATAAACGGATTATAGGTCCCCCCGGACAGGCTCAGCATACACAATACCAGGAGCACGACCGTACACACATAGGAGCCCGGCCTGAAAATCAGCTCCGCGGCGCCTCCTGATCTCTCTGCCAGCCGGCTTCCCCATTGTCTGACCGGACAGGATGCCAATACACAGACTGCCAGGGTGAGCACCAGCAGAGGGTTCATCTGCCGCAGGGCAAAGCTCATGGCCTCCGGCCCGAAGGACATCCCGGCAAACATCTTCCCGATCAGGGAAACTCCCTGGAACAGCGTATCTGCCCGAAAGATCACAAATCCTGTACACACGGCGAGCATGGTATAAAGATGTCCCAGCACTCTGGGCAGTTTTTTCACCGGAAGGATTCCCTCCAGCAATAAAAACAGGCCGTGATACAGCCCCCACACTACAAATGTCCAGTTCGCCCCATGCCACAGCCCGGTGCAGAAGAACACGATCAGCTTGTTCATGCAGGTACGCGCGGCGCCCTTTCTGTTTCCTCCGAGAGGGATATACAGATACTCCTTAAACCAGGTAGACAATGAAATATGCCACCTGCGCCAGAATTCCTGTACACTGCCGGAAATATACGGGTAGTTGAAATTTTCCTGAAAGGTAAAGCCAAACATATGCCCCAGTCCGATGGCCATATCACTGTAACCGGAAAAATCAAAATAGATCTGGAACAGATAGGACACCGCCCCGATCCACGCAGACAGAATATTGACCTGGGACAGTTCCGCGGCAAATACCGCGTCCGCTGCCAGCGCAGCCGTATTGGAAAGCAGAACCTTCTTGGACAAGCCGACGATAAATCTGCGGAATCCGGCCGCGATCTCTTTCACATCGGTTGTTCTGTTTGAGATCTGCTGTTCGATATCATGATATTTTACGATCGGTCCGGCGATCAGCTGCGGAAAAAACGAAATATAAAGCAGCATACTTCCATAATTTTTCTGCGCCTTCACCTGGCCCCGGTATACATCTATGACATAAGACAATGCCTGGAACGTAAAAAACGAGATTCCGATCGGCAGGCTGACCTTTAAGGGCGGGAT
>CATLCV010000262.1 GCA_949893755.1 uncultured Lachnospiraceae bacterium | reverse complement strand
CGTCAGCCGGAGAGCGTTACTACAGCGATCAACTTTATGTATAACTGGTTGCCGCTGATCATGGTTGCGGTCATCTTCGTGATCCTGCACCTGTTCTATCACTGTGAGCGCGACCTGGAAAAAATGCGTACGGGAGATGAAGTATAAATCTATTTATCAATAGTTCCTTATAACAGGATTGCTGTAAATATGGTCTATGGATGCCTAAACTGCGGGTCAATGAAAACGGTAGAAGAAACAGAATCGTAAACACATAGTATAAAAACGCGCTTCAGAAGAAAAAAGTCTGAAGCGCGTTTCACTGTATACCAACGCATACGCGAAGCCTGCCCGTGACAGGTTTTCCGCATTCATCATACGATCACCTCAGCCTCGGTCAGGTACTTCTTCCGATATTCCGTAGGCGTCAGGCCGTACTGCTTCTGGAACAGGCTGTAAAAGTAAGTCGCATTGGAATACCCGACAGTTTCAATAATAGAATGTATGGAAGCATTGGGCTGCTTTAACAGCTCGCAGGCTCTGGAAAGCCTGGATTCCTGGAGCAGCTCCGTGAAGGTTTTCCCGGTATAGTCCTTCAGGATCCGGGTGATCTGCCGGTCACTGTAATTAAAAAAGGCAGACAGCTCTTTCAGCGTGATCGTATTCAAATGCTGCTCAATGTATTTCAAAATAAAAATGATATTTTCTTCCTGCTTTTTTCCGGCAGGATTTCCGGCAATGATCGTTTTTTCATGCTTGCGCAAAAGCTGGATAAAAAAAGTGGTCAGTAGCGCATTTAACAGAGCGTTGTAATAGCTCTCCTGCTGCAGATATTCCTGATGCATCTGTTCGATCAGCCCATGCAGCACCGGATCACAGGGCTTTTTGAAATACAGGTACGATTCTGTGCCGGGCTGATGCAGCGCCCGGGAGAAAAAAGCATACAGCGTCCCCTGCTGGGGCAGCGCGTCCAAAAAGGTTCTGCGGAAGGTACTGCTTTTTACGGCCAGGTTGTAGATGGCGCAGTCCTCGCCAAACGCGCTGAGGGCATGAACGGCGGTGGGCGCTACGATGCAGATCTCTCCGGCTTTCATCTCCAGTGTCTGGCTGGCGAAGATATTTTTGCAGGTTCCGTTCAGGACACAGACGATCTCAAAAAACGTGTGGGAGTGCAGAAAAGCAGGCGAATACCGTTTGTGCGGAATCACCGCGATGTCCAGAAACTGCGGAAAATGGCTTTCCTGGAGAGAATCCGCAGGCTGATAGGGGGTCGAATGATCGACCACGTCAAGCTCCGGACAGAGGAGGTTGATCTCCTGCACGGTTTTCGCCTCATCAAGACGAGCCTCCGGAAATGCCTGGTATGCTCTTTTAAACCGCAGTTCATCGCGGTCAAGCGGTGGAATCTGATACATAAAAAACCTCCTTTTTCCGGCGGCAAAAAAGCCTGTACTATTTTCGTGAAGCAACGAGCCATGCGTGTATGTCTTGTGTTATCGTATCATCTCAGTCTGAGAAAAGCAAGCATCCTGTTAACAATGTCCGCACAGGTTAAAGCGAGTGTCCTTGTCCGTTATTGCTTTCGGCAGATTTTTTGATTATAGTAAATGCATGATGAAGCAGACAATATGAGGAGAAAACATATGAAGATCAGTAAAATAAAAATTAACGGAATGACCAACCCTGTGGGCTATGCGTTTGACAGTATCCGTGCCGCGTGGCTGGTGACGGACACAGAGGCGAAAAAGGCGGAACATGTGAAGCTTGAAGTCTCAGAGGATCCGCAATTTGCGAATATCATCTGCGCCAAGGAGGGCGCGGATCTGGATTCGGCAGGCGAGGAGCTAAAGATCCGCCTGAAATGCAGGACCAGGTATTATGTGCGGGTAAGCGTCAGGGGCGACAATGGGGAAGAGGCGGTCAGTGAAGAATGTGCGTACTTTGAGACTGCAAAGAGGGAGGAGCCATGGCTGGGAAGCTGGATCAAACCTCAGCCAGAAGACCGGTTCCATCCCATATTTGAAAAGGCATTTTCCGCGCGGGGAGATGTGACGGCCGCACGGCTGTATATTTCCGGAGTTGGAATGTACACGGCGGCGTTGAATGGGAAAAAAGTAGGAAATGAGACGCTGACTCCCTATTTCAGCGACTACCACACAGAAGTCCAGTACCAGACCTACGACGTGACAGATCAGATCCGGGAGGATAACACTCTCTGCGTGGAGCTGGGAAACGGCTGGTATAAAGGGGCCTTCGGGCTTTCTTATACATCCGGTATTTACGGCAGTGAATATCAGATGATCGCGGAGCTGCATCTGAAATACGCGGACGGGTCACAGGATGTGATTGCTTCCGATGAGAGCTGGCTTTACCGCGGCTCGGATACGGAGGACGGCGATGGGATCTATGACGGGGAGGCTATCAACCGCCTGCTGTGGGAGGGCAGGGACAATTCGAAAAGGACGCCTGTGACGGGCGGCGTGGAAGGCTCTCTTACAGAGCGGTACAGCGTTCCGGTCACAGAGCATGAGTCCATGCCTGTACAACAGGTCATCCATACGCCTGCGGGGGAGATTGTTCTGGACTTCGGACAGAATTTCGCAGGATATGTACAATTCCGAGCAGCTCTCCCAAAGGGGACAAGGGTGGTGTTGGATTTTGGCGAGATCCTTCAGCAGGGGAATTTTTACAAAGAGAATTACCGCAGGGCAAAATCCCAGTTCGTGTATGTTTCCGATGGCAGGGAAGAAATCGTGAAACCCAGGTTTACCTTTTTTGGCTTCCGCTATGTCCGTGTGACCGGCTGGACTGGGGAAGTGGATCCGGAAGATTTCTGCGGAAAGGCACTTTACTCTGAAATGGAAGAAACCGGTTTCCTCGTGACTGGGCATGAAAATGTGAACCGGCTTTTCTCGAATGCAAAATGGGGACAGAAATCCAACAGTATTGATTTCCCGACAGACTGCCCCCAGCGTGACGAGCGGCTGGGCTGGACCGGGGACGCCCAGGTATTTTCCGGCACCGCCAGTTATCATATGAATACGGCGGCATTTTACAATAAGTTTCTCCATGACCTGCGTATGGAACAGGTCAAGCTGGAAGGGATCCTGCCGGGGGTGATCCCGGTACTGGACTCGGAAAATGCGGCTTATGCGGCGGTGTGGGGGGATATCGCAACATTTCTTCCGACCGTGCTCTACGAGCGGTTTGCGGATAAAAAGGCACTGGAAGCCTATTACCCGATGATGAAGGACTGGGTGGACAGGATCGATCGTGACGACGCGACGCGGGGACGCAAGTATCTGTTTAACTTCAACGCGCAGATGGGAGACTGGCTGGCATTGGACGGACGCAGCGAGCAGAGCATGAAGGGCGGGACGGATGATTATTTTATCGCCTCCTGTTATTATTCCATGTCTGCGAAAATGGTATCCGACGCGGCAGGAGTGCTGGGCTATACGGAGGACTGCGCCCACTACAGCACACTGAGCGGGAAGATCCGTAAGGCGGTCCTTCGGGAGTATTTTACGGAGAGCGGAAAGCTGGCCGTGGATACCCAAACCGGCTATATCACGGCGCTTTACAGCGGGATCTACCGGGAGAAGGAACGCCTCGTAGAGGATTTCCGAACCCGCCTGTACAAAGACTGCTATAAGCTGAAAGGCGGATTTGTGGGAGCGCCGCTGATGTGCAGGGTGATGGCCGAGAACGGTATGGAGCAGGAGGCGCTTTATTTCCTGACCCAGGAGGAGTATCCGGGATGGATGCACTGCATCGGCCTGGGAGCCACCACCATCTGGGAGCGTTGGAATTCGGTTCTGGAGGACGGCACCATGAGCGGAACCATGATGAACTCCCTGAACCATTTCGCGTTCGGTGCGGTTGTGGAATACCTGTATCGGGATGTGGCCGGGCTGAAAGCGCTGGAGCCGGGATTTCGGAAAGCCTCCATCGCGCCGCAGATCAGTAAAAAGCTGGGGTTTGCCAGACTGTCCTATGCTTCGGTATACGGAACCTACCGGTCGGAGTGGAAGATCGGGAAGGATGGCTCAGTCAATGTCCTTGTAGAAGTGCCTTTTGGATGCTCTGCGGAAGTGAGACTGCCCTTTGCTCCAGCTTCGAACAAAGAGGTTTTTGAGGTGGGAGCCGGGGTACATGAGTATACCTATCAGCCGACCAGGAATATGAATGCGCTTTATGATAAGAAGACGCTGTTTGTGGAAATGGTGGACGATGCGAGGGCGATGGAAGCCATCGGGAAGCATACCCCGTTCTTGAAATTTTTGCTGGATCAGGGGGACGAGGAGTTTCTGCATGAAAACCTGACCGGGCTGAGAGAGCTGTTCTATATGGGATTTGCGACGGATCAGGTGGACGCGCTGGCGGAGGAATTGCTGAGGTTGGAAGGTTAATGTAAGGTGCGGATGGATGACCGAAAGAGCCTCCAACCGGCTCATTCAAAACCTCGATTTTATTGTAGTATAATAGGAATTGTGCTGATGCGCAAGCAGGTCATCAATTTCCTCACGGAAATTGGTGACAGATTATAATAGCATAAGACTGGGATTTCGGATTGCAACTGTACAGTTGGAAAATGTTCAATAGGAGGGACAGAGAATGGTAGAATATTACACAGCAGAAAAGGTAACAGACACAGTGACCTGCATCCGCAGTATGACAGGGGAGCTTCTGTATCTGATTGGGGGAGCAAAGGAAGCGGTGCTTGTAGATTCCTGCCTGGGGGTGGGGCAGCTGCGGAGGTTCGTGGAAGGGCTGACAGAGAAGCCGGTGACGGTGATCCTGACCCACGGACACCTAGATCATGCCCTGGGCGCGCCGGAATTTGACCGGGTATTTATGAATCATGCGGACAGGGAGCTTTATGAGCAGATGTCCCCTCTGGAGGAGCGGATTGGCTATATCCGGGGCGGGCTGAACGGGAAGCTGCCGGACTTTGACGAGGCGGACTATGTGCCTCCTTCACCCATGGATTTTCAGGATCTGAAGGATGGGGACTGCTTTGACCTGGGCGGAATTCATGTGGATATCTATGGGCTACCCGGCCATACAAAAGGCTCCATGACCGTGCTGGTCCGCGAGGAACGGATCCTGATCCTGGGGGATGCCTGCAATAAATTCACCTTCCTGTTTGATGAAAATACGCTTCCGGTGAGAGCCTACCGTGAGGAACTGATCCGGATCGCGGAGCGGTTGGAAGGGCAGTATGACCGGGTGTTCATCAGCCATCATCAGATGGAGGTGCAAAGGGAGATCCTGCAGAACGTGATCCAGGTGTGCGATGCCGTCCTGGCGGGGGAGACAGATGACGTGCCGTTCGAATTTATGGGGCAGCAGGCGTATATCGCGTTTGCGGTGGATGAGCACATGAACCGGGCGGACGGCGTGGACGGGAATCTGATCTACAGTAAGGAAAGGCTGGGGGAGTTAGGACAGGGAATGTGAAGCGGTACTATGAAATCCATGAGCGGGATATCATCCCTTCCTGGTGAGCACCACCGCCGCCCCCGCCCCGCACAGTCCCCCCGCCAGCTTGGAGACCAGGAGCGGTACCACAAGCTCCGGTTCCGTTCCATAGGCGAATCCCATATGTGCCGCCAGCGCGGAAGCCCCGCACACCAGAAAGGCAGCGTTCACCACCTTCCCCCGCGCGTCCATTTCCTTCATCATGGCAATGGCAGGGACCGGGCTGACGATTCCCATGAGAAGCCCGGCCACGCTGTTCCCATTCATCCCGGTCCTGCCTCCGATCCAGTTGAGCGGTTTTTCCAGGATCCGCCGCAGGATCTCCGCCACAGGAAGACTCCCCAGCAGCACCACCCCGATGGAGGACACCACGGCCATCGCCTCCTCGATCGGCGCAATTCCTTTCAAGATCTGAAAGCCCGTCATATATTCCACCGCCCCGGCGACCAGCCCGACGGTAGTCAGAAATCCGATCCCTGCCGCAAAATATCCGAATCCCCGGATCGTGTGATCTGGAAAAAACCGAATCCCTGCCATGAGCATCAGCGACAGCGCAAACACGGGGAGGCTCAGGCACAGGACTTCCGTCACCCGCAGCCCGCAGAACAGCCCGCCCAGGAGTAGCGATACCGGCATCATCCCCAGTCCGATGAGCATCCCCTTAGCGAACAGAGGGCGTTCCTCCCCGGAGATTATTCCCATTCCCACAGGAATCGTGAAGGTAATGGTGCACCCGAAGGTGGCTCCCACGATGATCCCCGCATATCTCCCAATATCCTGCATACCAGCCAATTCCATGGAAAGCTGGTAACCGCCCATATCGATCGCCAGGATACCGCCCAGAATCCCCGGATCCAGCCCGGACCGATCGCACAGAGGCACGACTGCCGCTTTCAGGAGCATGGAAAGAAGCGGGGTCAGACAGATGATCCCCGCCATGGAAAGGGCTGTTGTGCCCAGGAGCAGAAAGCCCTCCTCAAATCGTTTTCCAAGTCCCAGGCGGTTTCCAAAGATTTTATCCACACCGCCGATGACGGCGCCGGCCGCCATGATCCACATGATGATCGTATTCATGATTCATTCGTAACGGCTGCCAAAAAGCGCGGCAGTCCCTGCTCCTTATCTTAAAATTTCTATTTTACAGCTATGTTTTTTATCCTCTTTGCTGTAAGCAATGCCAACTGCAAGTATGCGGCCGGTATATTGTTTTTTTTCTCCTAATTTTCCCTCGAAACGGAGCGCATAGCCCCGGTCTTTG
>CATLCV010000261.1 GCA_949893755.1 uncultured Lachnospiraceae bacterium | reverse complement strand
TCTGGGTGGGCTATTACCCGCTGTCTCCGGCACAGGTGATCAAAGCGTTTTTATCAAGATTCGGCTGGCAGGGGGATATCCTGCCCCAGGCGGTGACGATTTTCTGGAATATCCGGCTTCCACGTATCCTGTCCGCAGCCTTCATCGGAGCCTCCCTGTCGGCGGCGGGATCCACCTATCAGGGGATGTTCCGCAATCCGCTGGTATCGCCGGATATCCTGGGGGTATCCTCCGGCGCGAGCCTGGGAGCAGCCTTTGCCATCTTAAACGGCGGCGCGGCCTGGGTCATCCAGCTTAGCGCCTTTACGGGAGGAGTCCTGGCTGTGGCCTTTTCCTATCTGATCAGCCGGAAGTCCGCCCATTCCCAGACGCTGAGCCTGGTACTGACCGGCTCTATGGTGATGGCGCTGTGCAATGCGGGCGTTACGATGATCAAATATGTGTCCGACCCCAATGACGTACTGCAGCAGATCACGTTCTGGCTGATGGGCAGCCTGACCAAGACGGATATGGAATCCTTCCGCTGGAGCGCGGTGCCTATGGCGGCAGGGCTGACCGTGATCCTGGCGTTTCGGTGGCGCATCAATCTTCTGACACTGGAGGAAGAGGAGGCAAAGAGCCTTGGGATCCATATCAAGCGGTACCGCCTGATCTTTATCGCCGCCTCCACGCTGCTGAGCGCATCGGCCGTCTGCCTGGGCGGCCTGATCGGCTGGGTGGGGCTGATGATTCCCCATATGGCAAGGGCGCTGGTGGGAGTGGACTATGGGAGGCTGATCCCCGCCAGTATGATGCTGGGAGCAGGATATCTGGTTCTGATGGATGATATCGCACGGTCGGTTCTGTCCATGGAGCTGCCGCTGGGAGTTGTGACCAGCGTGATGGGAGCGCCGTTCTTCGTATCGCTCATCATTAAGAGAAAGGGGTGACAGTCCAATGCTTCTGGAAATTCAGGATGTGCGGGGCGGCTATGGACACGGGGACATTGTAAAGGGAGTCAGCTGCCATGCGGACGGCGGGGAGGTTCTGTGCCTGGTGGGGCCCAACGGATGCGGCAAGACTACGCTGTTTCGCCTGCTGCTCGGGTCGATCCCGGTTACGGGGGGCAGGATCCTCATCGACGGACAGGATACCCGGTCGCTTTCCCCAAAGGAGCTGGCAAACCTGGTGGCCTATATCCCCCAGTACCATACTCCAATCTTCGCGTATACGGTACTGGATGTGGTGATCATGGGCAGGGCCTCCCACTTTTCCGCGTTTGACGCTCCTAAAAGCATCGACCGGGAAGCGGCCTTCGAGGCGTTGGATAAGGTTCACGCGGCCCATCTGGCCAATCAGAAATATACCTCCCTGAGCGGCGGGCAGAGGCAGCTGATTCTGATCGCCCGGGCCATCTGCCAGGCCGCCAGGGTATTTGTGATGGACGAGCCGGCCGCAAATCTGGACTACGCAAACCATCAGGTGCTGATGGATGTGATCACTGACCTTGCCAGGAAAGGATACTGCGTGGTCATGTCCACCCACAGCCCGGAGCACCCGGCTTCTATCGGAAATAAAGTGCTGCTGATGCGGGAGGGCCTGGTAGCCGGCTTTGGAGAGCCGGGGCAGGTGATCACGCCCGAAAACCTGGAGACGGTATACGGCATCGAGATGGATGTGATCACGGTGCCGGACCGCTACGGCGTCAGCCGGACCATCTGCCTTCCGGTCAGGGAACCGCGGAGGATTTAAGAACTGCCGGAGCGGGCCTTTGGCGCGGCGGACAGTGCGCAGCTTTGCAGCGCACTTAAGGCAGGTTAGAAAAGTTTCTACAGGGAAGGAATCGTGAAAAAATGACACATGCTTTGATCGTCGGTCCGCGCGGGGTTGGAAAGAGTACGCTGATCCAGCGTATACTGAAAGAATTAGACAAGCCTGTTTTTGGCTTTGAAACAAAAAAAGAAGAGGAATTGGCAGATGCGCGGTTCGGAAGCCCGGTCTATATCTATGATGCAAGGAGGCCTCACAGGCAGACCCCGGAAAACCTGGTGGGACACTGCGGAAAAGACGGGTTTCATACGATCCAGGGGGCATTTGACCGATACGCAAGGAAGCTTTGGACGCCAGTTCCGGAGGGGCATATCGTCCTGATGGATGAGATCGGATTCATGGAATCCCGGGAAAACGGATTCTGCAGGGCGGTCCTTTCCCTGCTGGACGGCAGCGCGCCGGTCATTGCGGCGGTGAAGGATAAGGAATTTCCCTTTTTGGAGACGGTCAGGTCCCATCCGAACTGCCGGTGCTTTTACATTACGGAGGAAAACCGGGACGACTTATATGAAGAGGTACTGGATTTTATGAAAAAGCAGATTGGAAAAACAGACCTGGACTATTTTATTTCACTGTTTGAATCAAGGGCTTCCGAGCATGCGGCTTATCCCGCGAAAAAGTGGGACAGGAGGGCCGAATTCTGGCATGAGGAATATGTCAGCCGGCGCAAAGGCGATGAACGGATCCGTTCCGCAGTGGACTACCTGGAACGGCGGGGAATGCTTCAGGCCCAATACGATGTGGCGGATATCGGCTGCGGCCCCGGACGGTTCGCGGCGGCATTTGCCAGAAGGGTGCGCTCCGTCGTGGGACTGGATATTTCGGAACGGATGGTGCATTACGGCAGGGAATATCTCAAAGAAGAAGGCATACAGAACGCCCGGCTGCAGGCCTGCGATTTCCGTACCATGGATATTGAAAAGGAAGGCTGCCAGCGTGCTTTTGACCTGGTGTTCTGCTCCATGACCCCTGCGGTCTGCGACAGGGAAAGCCTGCAGAAATTCATGGCCATGAGCCGGGCATACTGCTGCAGCATCACGCACATTTACAGCCGGAACCATCTGAGAGAACGGATCATGAGAGAGGTATTCGGAAAAGAAATGTCCGAGCGCTGGAACGGCAGGTGGTTCTATTCCCTCTTCAATGTGCTGTTTCTGTCCGGATACTGTCCGGAAACGAGCTACGATACCCGGCATCAGGAGGTGCAGGTGCAGCCGGATGAGGAATATGTGGAATTTCTGATGGAGCATATGCTGCCTGAATCGGAGAATACAAAGGAAAATGCCGTGAAGATATTATCCTGGATGCAGGCCCATGCGGATGCGGACGGCATTTTGACGGAAACGGCGGATTCCTGCTATGGGCGGATTTTATGGGATGTCCGCGGCCGGACACAGAGGCCGGACTACCGGACGGCAGGGGAAGAATCGCTGACCTGAAAAAAATTTATCATACCCCCCTTTTTTTCTGCATACATTGTTATCAGCAGAACAAGGGGGTATTTTTATGGACTCATTTCAGTTATACAAGGATATGAAAGCAAGGACCGACGGGGAAATCTATATCGGCGTGGTCGGTCCGGTTCGGACAGGCAAGTCAACCTTTATCAAGCGGTTTATGGATCTGCTGGTCCTTCCCAACATGACCGATGAAAACAGCAGGGAACGTACAAAGGATGAGCTGCCCCAGTCGGCATCCGGCACCACGATCATGACCACAGAGCCGAAATTTGTCCCCAAGGACGCGGCCTCCATCCAGCTCTCGGAGGATGTGGAGGTGAAGATCCGGCTCATCGACTGCGTGGGCTTCATGGTGGAGGGGGCTTCCGGGCACATTGAGAACGACACGGAACGCCAGGTGAAGACGCCCTGGTTTGAATACGAGATCCCGTTTACAAAGGCGGCGGCCATCGGGACCCAGAAGGTCATCCACGACCATGCCACCATCGGCCTGGTGGTCACGACGGACGGCAGCATCTGCGACCTGCCCCGGGAAAACTATGTGGCGGCGGAGGAGCGGACCATCCAGGAGCTGCAGTCCATCGGAAAACCATTTATCATTTTGCTGAACTGCACCAAGCCTTATACGGATGAGGCACAGGCCCTGCAGGCCGCCATGGAGGAAAAATACAAAACCGCCGTGCTTCCCGTGAACTGCGAGCAGCTCAAGGAGGAGGATGTGAACAACATCATGCGCCAGGTGCTGTATGAATTTCCCATTTCCGAGGTGGAATTTTTTGTTCCCAAGTGGGTGGAAATGCTCTCCAGAGAGCACCGGATCAAGCAGGACCTGCTGGCGGCCGTGAAGTTCATGATGACGGAGCTGGATGACATCCGCAGCGTGACGTCGGGGATCCCGGAGGTGGAAAGTCCGTACATAGAAAAAATCCTGGTTGACAAGATCGAGATGGATACCGGAAAAATCCGCATCCTGATCCGGTTTGCGGAGCAGTTCTATTATGAAGTCTTAAGTGAACTGACCGGAACCCAGATCCAGGGAGAGTATGAGCTGATCTCCGTGATGAAGGAGCTGGCCGCCATGAAGGAGGAGTACACCCAGATCAAGGACGCGTTTGCGGATGTGAAGATGAAGGGCTACGGGGTGGTGAGTCCGAAGAAGGAGGAGATCGCCCTGGAGGAGCCCATGATCATCAAGCAGGGCAACAAGTTCGGTGTGAAGATCCATTCCGAGGCGCCGTCCATCCACATGATCCGGGCCAATATCGAGACGGAGATCGCCCCCATTGTGGGAAGCGAGAAGCAGGCACAGGATCTGGTGGAGTACATCAAGGCGGAGAGCGAGACGGAAGAGGGCGTCTGGGGAACCAATATTTTCGGGAAATCCATCGAAGAGCTGGTAATGGACGGCATGCGCAACAAGATCACCATGATCAACGACGAGAGCCAGGTGAAGCTCCAGGATACCATGCAGAAGATCGTCAACGACAGCAACGGGGGGCTGGTCTGCATCATCATCTGATGCGGACGCGGCACTGCCGGACTCGTATCAATCCCCGAAATACCTCTATTTCAGGTACTTTCGGGGATTTTACGAATGGAGGAGCAAAAGTTCTTAAATCTGTTCGGATGGCAGCAGGAATGACAAAGTTACAGCCCCATTGCGGGCTAAAGGCGGCCGTTTCAGCCGTGAATCGTAATAGGATCGTAATATTTTAGGTTGACAATTCTCAGGTTTGCGATTATAGTGTTTCTGTAAATGATCCTTTAGCAAGATAAACTGGAAAAGTGCAAAACAATGAGGAGAGAGCAGCCATGAATAAGATTCCATTTGTAACAAAGGAACAGTTAGATGAGATCACGAAGACCTACCCGACCCCGTTTCATCTATACGATGAAAAAGGAATCCGGGAAAATGTAAAAGCATTGAAGGAGGCATTTTCCTGGAATCCCGGATATAAAGAGTATTTTGCGGTAAAAGCTACGCCAAATCCGTTTTTGATCCAAATTCTGCAGGAATACGGGTGCGGGTGCGACTGCTCCTCCTCCACGGAGCTGATGCTGTCCGATGCCATCGGCGCAAGAGGGGCGGACATCATGTTTTCCTCCAACGATACCCCGGCGGAGGAATTTGAACTGGCGGACCGGCTGGGGGCCATTATCAACCTGGATGACATCACCCACATTGAATTTCTGGAAAAAACCATCGGCCATATCCCGGAGACCATCAGCTGCCGCTACAATCCGGGCGGGCTGTTCAAGATCAGCAATGATATCATGGACAACCCCGGAGATTCCAAATACGGAATGACCACCGAACAGATCGGGGAGGCATTCCGTATCCTGAAGGAAAAGGGCGCAAAGGAATTTGGGATCCATGCATTTCTCGCCAGCAATACGGTGACCAACGACTATTATCCGATGCTGGCAAGGGTGCTGTTTGAGCAGGCAGTCCGGCTGCAGAAGGCGGCCGGCGTGCATATCAAGTTCATCAACCTGTCCGGCGGCATCGGGATTCCCTATACGCCCGACCAGGAGCCCAACGATATCCGCAAGATCGGGGAAGGCGTGCGCCGGGTTTACGAAGAGGTGCTGGTCCCGGCTGGCATGGGCGACGTGGAGATCTATACGGAGCTGGGCCGTTATATGATGGGCCCTTACGGCTGCCTGGTCACAAAGGCCATCCACGAGAAGCATACCCACAAGGAATACATCGGCGTGGACGCATGCGCAGTCAACCTGATGCGGCCTGCCATGTACGGAGCGTACCATCATATTACGGTAATGGGAAAGGAAGACCTGCCCTGCGACCATCAGTATGATGTGACAGGCTCCCTTTGTGAGAACAATGATAAATTTGCCATCGACCGGATGCTCCCGGAGATCGAGCTGGGAGATTATCTGGTCATCCACGACACAGGAGCACACGGATTTGCCATGGGGTATAATTATAACGGAAAGCTGAAATCCGCGGAGCTTCTGCTGAAGGAGGATGGAAACGTGGAGCTGATCCGCCGCGCGGAGACGCCTGCCGACTACTTTGCCACCTTCGATTGCTTCGAGATCGGAAAAAAACTGGTATAAGGTATTGCAAAAATGAATTGAATGTGTTAAGATTAATTCTGGTTTGAAGAGAACGTGTCCAGGACTTTTCAAGCCGGATCAGCGGATGTGGCGGAATGGCAGACGCACAAGACTCAAAATCTTGCGTAGGTGACTACGTGTGGGTTCAAGTCCCACCATCCGCAGCCTTGTGGAAACCCTTGTATATCAAGGGTTTTCTGTATTGAGAGAGGGCCTTTCCTGATGAGGGGGAGGCCCTTTCTTTGCGGTTTGACATCAGCAGTGACATCATCGGGATGCGCAGGTTGGATGATCTTTAGATCATCCAACCGTACAGTTAGAATTGTTTTCAGGTTTTAAAGAAGGTGTTTTTTTGATCGATTATAAAGCATTATATTTGAAAGCGGCTCTGAGAGCCGG
>CATLCV010000260.1 GCA_949893755.1 uncultured Lachnospiraceae bacterium | reverse complement strand
CGCAACGAAGGAAAGGTGCTGCTCATGGACAACCCATTTGCCCAGACCAATGCGTCCCATCTGCTGAAGCCCCTCATGGATGTGGCGAAAAAGACCAACACCCAGCTCATCTGCCTGACCGGGCTTGGCGGGGACAGCATTTACAATCGGTTTGACAATATCTACGTGCTCAATCTGATCGCGGCGAGCCTGCGCAGCGGCATGCAGTACCTCCGGGCCAATCATCTGCGGGGAAATGAACCGGAGACCATGGTGGTGTCGCAGATTGAAGTGATGGAGCAGCAGGAATTGGTGTTCTGAACCGTGATACTCACAGCCGATGAAATCCGCCGTGAGTGTTGCGCTAGCCACACAGTGGCAAAATTCTTCATGCGGCTGTGCGCATTATATGAAACTGAGCGGAAGATTTATCTGGAAAAAATAGTATGAAATGATAAACAATGTCCGCGCAGCAGGGAAAAACAGTTTGCGAGCAGACCGAGAAATGTAGGGAGAAGAAAGCGGCAGGAGGAAAAACAGGATGGATGGACACCGCATCGGAGTGATTTCAGACACACATGGCATTTTGCGGCCGGAGACGGCGGAGATTTTAAAAACCTGCGAGATCATACTGCATGCAGGAGATGTTGGAAAGCCGGAGGTTCTCAGACAGCTCAGGGATATCAGAGACACATATGCGGTTCGCGGAAATGTGGACTCGGGCCGGATCAGGGAGTTTTATGCCCGTGAAACAGAGAGACGGAAATGCGCGGAGGATGTGAAGATTTGCGCAAAAGAATTTGAAGACAGTCGGGCAGGTGGATTTGAAGTTCAGGCAGGTGGATTTGAAGCCAAGGCAGGTGGATTTGAAGCTCGGGCAGATAAATTTGAAGCCGGACGGGCGGAACTGCTGGAGCATTTGCCGGAAGAGCTGGAAATAGAACTCTTCGGATTCCGTATTTATATGATCCATGACAAAAAACAGATCCGGAAGGATTTGTCGGGAGTGGATCTTATCATCTGCGGACATTCCCATAAATATGAGGTGGGGCGCCTGGAAAATACAGTCTGTCTGAATCCGGGAAGCTGCGGGCCGAGGAGATTTCGCCTGCCGGTCACGATGATGCTTCTCACGCTGTATCCGGCTGAGCATCGGTTGGAAACGGAGAGGATTGATTGTCTGGACATACCTGCAATGGGAATGGGAACATCGAACACAGATGAAGAAATGAAGATTCCGGAACAGGATATGTACAGGCTGGTCCGGCAGATCATGAAGGAGGTTGACGCCGGAAGAAGGATTGCGGAGATTGCCGCCCGGAATCATATCGACGAGAGATTTGCGGAGCAGGTGTGCAGGATGTATCTGACACATCCGGGGGTGGATGTGGACGGGATTCTGGATCGGCTGGAAAGGAAGAATTTATAAATGAGGAAATTGCATAATCCGGATTTTAACCGTGTGTGGCATGAGAATATTTGTAAGGAGCGTGAAGCAAATGAATAACTCCAATATTATCATGTATACCACCGAAGATGGACTCACAAAAATAGAAGTCACCTTTGATGAGGATACGGTTTGGCTATCGCTTGATCAGATAGCAGAGTTGTTCCAGCGAGATAAATCAACGATATCCAGGCACATAAAAAATATTTTTTCGGAGGGAGAACTAAGACAGGAGGCAACTGTTGCAAAATTTGCAACGGTTCAAACGGAGGGCAGACGTCAGGTGTCCAGAGATATTGAGTATTACAATCTGGATGTAATTATTTCTGTTGGCTATCGTGTGAAATCTTTGCGGGGTACACAGTTCCGTATTTGGGCAAGTTCTATCCTGAAAGAATATATGAAAAAAGGGTTTGCGCTGGATGATGACCGCTTGAAACGATTGGGCGGAGGAAACTATTTTGATGAGCTGCTGGCTCGTATTCGGGATATCCGTTCTTCGGAAAAAGTCTTTTGGAGAAAGGTGTTAGAAATCTATGCTACAAGCATTGATTACAATCCCAGCGCAGAAGCGTCTGTTCTATTCTTCAAACAGGTACAAAATAAAATGCACTGGGCGGCACATAAACACACGGCGGCAGAAATTGTTTATCAACGGGCAGATGCTGAAAAAGAACATATGGGACTGACCTCATGGGAAGGGAAGCAGATCAAGCGTTCTGATACGGAAATTGCAAAGAATTATCTGACGCAGGCTGAGCTGGATGCCCTAAATAAAATCGTGTCGGCATATCTTGACATTGCGGAAGTGAGGGCATTGGCGCATGAACCGATGTATATGAAGGACTGGCTGGAGACGATTGATGATTACCTGAAAATGACCAGACGGGATATTTTGAAGACAAAAGGCCGTGTGACACATAAACAGGCGATTGACAAAGCTCATGAGGAATATAAAAAGTATCGGAAGAAGCAGGATGAATTGCTATCACCGGTAGAACAGCACTTTATTGAGAGTATCAGGGAATTGGAGGAGTTGGAATAATTGAGAGTGGGAGACCTGATATTAAAAGAGTATGAATATTATTGATAGGGTATTGACAAAATCCTATCATTGGGTTAATCTAATGATAGAGAAAATCAAAAATCCAATCATATCCTAAAGAGGAGAATATATTGAACATTACATGGAAGGACATCGAAGCATATCTTTCGGAGGTGAAGGATGCAGTAAAAAAAGGCAGATACAGAATTGCGAGAAATTCGAAGCGGCAGGACAATATCGATTTATTTCTGGATTACGTGATAGACGAAGCAGGGGCCAGGGAGATTCTATTGAGCCTGGAGCCGATTGATTTTTCGTGCATATTGCAGAACGAACATAAAGGATTTGAGCAGGAACGATTATATGTTTTCGGCAAGGAGGTATCGCTTTTGGAGAGGAATGGAACAGAGGAAACGGTTGTCCCATTATACATTAAGATGAACAATCTGGAAACCGGTTTTGTCATTGTGATCTCTTTTCACAGACAGAGGCATCCGCTTACATATTGCTTTCAATAGATGGAGGTGGCTATCATGGCAGAGAAAAGAAGAATGGATTTTTGTGTGGAGTGCAGAAAAGACACAGAATACGTATTGCAGAAGAAGACCATTACAAAAACAATCCGGGACAAAGCTTACCAGTTTGTGATCACTACAGCAGTATGCCCGGAGTGCGGCGAAGAGATGGGGATTCCCGGACTTATGGATCAGAATGTCCGGGAGGTAGACGAACAGTACAGGGCTGCCGAGGGGCTTGTGACGGTGGATGACATTGAGAAGTTGATGAAGATCTACAAGATCGGGAAGGCTCCGCTGTCATTCACCCTCGGATTCGGTGAAGTGACGGTATCCAGATACCTGTCCGGCCAGATGCCGTCTAAGGAATATTCCGATATCATGCGTGCCGCTCTCACGTCCCCGGCTTTTATGAAAAAGCTGCTGAATGAAAACCGGGAAAAGATCGCGGATACCGCGTATCATAAGGCAATGGACGCGGCAGCCGGCCTGGAGGAGCTGTTTTCCGTGTCGGACAATATGCTCCGGGTGATCGCATACATTTTCGAAAGGCTGGAAGAGGTGACGCCTCTGATGCTGCAGAAGCTGATCTACTTTATCCAGGGGGTCTATTCGGCATTGTACGGCAGGCCGATTTTTGAAGAGGACTGCCGGGCCTGGGTTCATGGACCCGTATATCCGAAGGTTTACGACCTGTTCCGGGATTTTAAATACAATCCGATTGACGATCCGCGTTTCGCTGTCTTTGAAGGAAGCGCAGAGCACCTGACGGCTGCCGAGAGAAGGGCTGCCGATCTGGTCATTAACACCTTTGGGATTTACGGGGGCAAGGCTATGGAGCGGATCACGCATCAGGAAGCTCCCTGGCAGAATGCCCGCAGCGGATATGACGATCAGATTCCTTCCAATAAAACGCTTACGAAGGACAGCATCAGAGAATATTACGTGGCTGTGGACAAAACGTATGGGATTGGCTCTGAGGAAGGAATCAGGAAATATATAGCGGATATGCTCGGGAATGCGGTATAAGGAGTTGCAGAAAAATAACGGACACATCCTGGGCAATCTGTATCAGCTATTTTCCTACAACTCCGAAAAAGATGCATTTCAGGCAATAGAATTCTTCAAACAGGTCCATAATATATATTGATTGGCTGTAAGCATAAATTATTTTATGGAAGAAAGAGGAATCTATGAAGACATTTGATGAATTATACCAGGATATTCTGGAACGGAAAATCAATTTGGACGAGCCATTGCCCTCGGATTACGATCCATACCATCTGAACTGCCTGCTCCATCCGGAACAGTACGCACCGGTCCTGCACATTGATGAATGCCAGGAGTGCGCATACGAGCGGGCCTGCCAGAACAGCTGCATCTTTGACGCGATCCGGCCGGACGAAGAAGGAAAGCTGACAATCAATCCGGAACTCTGCGCCGGCTGTGAGGCCTGCATTGAGGCCTGCCGGGACGGCCGGCTGACGGCAAGCCGGGACGTGCTTCCGGCGATGAAGGCAGTTCGGGAGGCAAAGGGTCCGGTCTACATGATGGTAGCTCCGGCTTTTTTCGGCCAGTTCAGTGAGCATGTGACTCCCGGGCAGCTCCGCACGGCTTTTAAAGCGCTGGGTTTTACCGGAATGGTGGAGGTGGCACTGTTTGCGGATATCCTGACCCTGAAAGAAGCGCTGGAATTTGACCGGCATGTACAGCATACCGGGGACTATCAGCTGACAAGCTGCTGCTGTCCGATCTGGATCTCCATGATCCGCAAGATCTATCATGAGCTGATGCCCCATGTGCCCGGCGCGGTCTCCCCCATGGTCGCCTGCGGACGCATGATCAAACGGATCCATCCGGATGCGGTAACGGTCTTTGCCGGCCCCTGTCTGGCAAAAAAGAAGGAGGCACGGGAGCCGGACATTGCGGATGCAGTGGATTATGTGCTGACATTTCAGGAATTGCAGGACATTTTCAGAGCAGCGGATATCCATCCGGAGGAGCTTGCGGATCTTGAAAAAGAACACGCCTCCAAGGCAGGACGGCTATACGCCAGAACCGGAGGAGTAAGCCATGCGGTCACTGAGATGGTATATCAGCTGCACCCGGACCGGGAGATTCAGGTCCGTGCCGAGCAGGCAGACGGAACCAAAGCCTGCATGGAAATGATCCGCAGGATCAAAGAAGGGAAGACAGACGCGAATTTCTTCGAGGGAATGGGCTGCGTGGGCGGCTGTGTGGGCGGTCCGAAAGCAATTCTGGGTGTGGAAGAAGGAACCGGCTATGTAGACACCTATGCAGGAAAAGCTCCTTACAATACACCGCTGGAAAATCCTTATGTCCGGAAGGTATTGGAGGAACTGGGACTGGGCACGGTGGAAGAACTGCTGACAGAGGATGAACTTCTGATACGGGATTTTTCCTGAGAAAGATATAGAAAAAAACAGAGCCACGGGAAAATACGGTTTCCACAAGATATTGCAGTGTAATTTCATAAATCATTACAATTCATGGCCGGGCCGGCTGCAAATGGAACACATCCGGCCGGTAATCATAAATCACAGCAATATCTTGCGGTATACGGTTAATCATCCAGCAATGGAACATCCTCTGTAAACGTCTCTTCTCCCAACTCATTTACCGTGGTATTCCCGGCTTTTCCGTATTGGTAGAGCTGGTCTAAAAATTCGATCGCTGCGCGGATTTTGGTCCGGAGCAGATATCCTCCGGACTGGGTGGATTCCGCCAGGGAGGAGAGGGACAGGTTCGGTGTCCACTCATAGGCCTTACCGTGGAAATCCTGTATTTTATACAATACGTTATTGATCTCATCTTTGGTCAGCGGCACAAGCTGCGGCGCTTTTACCAGCAGATCCAGAACCGTTCTGGCAGGCTCCGGCTCATCCGGATAAACGGCCTCCAGATTTTCATATTCATGCTTGGACTCGATGACATCTTCCGTGTAAGAAGCGCTCAGCGCGAAGATGCTGAATGTATTTTCCGGGCACTTTTCCGGAAGCAGGAAGCGGGCCATATTGCGGTAAGCGTTCAGCCTTGCTTTTTTGCCGAGACGTCCCATCAGCTCAGTCTCATCGATCAGGATGACCCACCCATGATACCCCATCTGGGTAAAGAGATGGCTCATAAATTTAAAATAATCAGCGCAATGCCGGGTTTTTGTAAAATTGACTTTATATTTTACTGTTTCATTAAATATTCGTCGGTAGATCTTTTTCAAAGCGGCATTTGCGACAAAATCGCCTTCCAGATCAGCCTGCAGGAGGAACTTTTCATCAGAATCCTCCGTGTTCAGATAGGAACGGAACAGATAATACAGCTTATCCGTTTCCAACTGCTGCAGCGCATAAAAAAGCATCTCACTGGCCACTGGACTGTTTGCGGAGATTTTTTCCAGCTCCTGCATAAATCCCGGTTGCTGGCGTTTGGGCAGATAGGTATTCTGGATGATCTTCTGATAGACCAGATACAGCTTGTCCATGGGAGTTTCCTTGCTCAAAGTGAGATAGGAAACTACCATATTGTTGGAATGGGCCAGGTTAAATACGGTATTCAGAAGATGAGTCTTTCCCTCGCCGTATTTTCCGCTGATGATCATTCCGCTGGACTTTCCGCCGTCGCAGACCGAATCCAGCCGGTCGGAGATCTCCCGCATGATCCGGGGCCTTGCTTCGGAAAAATACTGCCCCACGGCACGGGATGGGACACCGGAGCGCAGTGCTTCTATGATGTGCCTTGCTTCAATATCATACATCGATCCG
>CATLCV010000259.1 GCA_949893755.1 uncultured Lachnospiraceae bacterium | reverse complement strand
TGTACACGTCCACATTTTTAAAGCTGAGGATGAAGTTCTGTATCATCGGATATCCTACAAATACCAACATATAGATGGCTGCAGGAAGGGCGAACAAAAAGCCCGCCCGAATACTTAAATGCTTTGTTTTTTTCATCTCATTCCATCCTTTCTGAGTGAAAAACTATTTTTCAGCCGCTTTTACTTTATCAACCGCAGCCTGCGTATCCTCTGCTGCCTTCTCCGGTGTCTTCGCGGAAGTCATAACCTCCTGGAATCCGGTCTGGATGGCATCAGAGTATGCCGGCCAGGATGCGCTCGGTCCTCTCGGGATGGATGTGTCAAGCTGCTGGATAAATGCCTTCTGGATCGGATCGTCTGTCCAGTAGGAATCCTGCGCCGCCTCTGTCTTCGGCGGGAAGGAACCGTATTGCTTCATGCATTCCACCATTACATCCGTCTGATCATAATATTCCATAAATGCGATTGCGCCGTCCATATTGTCCTGCTTTACAGCACCCATGTTCTCACCGCCCAGGATCGAGGTCGCCTGTCCGGAATCCGCATCCTTCTTCGGAAGGACAGTCACGCCGTAATTCAGGTCCGGAGCATCCTTTTCAATTCCGGGGATCTGCCACGGTCCGTTCTGCTGCATTGCCAGATTTCCTGCCACGAAATTATTATTTGCGTCAGACTGAGTCCAGTTCACACAATCCTTGGACCAGGAACCCTCTGCCACCATTTCCTGCATCAGCTTGTACGCATCGGTTCCATCGCCGATATTCTGATAGTCTCCGCCAGCCGTATACAGCCACTGCAGACACTGGAACGTACCTTCATCTGTTCCTGTCGCCGCATTTCCGAAGCCGGTCACGCCGTCCTTGGTCAGATCATTTGCCATTTTCCGGAAGTCCTCCCATGTGGTATTCTCATCCGGATATGCGATCCCTGCTTTATCAAAGATATCCTTGTTGTAAAACAGCGCCGTACAGTTGGTTGCAAATGGGATTCCATAGTGCTTGCCGTCCGCCATAGTGGAGGACATGGGGCCTTCCATGTATTCATCCCAGTTGATCTCCGCCTCAGACACATCGCCGAACAGATCCATCTCAATGAAGGAAGCCATTCCGCATCCATCCAGGATGACCAGATCCGGAAGCTCGCCGGAGGCCATCCCCAGCGTCAGCTGTTTCTCATAATCCGCAAATGGTACATACACATGGGACGCTTCGTACTGATCCTGGGATTCGTTAAATCCGTCGATCATATCCTGCATCATGTTTTTCTGGGCATCTGTCTCAAAATAATCCCAGATCACTACGGATTCTTTCCCGCCTGCGGATTCCTGGCTGTCCGCCCCGGAGCCCTGGGAAGCATTTCCTCCGCTGCTGCCGCTGCCACCGTTTCCACCACATCCTGTCATCATTCCCGCTGCCATGGTGAGACATAAGAGTACACTTACAATTCTTCTTTTCATAACCTTTCCTCTCTTTCGTTTCATTTGATAGGTTCAGTATAAGAAAAGATTGCCCGGCTTTACATTCTAAAAAATTAAACAGGGTGGAAAATCTTTAACTCAATTTTCCACCCTGTTTTTTGACTGTAAATTTCCTTTTCCGGATGCTCCCGGTTACATGCTGCCTGATTTCCCGCCTTCGGCTGTATTTTTGATCTCCTCACACACCTGCTCCGGCGTACTCTCCCCGGTCAGAATGCGGTACTGCCCGTCTGAAAGCTGCTCGGACAACTGTGCCCAGTCCTCAAATTCTGTCCTGGAAATGCAGTTTTCAATCTGGGAAAATACCGCCTCATACCCAGGCTTTACCTTTAAAAACCGCTCTGCGGCATCCCGCCTCGGCGGAAGCGAATCTGCCGTCAGGTTCACGTTCAGCATCGTGTCGGCCTGGCTGTAATAACGCAGGAACGCGATACTCCCCTGCACATTTTTCCCCTTGATCACTGCAATATCTTCCCCGCCAAGCAGTCCCATAGACTGCTCCCTGCCGGGAAATTCAGCCACGCCGTAACGGATGCCCGACTCGTCCAGCGCAGGAAAGACCCAGGGCCCGTTCTCCATCATGGCGCATTTCCCATCAATAAAGATCCTTGCCACATCGTTCTGGGACCAGTTTACGCACTCCCGGGACATCCATCCCCGGTCCACCATGCCGCGTATAAAACGGAATGCTTCCAGTGTCCCCTTCCCGCCGGCATCTTCCAGGCTGCCGTCTGCGGAAAGCAGAAAGGTCCCCAGCTGGAACACGCCCTGTTGCCCGCCGATCGCCGACATGGCAAATCCATACCTTCCGGGAGCGGTCAGCTCCTCTGCCGCCGCTTCCAGCTCTTCCCACGTCCGGGGAACGGAGATTCCCTTTTCTGCCAGCAGATCCTGGTTGTAGATCAGCGCCAGGTTGTTGCAGCAGAACGGCAGGCCGTAATATCTGCCCCCGTATTCCACGGATTCCATGGCGTTCGGAAAGTACTCTTCCAAGCCTTCCAGTTCCTCCACGGCTTCCGTAATGTCCTCCAGCTTTCCCATCTCCACATAAGAAGGCATGTCCGGATTGTCCAGGATCACCAGATCCGGAAGCTGGTTCTGCGTGATCGCCATTGCCAGCCTCTTGTTAAACTCCGTAACCGGGCCGTGATATTCCCAGGTCAGCTCATATTGATCCTGAGACCGGTTGAAGCCTTCTGTCAGATCGTCCATCGAGCTTTTCTGCTTCTCGGTCTCATAGTATGTCCACAGGACCAACTCTTCCTTTTCCTCTGCTTCCCCGGCTGCCCCGTCTGCGCGGGCACATCCTGTCAAGCAGAGAGCGCAGACAAGCGCAAGGGCTGTAAAACTTCTGAGATGAATTTTCATCATTCTCCTCCTAATTGCTGCGATTCCGGCGTTTGTCCAGAAATCCGGCAGATACGCCAGCCAACCGATGCCGCGGTTCTTTATTTCATCTGCCGGTAATCCCCGGGTGATACTCCGGTTTCCTCCTTGAATACCCGCTGAAAATATTTCGGGTCGCCGTAGCCTACCGCACCAGCAATCTCATACACCTTCATATCCGTCCCCTTCAGCAGACGCTTTGCATGGCTGATGCGGAACTGCTTCAGAAAAACAGAAAAGTTGATTCCCATTTCCCGGTTAAACAGGGTGCTCAGGTACTCCGGCGTGATCTCCAGGACGGAAGCCACCTCTTCCTGCGTCAGCCCCTCCTGATAGTGCTCCCGGATATAATTGATGGCCCGTTTGATCACATAATTGCTGATATCCTCGCGTTTTGCCTTCGGCCCTGTGAGCACCTGCACCACGTCACGGTATGCGCATTCCAGCTCATGCCAGGTCACGGCATTTTCCATGTTGCGCAGCAGATTTCTGCTTTTCAGATGCTGGTACAGGGAGCTGTCGATCTCCTGGAGCGTATCCGCGATCAGATAATAGCTTTTCACAAATGCTTTTCGGATTTCTTCTATTTCAAAATGCCCTTCCGACATATAGGTGAGAAATCCCTCCGCTCCCTGTCTCAGCTTCTCGGTGTCCTCCTGGCAGATGGCGCCCCGGATCTGGTTATAAATGTGGGTCGGCGCCAAAAACGGCCTGGGGACATACTGTCCGGCTGCGGAAGCATCCAGCCATCCCTTCGGCTCCAGCACCAGGGCATAGGTGAGCAGGCTGTCCAGTTCCTCTGCCGCGCCCCGGATCTCCTCCGGGTGTCCGAACCGTTTTCTGGTCCATACGGCCTTTTCCCTCCGGTCCTTATATCTCAGGATCAGCCTGTTATAGACTGATTTTTCCAGGGCGTCGATCCGGTTCCCGCCCTTTTCCCCGCATCCGAGCAGATATGCCCTCTGCCGGTTCTCCATATAGATATAGTGAAGCTTTAATTCGCCGTATTTCGTTTTCAGCTCGCCCGCAAACTGCTCCAGTTCCTCCCGGTATGCCGCCTCTGCCGAACCGATATATCCGGCAAAAAGCGCATAATCCCCCTCATCCGGAAACCCGCAGAGATCCTTCAGAACCTTGATGTCCTTTTCCAGTTCCCCGGCCTCGCCTGTGATCAGGTTCCTGAGATGCATCCCCGGTGTTCCGTTTGTCATCTGCTCTCTCCTGATCTTTCCCTCGACTTTCTCCAGCATGTTCTTGATATCATCAATATCCAGCGGTTTCAGCAGATAATCATCCACACCATACCGGATGGCTGTCCGGGCGTATTCAAATTCCGAATACCCGCTCAGGATGACCGCGTGCAGAGGGATCTTCCGCTCATGAAGGGCGGCCACCATCTCCAGCCCGTCCATCTTCGGCATCCGGATATCCGTGATGACCAGATCCGGCTTGAATCTCAGGATCATCTCCAGGCCTTCCTCCCCATTCACGGCTTCTCCCAGAACCACGTGCTCCGTCTGCGATTCGATGAGCCTTGCCATTCCTTCCCTGATCTTGATCTCGTCCTCAACAATGACGATCCTCATCTGAAAGCGCCTCCTTTTTTACCGCCGTACCGGCGGGAATCTTTAATGTGATCACGGTTCCCACGTCCGGGATGCTGCTCACGTTCCAGGATGCCCGGTTTCCATAGTACATCTGCATTCTGGAAAATGCGTTGTGCAGGCCGATGCTCCTTCCGTCGTCCTGCAGGGCCGTGTCCCGGTCATTAAATTTTTCCGCCAGCTCTCTGGAAATCCCTTTCCCATTATCTTCAATGATGATATCCATCTCGTCCCGGTTCTCTGAGAGCATCACATCCACCCGCAGGATCCCGCCCCACTCGATCCCTTTAAATCCATGCACGATCGCATTTTCCACAAAAGGCTGCAGCAAAAGCTTGTATACCCGGATCTCTTTCGTCTCCGGCTGCACATGGATCTCGCATTCAAATGCATCATTGAACCGCATGCGCTGCAGGCTTACATACTTTTCCAGCCAATCCGCCATCTCCGCGACGGTCGCCATTTTGTTGCTTTTGTCCACGCTGTAGCGCAGGATCACTCCCAGGTTTCTTACCATGCGGCTGATCTGATACTCCCCCTTCTCAATGGCCATCCAGTTGATGGAATCCAGGGTATTATATAGAAAGTGGGGATTGATCTGGGCTTCCAGCGCGCGGATCTCCGCGTCCCTCTGCTTTTCGCCCGCAGATCTCACCTCTTCGATCAGGCTTTGCACCTTTCCGGTCATGGTGTTGAAGTTGTCCGCGATCTGCCCCATCTCGTCTCTGCTTTCCACACAGACCTGCACATCCAGATTGCCCCGCTGCACCTGCAGGATCCCTGACACAATGCTCTGTGTGGAGCGCTCGATCAGAGATACGGTATACCGGATCAGAAATACAGAGGCCAAAAGCAATACCGCACCCAGGGCGATCGTAAGATACTGGATATGCCGGACCTCCCGCAGGATATAATCCTCGTCGTAAGCATTGTAAAAATACCACCCCAGGTTCTCATTCTCGTATCGGTTGACGGCAATCCTTTTCCCCGCCAGCACTCCCGTCTTTTCCACAAATTCTTTGAGGGACCGCCCCTCGGCCAGCGTAATTCCTGAATAAAAGGAATCGGGATAGGTCAGGATATGGTCCTCCTGGTCGGAAATGAAATTGACCGTATAGACCTCTGCCCCTTCCTGCGCCGTGCTGCAGACGGCATGAAGCACGGACTCGCTGACGCTCATAATGACCGTACCGATGGGGCCTTTCCCGATATCCTTGAAGTCATACATCTGCTTGGATATGTGAAAGATCCGCTCCTCTTCTCCCCCGCGTTTGATCCTTTCCGTAGGCGAGATGGCCATATTGGAGGATTCCTCCTGCGCCCGCCTGTACGGCTCGATCCCTTTTTTATCCGGATACCGCTCCCACAGGTTGTCCACCGCGGATGCCAGGCCAAAATCATAGGTAATGTCCTGTCCGTCCGCCAGCACGATGCTGATGCATTCCACACCGCTGACGGAGATCCCATATTGCTGCAGCCGCCCGCAGATTTCCCTGTAGGCACGCGCCCGCGTCTCAGGCGCGGCGTTCTGATACCGGTCCAGACCTGCAATGATCTCATTGTCGGAATAGATCTGGTAGACCAGGTTGGTATAGGCGTCTATCGTCAGGTCGGTCCTTTCCGATATCTGCACAAGCTGGCTCACCATAAGTTCGTCCGCCTTCTCCCGCATATTGCTGGAAATGACATAGAGCATCAGCACCTGCGACGCCAGTAAGGGAATGACAGATGTTGCGATAAACGTATACATGATCTTTCTGCCTAACTTTTGGTTTCCAAACCACTGCAGGAAATCTTTTCCGAGTTTCATGCGGCTGTTTCCTCCCTGGATGCTATAAAAATATTCCAATCTGCTTATTCATTCGCAAGATTCGTGCTATTACACTTTTGTGTCTGCTAATGCAGCTGTACAGGCGAAAAATATTTCTGATAACTTCCCCATTTCCAATCTGAAAAGAAATCATTTTCTATAATTTCAGCAAAATCCTGCGCGGAAAACAGGGAAAAGAGCCTTACCCTGCCGCTTCCCTTCACCTTCTTTGCGCGCGGCAATGCGTCACCCGGAAAAGTGGCTTCACTGCAGTCATCCAGCCCCAGACTTTGAACCATTTTTCCAAAGCGCTCATAAGTCTCTGATTCTCTCTTTTCAGAATCAAAATTCATTCTGCCAGCCCGTTTCTGCTTTCCGCTTTTATCTCGGCTTACCTTTGTTCTTTTTAGTTTTTCAACGGGCTCTCTGGATATTACATCATTTTTTCCGGCATACACAACACAGAAATGCATATGCCCAACCATTTCATCATGTTCCTGCTTTCCTCCAAACTCTAACTGTTTTTGTATCATCTG
>CATLCV010000258.1 GCA_949893755.1 uncultured Lachnospiraceae bacterium | reverse complement strand
AATCTTCCGGTCCAGCCTTTCCCGTATCGCGTCCGTAATACACTCCGGCGCCGCAAACTCCATATCCGCAATCCACATGCGGATAAATTCCTCATCCGCAAATGGAAATTTCATCGTTTCATCTGCATGAAAAATATACTGTCTGAATCCATCTGTGTTCATGCAGCTTGTATGTCTCCGGTCAATGATTTCATCAAAATTATATTTCATGATCGATACTCCTTCAGTCGCTGCGGATATGCTCTATTTTTTCAGAGCCATCACCTTCCTGTATAATTGAATAAAATCTTCCTTTGTGGTCATCCTTGCGTTGTTCGGCCGGTCACCGCCCAGCATGGCATCATCGGCAAGCCCGTCCAGACTGTCCTCTGTGACCCCGAAGGACTCCAGCGGCCGGATCGGCAGATCCTCCAGCAGCTCATATACACAACGTACTCCTGCTTTCGCAGCCTCCCTGACGGACATTCCATAGAGATCTTCACCGAAAAATCCGGCAATCTCCGCATAGCGCTCCGGCCACGCGCCCATGTTAAATTCCATGACGACCGGCAGACACAGCGCATTGGCCACGCCATGAGGGACCTGATACCGGGCTCCCAGCGGATGCGCCATGCAGTGTGAGATTCCCAGACTGGCGCTGGTAAATGCATAGCCGGCCAGCATGGCTCCCATCATCATGTCATATCTTGCGTCATGGTCGATATCGCCCCGATACACCGCCGGCCGGATCGCATGGACAATGAGCTTGATCGCCTGTGCGGCCAGTGCGTCCGATATGGGTTCCGTACACCGGGAGGTATAGGCTTCAATGGCATGGGTCAGGGCATCCATTCCGGTTGCCGCGGTAATCCCTGCCGGAAGCGAATAAGTCAGCTCCGGATCGCAGATTGCCAGGGCCGGCATGATCCCGGTTCCTCCGATGGGCATCTTCCATGCCCGCTGCCGGTCCGCGATCACCGCAAACGGCGTACATTCACTTCCGGTTCCCGCTGCCGTGGGAATGGCCGTGACAGGAAGCGGTGCCTTGGTAAATTTATCGCATCCCTGATAATCCCGGATGCTGCCCCCATTCGTGACAAGGATCGCGGCAGCTTTGGCCGGATCCATGGAGCTGCCGCCTCCAAGTCCGATCAACACATCGGAATCCTTTGCAAGGGCGGCAATTTTTTCCACGGTTTCTACGGAAGAATCCGGTTCGCACTGGTCATAGACATCCAGTATGATCCCGGCGTCTTTCACGGACCGGATGATCCGCTCCGCAATGCCGAATTTTACAAGCCCCTGATCGGTCACGAGAGTCGCCTTTTTGACTCCCAGCCTTTTTAATTCCTCCCCGGTTCTTTTGGATGCTCCATTCCCAAAAAGGACCGCGCCGGAAGGCGCCCATGAAAAAACTGATTTTTTATCTTTAAACACGCTGTAATCCAGCGGAAGCTGCGCAACTGGCCGAAACATATGAAAAACCTCCTTTTAAGCTTCAATGCCTTCCTTTTGATCTTTGGATTTCACCATCACATACCTTGCTACGATCACAGCAAAAACAATGGCTCCGGAGTAACCGCAATAGGTCATGATGAATCCCAGCAGCTGCTGATACGGTACGAAAAGACATACAAAATATGTAACCACACCGAATCCAATTACTGCCAATTTATAGTTCCTTGATTTGTCATCTTTGATAAAAAAGCTGACCGTATTCCATAGGGATGGGCAGATCGTGGAATAGATCGCCAAAATAATGATCACGGCAAACAGCGTCCCTACGGATCCCATAATATCCGAAGCCAGCGCCAGGTTCGGAATCGCGACTGTGGAGGCTTCCTCGATATTTCCAAGGTGGTTCAGCCCCATGAGTACGGATACGGTCGAGATAAAAAACGCACCTGTAAAGAGTACCAGCTTAAATGGCGTAAACTTATATTCCCGATTCTGATATGCCATGGTCGCCACAAAATTGGAAACCAGCAAAAGGGAACAGCCTCCGAAGGACAATCCTGCCGTCAGCCAGTGGTTCGTCCCTCTTGTGATCGAAACCGCGCCGCTGTCTAAAAGCGCCATTCCCTCCGGAATCCGCGGGAAAAATGTAAACGCGGAGATCAGTCCGACGATCAGGGTAAAGCACACAATGACCGGCCCGATAAACCCAATGATATCGACAACACGGTTCAGACCAAAGATCGCGGTTGCCACCGATGCCGCTACCATGATCGCAATCGCGATCGGCATGGCCAGCCCCCACTGCTGGTGAAATGTTGACGCACCGCCGGAGCACATGAAGATGTAGCAGCATGCAACAAACAGCCATGCAAATATTTCAAATAATTTCCCCCAGAATTTTCCCGCATAAAACGTGGTAACCTCTTTCAGGTCCGTCAGGCCCCTGGTCCGCCCGGCATACGCATACGCCACATATGTGGCATACATCATGATAAAGTTGATCAGGCCTACGCCGACAGCCATGTAGCCGTATCCCGAAAAGTATTGGATCGTCTCCTGTCCGGACGCAAATCCGGAACCGATCAGGAACGCCAGAAGCGCTCCCGCCAGTTTAAAAAATGTCATTCCGCTCATATTCTTTTTATCCATAAAACCCTCCTTCAATTTTACTCCGTTCCAAATCCTATGATCAGCAGCAGCTTGTATGCTCCGTACGTCCGATGATATTTTCCTGCACTCTCGGATCCAGCTCCACGAAGAATGCGGAGTATCCCGCCACCCGGACCATCAGATTCTTATGGTTTTCCGGATGCTCCTGGGCGTCGCGCAGGGTTTTCGTATCCACCACATTGATCTGCACATGCTGTCCGCCCGCTTCACAGTACCCCTTCACAAATGCTTCCAGCATCTCCAGGCCTTTCTCCCCCTTCGCAACCGCGGGGTCGAATTTGTGATTCACCAGAACGCCCTTCGGAACCATCACCGTGTCCATCTTTCCAATGGAATTGCCCACTGCGGTGGGGCCGTTCCGATCCATGCCGTTGGAAGGCGAAGCATTGTTGGCAAGGGGCTCTCCGTCCTTTCGTCCGTCCGGCGTCGCTCCGACAACGCGTCCCTGCCAGATATTGTAAGTCTGGTTCAAAAGGATCAGCTCATACTGTCCGAACCTTGAATCCTGATGAGCCCGGTTTTCCTCCGCGCAGAAGGTTACAACCTGACGGCAGTAATCATCAACCAGATCTTCATCATTTCCAAAATGCACATATTTATTCAGAAGCATCTGATGCCACTCTTCATGATCTTCATAATTATGATCCAGAATGTCCGTCAGCTCCGGAAGCGTCAAAAGCTTCTGCCGGAATACCACCTGGTCGATTGCTGCCAGGGAATCCGCCGCATTTGCCACACCGCTGATAAACGTACCGGTGCTGCTGTATTTCGCGCCGTTCTTTTGAAGGATACGCCCTTTTTCGATGCATCCGTCCACCAGGGTTGACGCGAATACCGTGGGGCAGATCTGGGAATGCAGCGCGGAACAGATTCCATATGCCTGCAGATGATAGTCAATGATGTATGCCAGCTGCTCCTTATAAGCTTTCATGAATTTCTCCATGCTGTCCATCTCTTCCATGGAGCCGGTCTTCGGCCCGAACTGCCGTCCGGTTTTTGGATCCAGCCCGTTGTGCATGGTCAGCTCCAATACCTTCAGGATATTGATGAATCCGGCTACCGGGCGGAAATCTGTTTTTCCCGGCACCTGTGCCTCTACGCAGCCCTCGATCGCGTAGTCGCGCGCCTCCCGGATATCGTTGCATCCGTTGGCCAGTACGCGCGGGATATTGATATCGTCATTGAAGAATGCCGGCTGTCCAAGTCCTTTCTGGGTCAGCTTCAAAGCTCTTCTAAATGTCTCCTCATCAATTTTTTTATTGTAGCGGAAGGAGATCGCCGGCTGGGTCGTCTGTGCGCCGTCCGCTGCTTCCAGGAACAGATAGGTCAGACGGTTGCAGGCATTTTTGCCTTCCGAATTAATTCCTCCGATCGTAATGTTTGTCCACATCGGAAATCCTGCATATGCCTCAGCCTCAATATGGTCGCGCAGTTCAAAAATCTCCGTCCACTTGATGAGCATGCACTCGATCATCTCGACCACTTCCTCTTCTGTCACGATCCCGCTGTCAATGTCGTGCTTGAAATACGGGTACATAAACTGGTCAAAACGGCCTACGGAATGATTGTGCCCCGCATTCTCGATCTGATAGATGAGATGGATGAACCAGAAAAACTGCATGGCTTCGTAAAATGTTCTCGGCGGAAGCTCCGGGATGCGCTCACAGGTTTCTGCAATGCAGATGAGCTCCGCTTTTCGTGTTTCATCCTGTTCTTCTTCCGCCATCCCGCGTGCCAAGTCCGCATACCGGTGGGCAAATTTGATCGCGGCATTTAATGTAATGAGCATCCCCTCCCAGGTATCCTTCTGCTCCTGCGTCACGAAATCATAATGCTCAATATGATCCAGCTTGTCCTGGATCTCTTCCATCATCTTCCGGAAGCCTTTTTCAAAAATGACGCCGTACTGCGGCATATGGCTCGCGGTGGAAACGATACGGGAACCGATGGTGATCAGTCCGTCCAGGGATGCCTGCTTCATATCCTCCGGAAGCCGGCTGTCGATCACTTCCCGGAAACCGTGACCTTTCCACTCCGTGCAGATTTTGATCAGTTCCTCTTTGTCCTCCGGCTTCACCCAGCACATGTTATCCGTAGACCGGGTGTCAAAGGTATCAATATCCTCCAGGATCCAGTTTGCTCCCCACTCCGGATATGCCGGAACCGAACGGTACCTCTCCCCGTGGTCTCCCACGAAAATAGACTCCGGATTGATGAAAATGGTCATATTCTCCAGCAGGTACTCCAAAAGGTGTGCCTTCCTGGAAATTGGTGATTCTACAGACGGAATGCGGTAGAACTCCGTGACCAGCCTCGCCCTTTCCACGGAAATAGACGGGTGTGTGTTGCGAAGCCGTGCTTTTAAAAATTCGACTTTCTTGCTGCTCATAATGCTGCCTCCTTTTCTTTTTATAAAACTCCCTTTTCGCGGGATGTTTTCCGTAAATGATCTACTCATCGGCACTGTTTTCACTGTTGTAAAAACACTTTTTTCCAATCGGCAGAAGTACTTCATTGGCCGCGTCTACCAGATGCTGCATGTGATCTTTCCCGGGTTCCTCCACATCCTCCAGCTGATACTGCCTGCCCAGGATCTTGTATTTATTGATCCCCAGCTTATGATAGGCCAGAAGCTCATACCGCCTGACGTTCGCGCACTGTGCGGCAAATGCCGCCGTAGCCCTGATATTTTCCTCCGAATCATTCCAGCCGGGAACCACGGGCGTGCGTACACAGATCTCCTTGCCGTGTCCGCTGATCCGTTTCAGATTTTCCAGAATATGTACATTGGACTGTCCTGTAATTTTCCGATGCATCTCACTGTCCATATGCTTGATATCAAAATAAATAAAATCAATATAATCCAGACAGGGCGCGAATTTTTCATAATTCCCGCAGCCGCACGTTTCAATGGCAACATGGATTTTATAGTCCTTGCACTTCCTGCAGATCTCCAGCAGAAACTCGGGCTGCATCAGCGCCTCTCCTCCGGAAAAGGTAACGCCTCCTCCGGAATGCTCAAAATAAAAATGATCCTGATAGATTCGGCGGAACAGTTCGTCTACCGTATATTCCCGTCCGAACTGCTTTCTCGCCTCTGTCGGGCACAACTGCGCGCACAGTCCGCATGCGGCGCATTTTGATCGGTCATACTTCATAACGCCCTTTTCATCCAGGCTCACTGCGCCGGAGGGACATTGTTTCAGGCAAAAGCCGCATCCCATGCAGTTCACCGGATTCAAAGAAATCTCCGGCGCAAAGGAAATCCCTTCCGGATTCGCGCACCACAGGCATCGAAGCCCGCAGCCTTTCAAAAATACGGTGGTCCGCATTCCCCTCCCGTCTCGGATCGAACATTTTTGGATATTAAATATCCTGCCGGTCAGTTCATTCATAGGTATCCTCCTGGGTAATAAATTATTATCAGTTCTTCGTATGTCAACCACACTTCACCATGTATTGATTTTGCTTATTTTTCGCATCAACGCAATCAAATTTCTGATTATTTAGCAAATATTTTTCGAATTGACTGTTATTGATTCAAGCATATCAGCAAATGCGCAAATCGTCTAACAAATAAAATTCATAGGAATATTAATCATCCTCATACATAATTCTGATAAAAAAATATTATGATATAGATAGCGCGAGGTATGCGGCTGTGAATTGTAACCATGGAATACCAAGGAATCAGATTCAGGAATTGACTGTCCTGGATACAAAGGAGGAGCTTATGGATACTGTAAAATACGAAATCTTTCTCAAAGTCCTGGAATGCCGTAATTTTTCGAAGGCAGCGGAAGAACTCGGGTATACCCAGTCCGCTGTCAGCCATTCGGTCTCCAATCTGGAAAAAACCTTTGGCTTTAAACTGCTGAATCGGGAAAATAATAACATCAGCCTCACCAGAGCCGGAATTGATGTACTTCCATACATCCGTAATATCGTAGATGCCCAGAACGCCCTGGATTTCAGCCTTGCTTCCTATCATGACCCGGGGGCCGGTACGCTCTGCATTGCTACGATCCCCAGCCTGGCGATCCACTATTTTCCAGATCTTCTGTCTGCTTTTAAACAGCAATATCCGCAGATACATATTGTTGTGATTGATGGAAATTATGAAGAAATTGAAGAAATGCTGGTGGGCGGAAGAGTCGATTTCGGCATTAAATACAACACGCCGTCTCATCCCGTAAAAACGATTGTTTTATTTCGGGGAGATTTTTGCGCTGTTATTTACAGCCGCCATCCCC
>CATLCV010000257.1 GCA_949893755.1 uncultured Lachnospiraceae bacterium | reverse complement strand
GATTCCCATGGCAAGGTCGGCGATCACGCCCTCCAACAGACGAATGTCCAGCCCACGCCTCATTGCCAGCTTGTAATCTTTCTTGAATGTATGGTGGGCTTGACGGTATATTTTGCGTTCCTCATGCTTTCAGGTCTGCAAACAGTTCGTCCAGATCGGTATATCCTTTTACCGCTGGGTTTTTCGCAATCCTTTCTGCCTCCAGCATGGCGGCAACCGTTTCGCTGTTGGGCTGGTTGAGGGAAATGTCAAAAGGAATCCGTCCCTCACGAAGAGATTGGCGGACAAAAATGTTGAATGCCGTTGTCAGGTTCATGCCGAGTTCCCCGAACAGCCTCTCAGCCTGCGCCTTCAGGTCTGAATCCATGCGGATACTGATGTTTGTAGTAGAGCCAGCCATATAACCATCTCCTTTCTTGCTGATGATTACAGTATATGCTATCTGCACGAAAAAAACAATGCTTTGCACGAAGAATTGACAACCACCTGTGAGAGGCCAAAGCCTTTGCCGAAGGGCTGCAGGGGGCTGGCGGGATTTTCCGTTGAGGAGGAAAGCTCTCTTGCATTGGAAACAATCCGGTAATTCCATGAACAGGCGCAGCAGCTTTTCTCTATTTATCTGTCCTCATACGTACCGATAAGAAATATGCACCATCTGGATCTCATTGGGCTCCAGCACAGTCTCAAAATTCAGGATATTGTCCGTAACGGCATTTTCCTGGATATGGACTCTGGGAACCGAGATCTGATCCAGATAGGTAATGTCCTCCGGCGTGAGCTCAGAGAACCGCCCCATCGCGAACCAGGAGTCCAGGATGCTTCCGTATTCTGCATTGATCCTGCGTACCTTGATCTGGTACAGCCCATTGGCCACATGCCGGATCTGATAATTACATTCTATGGGATCCATCTGGTCAAAATAATTTTCCGGCTGTGCCGGATCCAGCTCATTTTCCGGAGTCCTGTAGTAGTTCAGATTCGGCTCCTTCATATTGTGGACGGCAATATAAAAGCTGTTGTGCCCGTTGGAGGTGATGAGGGCATTTTCATATTGGGCAACGATATAATTCCCCATCCGGTTCATAAAATCAAACGCGTAAAAGGAGGGCTTGCGGATCCCGGAGCGGGTGAGAAGCCCGACGCCGCCGTTGAGGATATCATTGGTATAGTTGTGACGGGAAAACAGATCGGATCCCAGCCAGTATCCCAGAAGGGAGATACCGCCGAGATTGTCGATGATATTTTTCATCACATAAGCACCCTGCCAGATGCTGTCATTCATCAGATTCCGGTTGGAAACAGAGCTGTTCCATTCCGACACATGGACCTCTTTGATATGAAATCCAATCCGGGCCAGCTCGTCCGTAATTGTCTCCACGGTCTTTTTCAGATAGCCGGTATCCTGGGAACGCCTCCGGTCAATGGCCCGTCCCGCGCTGCCCGTGTAATAAGGATAGGAATAAATGCTCAGGAAGTCGGGATTCACGATCCGCTGCTTCCAATGGGAGAGGAATTCCGCAAAAATGGGTTCGTCAAAGGTCATGTGGATGCTCCCTCCGCCGATCCGGATATTGGGTGAGATTTCCTTTAAAGCGTCATAACAGGCTTCAAATGCCGTAAAATAATCCTGGTAATCATGTTCTTTCAGAAGCCGGGGATCCTTCCACAGCTCGAAATACCACAGCTCGATCTCGGCGATTCCGTATCGGTTTGCGTAATGGGAGATCATGGAGTGAAAAAAATATTTGGCCTCCGCATAGGTTTTGAACAGGATTTCTTTGTGCTCGGCAACCAGATATTGATCCAGACGTTCCACCAGCATTTCCGGTTTAAACCCGATCTCGATATAAGGATGGATGCCGTGATAGATCAGAAAATCCATGACCCGGTCCATTTTTTCAAAATAATAGTCCCCGTTCCCGCCGATATTCAGCTCCAGCTCTTCGGAATAAATGTCCCAGAAGCGGATGTATTCGAAGTCCAGTTCATGTTTTAAAAGCAGGATATGGGACTGGATATCAGACTGGAACAGGTCGCTCATCCGGTTGATATTGATCATCCGCTTCCAGTATTTGGAATAGATCTTCTGGTTATGGGCATCGGCAATGAGATACTGCCGTGAGAGCGTCTGTTCAGGGACGGAGGCGCTCCGGTTTTTCAGATAGTCCTCGGCCTTTTTCGCAATCTTGGCGTCCAGTGCCCCGGCCTGGCCTGCCTGCTTCTTTTCCTTTTCCCTTGCTCGAAATTCCGAGGGTGTCATGTCATAAAACTTCTTAAAGGCATGGTTAAATGCGGTGAGATTGGAAAAGCCGTTGTCAATGGCAATATTTGTGATCTTTTTTTCCGAATTTCGTATTTCAGCCACCGCGTGGTAAAGCCGGATGGAATTTACATAGTCCACAAAATTCATATGGAGCCGGGTCTTGATGTACTTGGACAGGTACGCGGGAGATAGATACAGCTGCTCGGCCAGGTCTGCCAGGCGGATATCGCTTTTATAGTTTGTATAAACATAATTGGCGATCTCATTCAGGCGCATTTGCTCCACCGATTTCCGCGTTTCAAACCGGACATCGTCGGTATAGGCGATGCAGTTGGCCGCGATCTGGTGCAGCAGGGAATAATACAGGCTGTTCAGCGGGATCAGGGATACGCCGGACCTGGAAAAATAGTTGGTGATGATCTGATCCAGCAGGGAGGAAATGCTCTGCCGGAGCGTATCGTTCATCCCGTTCGAATCGCAGAGGAAGATCACCCGGTTCATATCCAGATAATGCTGCAGCCGGATAAAATTGAGATGCAGGCAGACATAGAACACCGGAGCGTCCGACAGGAGCGCATGCCGGGTATTGGCGTTGATGATATAAAAATCCCGGCCCTGCAGCAGACAGTCCTTCTCTTCCAGGACAATCTTAAGGGAGCCCTCCAGCACATACAAAAGCTCCGGGTTCTGGTGATAGTGCATGGGGACATTTCTCAGGTCGTAAAATTCAAAATCCATCAGCTCGTGTTCCGGGATAAACAGATCTTTCATGTCAGGATTTCCTTTCTTTTAGTTAAGGATCTGCATCAGTTATTTTTCTACGACTTCTTACGGCCGATTTAGCGTTCAGTATATCTTTCTGCAGATTCTGAGATTGCTAAAGTGGTCTCGCGGCGGATGTATTCCGAGTCCAGTAAAATGTGCTGCTTCCGCGCGTAGGGATCCAGAAACTCGGACAGCAGCAGTTCAAAGGCACGGAACCCGATCTCATAGTAAGAGCCTGACATGGCGCTGACCGCAGGAAAAACCTGGACGGCAGCAGGCGCATCCTCCAGAGATAAAATCTGGAGCCTGTCGGGGACATGGATCCCAAGCATATAAGCCGCCCGCAGGACAGAAGCCGCCTGCCGCGCATCCGATGTCAGCACGGCATCCGGCATAAGCCTTTTTAACGGCTCCGTGAGCTTTTCTGCCGCATAAAGGGGATCGGCAGAAGGCAGAACATACTGGAAATCCGGCGAAAAGAGCTCCCCGTTTTCCGCATAGGACTGCTGGAAGCCCTGGCTCCGGCGGACAAGGGACTGCCGCTCTAAGGGGGCGGTTATATAGAGCAGCTTCCTGGCTCCCCGCATCCGGAGTATATCTGCGGCGGAGCAGGCTGTAGCGGTATCATCGATGCTGATGGAAGAAATCTGCTCGACGGAAGCATTGTATTCCCCGCACTGGACCAGGGGGAGGTGGTCGTTGATACCTGACAGGTCAGGGGCCGCGATGGCCTCGGTGGTCAGGATTCCCGCGATATTGTGGGATTTCATGGTGGCAATAAAAAAATCAAAATTGTTCCGGTCCACAGGCGTGCTGTTGATCAGCAGATGGTGTCCGTTTTTCTGGGCGGCGGTCTGTGCTCCTTCGATAAAAGCAGAATAAGGCGAAGAAGCGGTGTGGGGAACCGAGAGAACGAAGACTCTGGGCTGGTTGGAGGGCAGCGCCCGGTTCACCGAAGAACCCAGAAGCTGCGGCGCGCTTTTCGCTTCGTTCCGCTGGAAATCCAGTTTTTTCATGGCGGCGATCACCTTTTCGGAGGTATCCCGCTTTACCTGGGAATAGTGGTTCATCACTCTCGACACGGTTGCCGGAGAGACGCCGGCCTCCCGGGCTACATCGTAGATTGTGGGGGCTTTTGTAAGGGGGGCCTGTTTCTGCATGATGGTATCCTCCTGATCACATCGTATCTATTCAAATGCTCTCCGTATTTATGCATTGGTTCGTATAGCTCATAAGGAAATTGGTGACCTGCTTGCGCTTCAGCACAATTCATATTATAGCGCATTTATCCCTGTTTGTCATTGGGTGGATGACAGTTTCCTCTTCAGGCTTCGCTCTTTTTTACCTTTTACTTGGTTAAATTCAAATTTACAATGTAATGACTATGTTGTATAATATGTGTTATACTGATGTGCAAGTAAGTCATCAATTTTCTTACGAAAATTGATGCTGTGAGTATATAAGAAGGAGGGCTGAATATATGGCTAATACATCATTGTTACAAATAAGGACTTCTGCCGAAGATAAAGAGAAAGCGTCTGAGATTTTGAATAAGTTAGGTACCAATCTGTCTGCGGTCGTAAATATGATGATTAAACAGATTATCCTTACAGAAGGGATTCCGTTTGAAGTAAAAATGAACCATTCCGTATATTCTGATACGGAAGCAGTCAAAGAAGTGGAGGCAACGATGGCGTTTGAGGGGATGGATCTGACGGAAGAAGATGTGCGGATGCTGTATGCGTATAAAAGCGGAAAAGTGTCAGGTGATGAGCTGCGGCAGCAAATATTGAGTGAGGACAGATAATGGCGGACAGGATATATTGTTATCCAAATTCGGATGTTTTGAAAAATAAAATAGGAATACAGGATATGGAGAAGCTTCAGCGGTTGGAAAGACGGCTGACAATGCTGCGTATTTTGGAATTGGTAGATAAGCCCATTCAGGGAAAGTTTGACCTGCAGCATTTGTGTCTGATCCACAGATATATTTTTCAAGATGTATATGACTGGGCAGGAGAAATCAGAAAGGTTGATATTGCAAAGGGAAGTATGTTCTGTAATGTCAAGTTTATAGAAAGCCAGGCAGCAGAGATTTTTAAAAGTTTGAAAAGTGAAGATTATTTGCAGGGTTTAAATGAGGAAAATACTGCCAGTCGTCTGGCATATTATTTTTCAGAAATTAATGCCCTGCACCCGTTCAGGGAGGGAAATGGCCGCAGCCAGCGAGAGTTTATCCGAACCCTGGCGTTACATATTGGCTATGTGATAAATTTTGCGAAGGTAAGCAAAGAGGAAATGCTAAAAGCAAGTAAAGATTCTTTTTTATGCGATTACGGAAAAATGGAGCAGTTATTTAAAAAGTGTATCAACCAGATAAGATAGGAGAGACAGAATAAATGGCAGTTTTTAATGAAGATACCAGAGTAAAAATCCCTGCCACAATCCAATTTTTAAGACTGGACTATCATTATCAGTCGCTCAAAGCAGATGATATTGATATAGATTTCAACACAAAGATTTTTGTAAACAGGTTTAAGCCTGCGCTTGAAATGATCAATGGCAGGAAATTTACTTATGATGAGATTAAGAGTATTGTCACAGGTATTCATAGAAAGCAACAGCAAAAGCCATCATAGAAGATGTACATGGGGATTACTGCCTTACCGTTCGTGCAATGGCGATACAATAAGCGCGAGGAAAGAAAGGCAGAATCTATCTGGCGGATGACGCAAAGAACAGCGGGGTGAAGGAACATGATCATAGAAGATTTGCTGGTAAAAAGGAATATGACAAAATACCGGCTTGCAGTTGCGGCGGAAGTGCCGCATGCAACATTGAATGACATCTGCAGCGGGAAGAAAAGGCTGGAAAAATGCTCGGCGGAAACCGTGTATAAATTAGCAAAAGCACTGGACGTTTCCATGGAAATGCTGACGGAAGGCGGTATTCGGGAAACAAAGAGGGAACGTAGTTTTGAGTATGGCCTGCCGGACTACCTCCAGCATGACCTGGATGCCTACAAGGAGGGCCTGAAAACGAAATCTGACATTCTGGACTGCCTGTGGGGAGAACTGTACGGAAGCATCAATATGGCAGAGATCAGCGAGGGCGTGATCACGCCGGAGCACGCAGACTACCTGCGGCAGAAGTATCTTTGGAAAGGGGCGGGCGAATGAATGGGAATATAGATTTTACTGACTGCAGGCGGGTGCCTGGTAAGGCCTACAACGGGGCGAACGGAAAGAAGATTGCGGTAGAATATGAAGGGCGGCAGTATATGCTGAAATTTCCGCCGTCAGGCAAGGGAAAACCTACGGAACTTTCCTATACCAACAGTTGCTTTTCGGAACATATCGCCTGCGGCATCTTCAACATGCTGGGGATTACGGCACAGGAAACCATGCTTGGTACCTTTGATGTGGCAGGAAAGGCAAAAATTGTCTGTGCCTGCCGGGACTTTACCGCGGGCGGAGGACAGCTCTTTGACTTCTGCTCCATCAAAAATACCATCCTTGATTCGGACAGCAACGGGAGCGGAACGGAGCTTTCCGATATCCTTGATACCATAGAAAAACAGCAGTTTGTAGAACCGGACAGGCTGTTGCGGCACTTCTGGGAGATGTTTGTTATAGACGCGCTGTTGGGCAACTTCGACCGGCATAATGGCAATTGGGGGTTTTTGTACGATCCGGTTTCAAAAATTACAGAGATTGCCCCGGTTTATGACTGTGGGAGCTGCCTGCTCCCGCAAGCGGATGAAGGTATTATGCAAAGCGTTCTTGAAAATGAAGATGCATTGAATCAAAGGGTATTCCAGTTTCCAACCTCTGCCGTGAAGTTA
>CATLCV010000256.1 GCA_949893755.1 uncultured Lachnospiraceae bacterium | reverse complement strand
TCCGTCCACACCTGCCAGCTCTCTTTTGCCGGCACGCCTTCCTGCCGCTCTCCATAGCGCGCCAGCGCCATACAGGACACGGTGATATTACAGCACATAAACAGGATCAGCGCCCACGTCGCGACCTTCCCGAAGATCACCGGCAGCCTTTCGATCATCCGGGAAATGAACGGGTAGCAGCATTTGAACCAGACCACCGCCGCGATCCCCCAGAAAAAGCAGTACAGCAGATTGATCCTCCCGCCCAGATTGAAGGGGATCTCGCTGTAATCCCAGAACACCGTGCCGAATACCATTTCCGTAAAGACACTGCAGAAATATTCATAAGCGCCGCCCAGGAAGGTGCCTGCAAGAAACAAAAAACCGTCGGACCGGTTCCGGTACTTATAGAGCATGGCCGTTACCAGCGCAATGGCAAGCCCCCAGACGATGCTGAACGGCCCCCAGACCACGCTGCTGCGGCTCATCCAGACTCCCGCCGTGATCCGGCAGAAGATGGTTTCCGTGATATCCCCGAGAAATGCGCCCGCAAAGAAGAGCCATACCACCTTATAAAAGCCGCACCCTTCCGCAAAGGTCCCGAATACCTCCTCCAGCTCCATCTGCTCCACAACATGATACGCGTTGTGGATTCGTTTTTCCACCTGTACGGAGATCCATTTTCCCAGCCGCGCGGACACCTGCTCGAACCGGTTGTCCGCTGCCTCCCACCGGTCCAGGCGGCCGCTTTTTCCTGTCAGCAGGATGTATGTTGCCAGAACATCCACGGCCAGCGCGATCACCAAAGCCCAGATCAGGATATTCCGGAGCAGCACCGGCAGCATGTCAAAGAGCCAGATCAGGATCCGGTTTCCCCATCTGACACAGAAAAATCCAAGCGCTCCCCAGAGCAGGGACATGGGAAGGCAGATATAGCCGTCCAGGTTCCAGCGGATCCCGGAATAGTCCCACCATCTCTCGTGATAATACTTTTCAATCCAATGCCCCGCGATCCATTCCAGCGATACCGCGTAGATGATGCTTCCGAAAAACAGCCAGATCCCGGTGACTTCATGGAGGCCGATGCTCATCAGGACTGCCGCTGTACCGTAAATGATACAGAACGGTCCGTTGATCATCCCCCTGTTGACAAATTTTTTCTGCTTCACTGCCGCTGCCGCCGTTTCCAGAATCCATCCCAAAAATGAGTATGCCAGAAAGAGCCAGAGCAGCCCGTATCCTATGTATTGCATGATGCTTCTCCTTCTTTGTGCTGAGGAACTGTCCCTAGTGATCCGCAGGCAGATCCGTCTGCGGTGCGGATCAGGATTTCCGCCTGTTCAGTTTACAGCTGCTTACCTGTCCAGTTCGGTGATGAACTTTTTCACTTCATCCGCTGCTTCAAAAGAACGGATCACCGGGTACATAAGCCCCGCTTCCGGTTCTTTTCCCTGGCTGTACCAGATCCCGTGCATCCCGGCGGCGATCGAGCCCTGCACATCCTTTTTCACATTGTCTCCGATAAATGCACATTCCTCCGCCGCGCATCCGGCCTTTTCCGCGCACAGCCCGAAAAACTTCGGATCCGGCTTCTCCACTCCTGCTTCCTCGCTGGTCACCACCAGATCCACATAAGGGGCGACTCCCAGTTCCTCCAGCTTCCGGTACTGGATATAAGCCGTCATATCTGTGCCGATCCCGATCCGGATCTGATCCTCGTGCAGAGTCCGGAACAGCTCTGCAATGCCGGGATAGGGCTTCATCTGCTCCAGCACCGTATCCCAGTATGTGCAGGCCAGTGTTTTCACATGGGGAAACATGGGCTCACCCAGCAGCTCCATCATGCATTGGAACCGGAGCATCCGGTTGTGGATCGCGGCCGTATCCGACCCCACCCGCTCCTCTGCCATCCGCCACGCCTTCCGGTAATATTCCCGAAAATGCGGTTCCTCCAGTCCAAAGGAACGCCGGCAGTAATCCCGAACCGCCTCCATCCCGAACCGGTTGGCCCTGTCAAAATCATAGAGCGTGTTGTCAATATCAAATATCACTGTTTTCATCATTTGTCCGTCCTTTCGTTACGCCGATCTGATAAATCTTCCGCAATTTATCCACTCCATTTTCCACCGATGCCTCATGGAGCGGGTAATACTTTGCATATAGCTCTTCCGGCCCTATTTTTTCTGCAATCTCCCTGGAACTCAGGTTATATTTCCACTGCATGTAAGTATAGATATCCGCCATCCACTCAAAAATAAATTCATCATATTGTTCACTGATGTCTTTTTTGGCATCTGCCCGAACCCCCAGCTCACTCAGGATCTGTTTCGGCGTTTTGTTCAGGTATAATGGATTTCCCATATCCATATATTTCCGATACGCACAGTTCATATAAGCAGTGATCATACCAAAGCCATCCTGACAGTTTCTGGCGATCAGCTTAAATAAATATCTGGTTCATGTCATCCAGATAGCAGACATCATATGCCGTCTCACGCATAAAAATCCCCTTCCTTTTGATAAACAAGCTTGTTCTGCAATGACGCAATTCATTATAATTTGTCACCCATTTCCGCAGGAAATTGATGACCTGCTTGCGCAATTCATTATAACACATGTCACCCATTTTGGATAGGATTATCCTTTGCTTCCTTCCTCCTGCCCGCAGCCATCAGTCCCCCGCCGATCCCAAAGGGCAGCACCCAGGTCGCGAACCGGAAGAGCAGGATCACGGACAATGCCCTGCCGGAATCCGTAAAATGTGAAAAAAACAGCAGAAAGACAAACTCCAGCGCCCCCGCCCCGGAGGGTGCCGGGATGATCCCGGAAAGCATATACGCGACTGCCATGAGCAGGATCGACTCTGCAAATGAAATCCCGGTCTTTCCAAATAAAAGGCTTGCAGGTATGGAATAAAAGAGCAGCATTTTCACGATCTGCAGCGCCAGAGCGCAAAGGCTCCGCCGCTTCTGTTTCAAAAAATCCTTCCCGGACTGGTTCAGCAGCCGGATCTGTTCCTTCCATTTTGAGAAACGTTTTTCCCAGGACGGCAGCTTCCGCGACAACTGCTCCAAAAGCCGCTCCGCCCAGGAAGCGATCCTGTCAGAAAGCGCCAGTGCCGTAAATACAAGGATCACCCCGGCTGTCACCCCGCAGCCTGCCGCCATAAACAGCGCATATTCCCGGCAGACCGCCCTGGTATCTCCTTCTCTCCACAGCACCGCAAATCCAAACGTCCCGAGCAGCATGACGGCGGTCCTTTTCAGCATATACTGGATCATGGTCAGCACTGCGGCGCTTCCGGCCTCCATCCCGTTTTTATGGAGGTAGTGGATCTCCGCAAATCCCGAACCGTTTCCCAGCGTAATCATGCGGTAAAATTCACATAAAAATGTGATCCTGATCCCTTGTCTGATCGAGAGAGGACCTGCCTGCCCTTCCTTTTGCCCGGCATTCTCATGAAGTGCCTCTGGGAACTGTGAAAAAATATTCTTACCATTTAGCTTGCCCAAATCTCCATGCACTGCGTTGTCGTCACTCGGCGTACCCCAGTACGCCTCATTCCTCCGCCTTGCGCACGAAGATTTGTTCTGCGCAAAATGGAAAGTTATTTTTTCACAGTTCCCTGCCCGGGCCGGATGCACAGTGCATTTCCGGCGCCGTGGGGGCAATGGCAGATCCCGCTCACAAAAACCGGAGGGGATGACCGCCCCCGCCATACAGGCTATGGTCATCCCCTCCACAAAATACGCTGCCATGGACAGCATGGCGCTCATCAGGACCGCGGCCGGTTCGGCCTGCTGGATCCCCTGGAAGATCTCGGCCAGGGAATCCCGGTAGAAAAACGCTGCCGTCAGAAGCAGACAACATATCAATATTTTACTGACCCGCTGCCATTTGACAGGTTTCATATTTTTCCTTCTCATGGTTTTCCTTCTTTCCCCTGCGGCTCTTTCCTGCCCCTGCCTTTCCGGCGCAACCGATCTGCGATACGTTTTTCGAGGACCGGCAATTTTCATGCTGCTGATCCGTTTGTGATCCGCCTTCTCTCCACAGCTGGTCCGTGCATGATCCGCCCTCTCTCCACAGTCGGTCCGTGCGTGATCTGCCCTCTTTCCACAGCCGGTCCGCGGCCGGCGCCCATCCTGCCGCATATTCATGACATTTTGCACAGAGATGCTCCGCGCTCTCCGGGGACTGCAGATCCGTAGAGCGTGCCCCGGTCTCCTTCACGATCCGTTCCAGGATCTCCGGATTTTCCAGCATCGGACAGGGCCGCAGAGGATTGTCGTTGAAGGGCTGGTTTTCCCTGTAAGCCATGAACAACGGCTGCTTCAAGATCTCCAGCAGCGTATGAGTCCGGATATTCGCGTCCGAATAGTGGATGAATACGCATGGCTCCGCGTCCCCATTTGCATTGATGTGAAAATAATTCCGTCCCCCCGCGATGCAGCCGCCTACAAACTCACCGTCGTTCTGGAAATCCATGGTAAACAGGCCCTTTCCGGTTGTCATGTTCCGGATCTCCCTGACCCGCGCCATCATCCGCACCCGCTGCTCCACGGTGGGAAGCAGTTCCACGGCAGCCTCATTTCCCACCGGCATATAATGGAAATACAGCGCATAGCGGCAGCCCTTTTCTACAAGCAGGTCCACAAATTCATCACTGGTCACGGCCTCTATGTTCCTGGAGGTATAGCAGATGGAGGTCCCGAAGATCAGGCCGTTCTCCTTGAGCAGCTCCATGGCATGCATGACCTTTCCGTAGACACCGTTCCCCCGGCGCAGGTCATTGACTGCTTCAAAGCCCTCCAGACTGATGGCCAGATACAGATTTCCGGCACGTTTCATTTCCTGACAGAACGCCTCATCCACCAGCGTTCCGTTTGTATAGGCCAGAAACGCGCAGTCATTGTGCTTTTCGCAGAGCCGGATGAGATCCGTCTTCCGTACCAGAGGCTCTCCGCCTGTAAACATGTAGAAATAGATCCCCAGCTCCTTGCCCTGTCTGATCACGTCGTCCATTTCCTCGAAGGAAAGGTTCAGCCGGTTCCCGTATTCCGCCGCCCAGCATCCGGTACAGTGCAGGTTGCAGGCGCTGGTCGGGTCCATCAGGATCAGCCAGGGGATATTGCACTGATGGATCCCCCGCATCTTTCGGATCGTCCTTGTCCCGTGGAAAAATGCTTCAAAGCCCAGGTTGAGCGCCGTCGTCCTGAGCACATGAGGATCCGTTTCCGCAAGGATCCGCCGGACATACCGGTTCAATGTCCCTTCCCTGTCACAGATCCTCTCCCTGGCCCGGTCATAGTCAAACTCCAGCTTCGCGCCGCTCATATATTTCTGCATCAGGTCCAGAAGCCGCTCGGCATCCTGCTCCCAGTCCTTGTCCCTGTGCTGAAGCGCAATGTCGATCGCTTTACCAAATGCAGCCCTTCCTGCTTTGTGTGTCATCTCACTCATTAGTATATCCCTCCCGTAGAATAAATTCCCGCCTGATTCATTAAATTTTTGTACCTGTTCTTTCCATCCACTATAATCAATTTTTGCCCAATAAAAAATAGACACTTTCCCTTTCATGCCTAAAAATCAGACAATCCTGTGAAAATGTCTATCTTAATTAAACGTTGAACTCTGCCGATTTGCAGCTTTCCTCCTGCTGTCCGGCGCTTCTGCGGATCACTTCCTCCAGCATTCCCTTTTTTAATTCGCACAGCCTGTAAAAATCCGCCTGAATGTCCTCCTTCATTCCTCCGTTCAGCCAGTCCAGCACCGCCCCGAAGCATTCCCATTTGTAATTGCGGACCAGCACCCGCTTATCTGCTTCTTTCAGCGGATACTCCGCGAACGCGGTGCTGATATAGGTGTCCACCACATGCTCGCACACCCTCCACAGATACCGTTCAAACAGATCCCGGTTCGCCGAGTAAAGGTGCATGGCAGCGCGCCGGTTTTCCAACGCGAAAGAAACCGCAAGATCGATGCATTCTTCGATGGAGTCCACCGAAGGATGCTGCCGTACCATGGCCTCCGCTTCCTCCACCGCCCGCAGGAGCCGTTTCTCCACCTGCTCGATGCTCTCCGTGCCGCGGCCGAGCAGCCGCTCCTTCAGGACGGCCGCACCGGGAGGGGCCACGAAGACCAGAACGGCCTCCGGGTACTTCTCCTTCACCTGCAGGGCGCCCTGGACCTCGATCTCCAGGATCATGTCCTTTCCTTCCTCCAGCCGCTCGAACACATAGTCCCTGGGAGTCCCGTAATGGCGGCCCACATAGCCGGCCCACTCCATGAGCTTCCCCTCCGCCTCCATGGCGGAAAACTCTTCTTCCGAAATAAAGAAATAGTCTTTCCCGTGGACCTCTCCGGCCCTGGGCGTCCTGGTGGTGACGGATATCTGGAAATCAGTGGGCTGGGGAAGCATCATCTATCTGTCCGCCATCGCGGGAGTGGATATGGAGCAGTATGAATCGGCGGCCATCGACGGGGCCACCAGATGGGACATGGCAGTGCGGATTACCCTGCCCTCCATCCTGCCTACCATAGTGACCATGTTCATCCTCCAGATCGGGAGCATACTGAGCGCGGGCTTCGACCAGATCTACAACCTGTACAACCCCCTGGTATATGAGACGGGCGACATCATCGACACCTATGTGTACCGGGTTGGCCTGGTCCAGCGCCAATACAGCCTGGGCACGGCGGTGGGGCTTTTGAAGTCGGCGGTCAGCTTCATCTTGATCGTAGGCTCCAACACGCTGGCAAACCGTTTTGCCAAAATACGCGTGTTCTAAACCATAACGCTGCCTCCCAGCGAGGAAAGGTGGATTTCTGATGATAACTTCAAAAAGCTTTGGCAGCCGGGCCGCGTCCGCGGCGGTGTGGGCGGCGGTTTTGGGCATGGCCTGCCTG
>CATLCV010000255.1 GCA_949893755.1 uncultured Lachnospiraceae bacterium | reverse complement strand
TGACGGGTTCCTTTCTGATCAATGGGGAAATACGCCTCCTGATTCCTCATATGGTTTCGGACTTTGCAAAAGAGCGCCTGTTTTATATTACCAATTTCGGGCTGCTCAGCAACCAGAAGGGATACTATACAAAAAGGGAGCAGATGGAGTCTTATCTCCTGAGTGTCACCTATGAAGGATGCGGTTATCTCGAATATGAGGGGCGCAGCTATGAGATATTGCCCGGCCAGTGTTTTCTGATCGATGGGAAAAAGCCTCACCTTTACCGAACGCAGGGAGACCGCTGGGTTCATGCGGATCTCCATTTCTTCGGGGCGTTTTCGGATAAGATCATTCAGGAGTTTAACGAAAATGAGGAGTTTGTCCTTCCATGGACAGATGAAAGCTGTCTGCAGCAGCAGTTGGAAAGCCTGCTCAATGTCTATGACAATACGCTTCCATACAAGGAACTGCTGGTTTCCAACCAGCTCGAGACCATGCTCCTGTCCCTGCTGAAGCTGTCCAACACCTGGCACAGAGCCTATAAAGGAATCCCTGATAATCTGCAGGATGTGATCCGATATATGGAGCTCCATTATATGGATCATCTGAATTTAGATTTTCTTGCCGATTTTGCAGGCATCAATAAATACCATATGATCCGTCTTTTTAATAAATGGCTGGGAATCTCGCCAAAGGATTATATCATTAACCTTCAGTTAAATGCCGCAAAATCGCTTCTGAAAAGCACTTCCCTTCCAGCAAATAAGATCGGGGTCATGGTGGGGCTGGATAATGAAAATTATTTCCGGCATTTATTCAAAGCACGGGTGGGCATGTCCCCCGGTAATTACCGCAGACAATAGTACAGATTAAGAAAAGGCCGATTCTTGACAGGATCAGCCTTTTTTACTATAGGCATTTATTCCGCATTTTCCTATAGTCCAAAATAATGATTGGTAACGTCAATATAAAACATTTTTTTTGAAAACCCTTTTTTCTATAATGTATGGAAAGCGGCGATTCGGAACAATCATCCGAAGCCAATGCGAAAAACAAAAAGAAAAGAGGTAGATTTTATGCTGCAGGTCTATGACACAAAAACGGAATACAGGACCACGCCCCTTGGGATTGACGCCATGAGCCCGCGCTTTTCCTGGAAGCTGAAAAGTGACCTGGAAAATGTAATGCAGCGCGCTTACCGGATCAGATGCTATTGTGAAGAAGAAGAGGTTTGGGATTCAGGAAGAGTTGAGGCAGACACTTCAAACGGGGTCATTTATAACGGAAACGAACTGAAATCCCGGGAACGCATATACTGGACGGTTACGGTTGAGACAGATACCGAAGAGGCTGCAAGCGAGGCGTCCTGGTTTGAAATGGGGCTTTTAAAGCCGACGGACTGGAAAGCACAGTGGATTGAGCCGGAGGATAACATTGACTTTATGGTTATGAACCCCTCTCCCTGTCTCCGCAGATGCTTTACCGTAAGGCCCGGCTTAAAAAGAGCCAGGATCTATCAGACATCCCATGGTCTTTACCAGTTCTGGATCAACGGATACGAGGGTACGACGGATAAATTTATGCCGGGCCTGACCAGTTATCACCACCGCATCCAATATCAGGCATATGATATCACCAATCTTCTGAAGGAAGGTGAAAATGTATGGGCCGCGGCCCTCGGCGATGGCTGGTGGCGGGGAATCGTTGGCGGAACCGCGCGCAACAATTTTGGGTATAAGCTGCAATATCAGGGACAGATCATGCTGACCTACGAGGACGGCACGGAGGAGATCATCGCAACGGACGAGTCGTTCAAAACAGCCAGCGGCGGCCTGCTTTTGAATGATATGAAAGCCGGAAATATTTATGACGCGGCAAAAGAACCCTTCGGATGGAAACAGACGGGCTTTGATGACCGGAACTGGAAGCATGTCCATACCGTCAGCGGCCAATACTGTGATATCAGCCTGCTCATTCCCAGCCGGAGTGTGCCGGTGCGTGAAAAGGAAAAATTCCGCGCTGATGTAATACGGGATGCAAACGGGGATCTGGTTCTGGATTTCGGGCAGAATATTGCAGGCTATGTGAAATGCACTTTCCGGGGCTGCCGCAAAGGACAGGAAATCATCCTCGTACACGGAGAGGATATGAAGGACGGTGTATTTTCGGTAGAGAATATTTGCATGGACGGAATGCTGGCCGAGGACCGTATCCAGCAGATCAACTATATTTCAGACGGCAAAGCGGAGGAACATTATACTCCGATGTTCTCCGTATTCGGTTTCCGCTATGTGAAGGTGTCCGGCTATGACGGCGATATCCGTGAAGATGATTTTGTTGCCGTGGCGGTTTATTCTGACCTGGAGGAGACGGGGGATTTCTACTGTTCCAATCCATTGATCAACCAATTGGTAAGCAACTGCCGCTGGAGCCAGAAGGGAAACTTTCTGGATGTTCCGACAGACTGCCCGCAAAGGGAACGCAGCCCCTGGACCGGGGACAGCCAGGTATATGCGCGTACTGCCGCAGACTATATGAACGTGTATCCGTTTTTTGAAAAATGGATGCAAGACCTCAATGAGGAGCAATTAAAAAACGGCAAAATCTGCAACACGGTTCCGGCCACCAACACGAATCAGAATCCTCAGGAAGTTGCCCGGAAACGCCGCGAGCTGGAGGCGACCGGTGCGGACATGAACAATATCTTTGTTCTTGCGGCGCTCAGCGATATGGAGAACGGAGGCGCGCTCGACGGCTCTGCCGGATGGTCGGATATGGCAACCATTGTGCCTTATACGATGTATCTTTGCTATGGCGACAGGCAGATTTTGGAAAATCAGTATGACGCGGCGAAAAAGCACGTGGAATATATGCTCTCCTGTGCAAAAAAAGCAAACCCCAACCGCGCCGATGCCCCGGAATATCATCACAAAACGGACGGTTTTCTGGATGCCGATTCTGTCTATGACGTCAATTATCACTGGGGGGAATGGCTCGAAGCCGACCGTTCCATCGCCTATGAGCTGACAAAAATGGGAGAAAAATTCACGAATCCTGATCCTGAGGTCCCGACCGCTTTTATGTGCTATAGTACCGGCCTGCTGTCAAAAATGGCGTCTATTCTTGGGAAAACAGAGGATGCCGGGACATATGCGCAGATTCATCAGCGGATCAAAGCTGTATTTAACAGATATTTTATCCCTGAGAGCGGTGTGATTAAGGAGGGACGGCAGGCTCCAAACGTGAGGGCTCTTGCATTTGACCTGTGTGATGATGACAAACGGAAGCTCCTTGCCGAAAAGCTCAATGACATGATTCTTGAAAATGACTGCCATCTGAACACTGGTTTTCTGGCGACTCCGTATATTCTTCCTGTATTAACGGATATGGGATATACAGATACGGCCTACCACCTGCTGGAGCAGGAGACAAAGCCATCGTGGCTGTATAACGTAAAGCTGGGAGCAACTACGATCCTGGAAGAGTGGTGCGGCATGGAGACGCATACCGGCTCCTACAACCATTACAGCGCCGGCGCAGTTTCTGATTTCCTGTTCACCAGGGTCTGCGGTATTATGCCGGTCATGGAACAGCCCGGTTACAAAAAATTCCTGTTAAAGCCGATCGCAGGCGGCTCTCTGACAGAAGCAAGGGCTGAATTTGAAAGCCCCTATGGCCGAATCATTTCAGAGTGGAAAAAGACAAAAAATGAAATAACCTATTCCTTTACTGTTCCCGCAAATACCACTGCTGAGATTATCCTGCCCGGAATGCCTCCAAAATCTGTCGGCAGTGGAAATTATACAATAACAATGCCGGTGCGTTAAATTCGATCATTATGTAAATTGCTAAGGATAAGTTATTTCATTTTCTAAAATATTTCAGGAGAAAAAATGAATTATACAAAAAATGATATTGACAAAATTATGCAGGAATACGTGGACACAAATGAGATGGCCGGAGGTGCGCTGGCCGTACATGTGAAAGGAGAAACTGTATATAAAAACCGCTGGGGTTATGCGGATGCCTTATTAAAAACACCGACAGAATATCATACACTGTACCGTCTTATGTCCATGACAAAGCCTGTCACAGCTGTAGCTGTCATGCAGTTGGCCGAGATTGGAAAACTGGATATAGATGCCCCGTTAAGCAGCTATATAGCAGGATTTTCAGACCAGAAAGTTTATGAAAAGCAAAAAGAAGGGGCGGACACCGTACCCATTTTCCGCCTTGTTACAATCAGGGATCTGCTGACTCACAGCAGCGGAATGGGAATGGGTATCCCCGGCAATCTATATGTAAATAAAGTTCTGGATATCCGTGATAACTTAAAAGAGCGGGTAAAAAAGTGGTATGGTCTGCCCCTTGACTTCCAACCGGGAACAGCCACGGGATATAGTCCCCTCGTAGGATTTGACGTACTTGGGAGAGTAATTGAGTCCGTAAGTGGGATGAACTTGAACGAATATTTCAAAGCCAATATTTTTGAACCATTGCATATAAAAGACATGTGTTTCGTGCCGGACAGCGCACAGAGGGCGCACGTTGCAAAAATCTATCACACAGAGAACGGCAGGTTGTTTCCAGAACCGGATTTAGATTCCGCTCCGGAGATGTACCAGACAGTCAGCTCCATCAATGCATCTCTGGCCGGATACTATTCCGGAAGCGGCGGATTATGGGGCAGCCTGGAGGCATATGACAGGTTTGCCGGGATGCTGCTAAATGAAGGAACGTTGGATGGAGTACAGATTCTAACGCCAGAAAGTGTGCGGATGATGCGCAGCGAAGGTGCAAAAAAACATCTGGAAACAGACTTCTTCCCTGGAGCTGTCTGGGGGCTGGGTGTACTTGTATTCCAGCAACCCCAAAAAGGAGGATTTGCCGTCCCCAGAGGAACCTATGGGTGGAGCGGAGCATTCGGCACGCATATGTTCATTGCTCCGCAGGAAAAAGTGAGCGCCGTTTTCATGATGAACCGATATAATATCGGCGGTGCGGCTTCACCAATCGCCAGAAAAATTGAGGAACTGGTTTTTGGAATATGGTGAGACCTGTCTGAAACTACAGATAAAAAGTGAATAACAGGAGACAATAAAAGCATGTGTATAAACGTAAACAGTACATACCGGGATATTCTGAATATCCCGGAGTTTATAGAACTCCGAGAGTATTTATTTCATATGTCGGAGGAACAGATTTTAAGCACGATTCCAGATAACAGGCTCTCCGAGAATATTCCGGACGCATGGAACCCGGAAGATATGGTAAAGGGATTTCGACGGATTCAGGAACTCAAAAAGAATGGCGTCCGTGTCCTGCACCATATTTATCCGAAAGGGGAACTTAAGGCCGAGCCTGAAAAGAAGCAGACGGGGCTTCTGTACTTTCCGGCAGGAATGTCTGGGCAGGATGGGCGCTTTGCGGTCATATGCGCGGGCGGAGCATATGTAGCCGTTGCATCAAATGTGGAAGCTTTTCCCCTTGCAGCCAGACTGAATGAGATGGGGATAACAGCATTTGTGCTCAAATACAGAACCTCCGTAGAGTGTTCGGCAAAAAAAGCGGAAGAGGATCTGCATGCCGCAGTCAAATATATATTTGCGCATAAAGAACTATTTCGTGTAAAAGATGATTATGCCGTGTTTGGGTTCTCTTCGGGCGGGCATCTTGTTGCGGAATACGGTACGGCAAATTGCGGCTATAAAAATGCAGGGCTTCCCAAGCCGTCTATGCTTGGGCTGGCATATCCGGCGCTAAATCTGGAATATCAAAGTGAACTGATGGATGTGGTTGTAAATACGATGCTGAAAAAGGGCTGGACAAAGGATGACAGGGAAGTTTTCAATGTATTTCACCATATTGACCAGACGTATCCTAAGACGTTTTTCTGGCAAACGAAAGAAGATGAATCCGTCCCCTATGAACTTAATTTTATGATACTACAGGATTGCCTGGAAAAAAATAATATTTTGCATATTGCTAAAAGCGTAGAACACGGCGGACACGGACTGGGCCTCGGAAGCGGCAGCGAGGCGGAAGGCTGGCTGGATGAGGCTGTAGACTTTTGGAAAAATGGCAGATAAATTTTATAAATAACTTTTCAGGGAACTACAGGGGTTAGTGATATATTCGTAGAAACACAATACTATTAATCTACAGAAAAAGGCGCAACAGGATTTTTATCCTTTGTGCGTGCCTGAGCAGGAAGAAAGGAATGACAAAGGTTATGGATGCAAAAAAAGAGGATTATGGGAAAAAAATGCCATTGATCAGCAAGATCGGCTATGGACTGGGGGATGCGGGAGCAAATTTCTGCTATAGTTCCATTTCGTTATTTATTATGATTTATTGTACGGATACACTGGGGGTCAGCGCTGCCATCATAGGAACGCTCATGATGGTTTCCAAAATTCTGGATGGTTTTTCGGATATATTTATGGGGAGGATCATTGATGCTACACACAGCAAGATGGGAAAGGCACGGTTTTGGTACTTTATCAGCATATTTCCGTGCGTTATCTGTACCTATCTGATATTTAATATACCGTCAGACCTTGGTGATCATTCAAAATACACTTATTTTTTTATAGTATACACCCTGCTCGGAGCAGTTTTCTATACTATGAATAACATTGCATATTCCGCACTGACCGCACTGTGTACAGAAGATCCGGATGAGCGCGTACAGATGGGGAGCTACCGTTATATCTGTGCCGCAGTTGCCCTTCTCGTTATGAGCTTTGTGACAACAGGGATTGTTGAGTATTTTGGCGGCGGACAGCAAGGATGGAGGGCCGTATCAATTATTTACAGCATTTTGGGATTGATATTTCTTTTGATTCCTGTGTTCTCCGTTAAGGAGCTTCCTGAAAAGGAACTCTCCGAGGGCGAAGCATCGATTGAAACGAAAGGAGAATTGGGATTTATCAGCAGCATTGTTATGCTTTTGAAAAACAAATATTTTCTGATGATCCTGGCACTCTATCTGATCTTGTACGGCGGAAACGG
>CATLCV010000254.1 GCA_949893755.1 uncultured Lachnospiraceae bacterium | reverse complement strand
TCTCCTGCACTTCCTGGTATCTTCCCTCATCCAGGCTGAATACAGGCGCCTCCGACACATAATCCGACACTCTGGACAATACGGCAGAATCACACCCCTCCAGCAGCGGGGAGATCTTTTCCGGCTGTTCAGACTCGATATAGAACCGGATCGCCGCCTCATACAGGTCTCCGTTTTCCGGCTGGGAATCAATTGCCGCAATAAAAACTCCCTCCGCTTTTTCCAGATTTTTCTGCTGGATATACACCTTTGCCAGCCCGGCATAGGCATCCGGCTTTTTCACATCCTTTTTCAAGGCACGCTCAAAATACGTCTCCGCGCCAGAATAGTCCCCGGTCTGGAGCGCTTTCTGTCCCTTCCCTACCGCGCCTGCATAGGAATTCTGGTACAGAAGAAAGCCCACTGCCGCGCAGAGGATGAGGATCACGCAAAAGACAGTGACCATCTTCTGGAAACGTTTTTTCGCGGAACGCTTTTTTCGCTCCCTCTTCAGACGTCTCCGCTCCTGGGGATCCCGGATCTCACCGGTTCCCTGTCTCCTGCCCTCCGGATCCTGCCGCAGGTTTCCTGTATACTGGGACCCGGCGTTTTCCCGCCGGATATTGCCGGTACCGCGGCGGGCCTCCGAAGCCCCCCGGTCATACCCTGTCTCCCGCGGATGATTCCCGGTATCCCTTCTGGAAAAGCCTGACTCCCGCCCAGAGCCTGCGGGATCTCTCCCGGCATAGCCGTTTTCCCATCCGCTGTTCGCGGGATCTCTCCTGGCATAACCGGATTCCCGTCCAGAATTTCCGAGATTTCTTCCCGTATAACCGGATTCCCGCACTGGATTCCCTGCATTTCTTCCGGTATAGCCGGCCTCCCGCGCCGGATTTCCTGCATTTCTTCCGGTATAGCCGGTCTCCCGCACGGAGCCTCCGGCAGTCCCTCTGGCCGCATAGCCGGAATCCCGCCGGACATAATCGCCTTCCCACGGATTGCTCCTTCTGGTATAACCGGTTTCCGGATTCCCCGGAGCATATCCGGTGCCCCGGACAGACGTTGTGCCGCCTCCATAGCGGGAGGGCGACGGCGTCCTGGTATACTGGGAACGGATCCGGCTCATCTCACCCTGACTGAGCACCCGCGTGGAACTTCTGTACTCCCCCTGGTTCAGTACGCGGGTGGCATAGTCATTTTCACGGTCCTCACGGCTCCGGTAGCGTCTCAGGTCCTGAGAATCAATGGGACGAGTCGCATATTCCACAGAACCCTTGACCTCCCGCGCAAGCACATCCTGCAGCGGATCATAGTCAGGAACGATCTGCACTTCCATATGGCAGGACGGACAGATCAGCTGGCCCTCCGGAATCTCGGCGCCACAATTTCTACATCTCATATTGTGCTCCCCCTTATTTCTACCTTACTGTCTGCATATAATTTTTATGGCCTCACTTTTTCACAAGCCGCATGGATCTTACAGCAGCTCTTCAAACTCCTCCGCCGTCATCAGGACCTTTCTCGGCTTGGTTCCCTCTTCCGGCCCTACCACGCCGGCATCCGAAAGCTGGTCCATGATCCGCGCGGCACGGTTGAATCCGATCTTGAACATCCTCTGCAGCATTCCGATGGAAGCCTTGTCCTTATCGATGATCAGCTTTCCTGCCTCCACAAAATACTGATCCCGGGCGTTTCCGCCCTCTCCCTCTCCGTCGGAAATCGGCACGGCATCTCCTCCGATGTCTGCATTCATATGTTCTTCCAGCTCATTGCTGTAATCGGCATTTCCATGATTCTCGATCAGATAATCTACCACCTTCTGGACTTCCTTATCGGACACAAAGGAACCCTGCACACGCATGGGCTTGGGAACTCCTGTGGGATAGAACAGCATATCGCCCTTGCCCAGGAGCTTTTCCGCGCCGGACATATCGATGATGGTCCGGGAATCCACGCCGGAGGACACCGCAAACGCGATCCGGGACGGCATGTTGGCCTTGATCAGTCCGGTGATGACATTGACGGACGGACGCTGGGTCGCCAGGATCAGGTGGATCCCCGCCGCTCTTGCCAGCTGCGCCAGACGGCAGATCGCGCCCTCCACGTCTTTGGGCGCCACCATCATCAGGTCCGCCAGCTCGTCCACGATGATGACGATCTGGGGCATCTTCTTCGGCGCGTCCTCTTCCTCCAGATTCTCTACTTTTTCATTGAAGCCCTTCAGGTCTCTCACATTATATTTCGCAAAGAGGTCATACCTCTTCATCATCTCCGCCACTGCCCAGTTCAGCGCGCCGGCCGCCTTCTTCGGGTCGGTCACGACCGGGATCATGAGGTGCGGGATGCCGTTGTAGATGCTCAGCTCCACCACCTTGGGATCCACCATGATCAGCTTCACATCCTCCGGATCCGCCTTGTAGATGATGCTCATGATCATCGTATTGATGCAGACCGATTTTCCGGAGCCTGTAGATCCGGCCACCAGGAGATGTGGCATCTTGGCGATATCCGCAACCACCGTCTTTCCGGCAATGTCCTTTCCTACCGCCACCGTGATCCTGGATTTGCTCTGCTGGAACTCGGATGATTCCAGCAGGTCCCGAAGCATCACCGCCGTCGTCTCACTGTTGGGCACCTCGATCCCCACCGCGGCCTTGCCGGGGATGGGCGCTTCGATCCTCAGATCGGTGACCGCCAGGTTTAATTTGATATCATCCGACAGGCCCACGATCTTGCTGACCTTGACGCCCTGCTCCGGCTGCAGCTCATAGCGGGTCACGGAAGGACCGCAGCTTGCATTGGTCACATGCACCTTCACGCCGAAGTTCTGCAGAGTCTGTTCCAGTTTCCGGGCCGTAGCGCGAAGCTGGGTATCCGAGTCTCCCCCGGACTTCTTCCCTTTCTTCAGCAGATTGAACGGCGGTACATGGTATTCCTTCGGCAAAGCCTCCTGCTGCATGCGGATACTCTCCTCCACTGCCGCAGCCTCGGTTTCCACATCTGCCGCACTGTCTTTTTCATTCTTTTTCGGACTGCTCTTTTCCGCCGCCGGCCGGACCGTGTCCTTTTTCGCCGGCCTCTCTTCCGCCGGGAAGCGTTCCGGCTCTCCTGCCGCTTCTTCCCATCCGTCCTGTTCCTCTGATTCCGGCTGGGCCCGGTTGATCACAAATTCCTCCGCAGGCGTTTCAAAAACAGCTTCCCGGGACTTCTCCAGAGGTGCAGGATCCGCGGCCTCATCCTCCAGATCCAGGGATACCGCCGGCTCCGGAGACATTCCGTCCACCGTCAGTTCATGGACCTCCGGCGATTTTCTGCCCTCGGACAGGGTCGTGGCAAAGGAAACGCCTGATATCTTCTGCCGCCTCCTTGAAGACTTCCGCGGCCGGTCCTCCTCCCGGCGCTGTCTCTTCTCCTGCATCCGCTCCTCCCGGCGGATCACAGAAGTCTCGTGGCGCTGTCTTGCGCCCTCGTACATCTTCCGGCTGCTGTTACCCAACGGCTTGAGAAGAGACCGCTCCGTGATCAGAATGGCACAGATGACCGCCAGCACGATAAGGACCACGTAGCTGCCCACCACTCCGATGATGGGGCACAGCAGCATGACCAGGCAGCCTCCCAGAAGGCCGCCGGAATTTTTATGGATACTCGCCTGCTTATAATAGGTCATAAGACCCATCCCGGGCGTATAGGGATTCATGATCAGCTCCAGAAGCGCGCAGAGCACCACCAGCAGGACCAGCAGCGCGGCCGCCTTTATGTAAGCATGGGCATTGCCCCGGTTGGAAACGAGAAATGCCGCTGCCCCGAACATCAGGACCGGGATCAGATAGGCCATCCAGCCAAAGATCCCGAACAGGACTGCCGAGCAGACCTCCCCTGCCAGCCCGCCGAGTCCGAAGTTGCTGATCAGCATCAGGATACAGACTGCCAGCACGCAGAGGATGATGATCTCCTCCTGCAGTGCCGGACTTCCCTGTGCTTTTTTTGCCCTTTCATTTGTTGATTTTTTCTTTTTGGTTGACTTTGCAGCCATTATACTTCCCCCTTGTATTTTTGAACATACTATAATCCAGTATAGCATTATTTCAAAATACTGTCATCAAAAAATTTTTGAATTCTGTTTTTCGGTCCTGTTTTCCGAATTTATTTTTACTCCTTTTTCCGTTTTTCGTCAATCATTTCATGGAGTTTTTTCATCGCCTGGCTGATGCCTCCCACTTCATCGATCAGGCCCTCCCGGACCGCGTCCTCCCCGTCTAACATGGTGCCCACGTCCTTCACAAGCTGGGTCGGATCCAGCATCAGCTCCTCCAGTCTTTTCTGGCTGATCCGGGAATGCTCCGCGATAAATCCGGTGATCCGGTCCTGGGTCTTTTCCATATTCCGGTAGCTCTGATAGACCCCGATGAACATGCCGCTGGAACGCACCGGATGGACGATCATGGTTCCGCTTGGCACGATAAAGGAATAATCTGCCGATACCGCCAAAGGTCCGCCGATGGAATGGCTTCCGCCAAGCACCAGGGAAACCGTGGGTTTGCTTAAGGAAGCGATCATCTCCGCAATGGCAAGACCGGCTTCCACATCCCCTCCCAGTGTATTCAGAAGGATCAGGACGCCTTCCACTTCCTCGCTGTCCTCCGCCTCCGCAAGCCTGGGCAGCAGATGCTCATACTTGGTGGCCTTCGTATTGCCGGACACCGCCTCATGGCCCTCGATCTCCCCGATGATCGTCATCAGCTGGATCCGGTGTCTGTCCGGATTCTGGTGCAGATCCAGCGTCCCGGTCTCCTTGATCTCCTCCCGCTCAGCTTCCTTTTTTTCCTGCGTCTCTCCCATCATTTCACAACCTTTCTCGTATATTGATCAGAAGTAGTATGTGAAAAAAAGCCCGGAATTATACGGCAGCCATTATTTTGTTTCTTAATTCACTTTTCTGAAAATTCCCTTTCACCAAAAATGGTATGGATGCAAATTGTATACATCCATACCATCTTAGTTAAAGCAGTGCCTGCTCTACATCCGCAATGATGTCCTCTACATGTTCAATTCCCACGCTGAAACGGATCAGATCCGGCTGAACTCCCGCCTCGACCAGCTCCTGTTCGTTCATCTGACGGTGGGTATGGCTGGCCGGATGGAGCACGCAGCTCCTTGCGTCCGCGACATGAGTCACGATGGCAACCAGCTTCAGCTTATCCATCATCTCTACCGCTGCCGCTCTTCCGCCTTTTAAGCCGAATGTGAGTACGCCGCAGCTTCCGTTCGGCATATATTTCTGCGCCAGGTCATAGTACTTGTCACCCGGCAGGGACGGACAGGATACCCATGCCACCTTCTCGTGGTTTTTCAGGTATCTGGCAACCGCCAGCGCATTTTCACAGTGGCGCGGCATCCGCAGATGCAGGGTTTCCAGACCCAGGTTCAGAAGAAACGCGTTCTGAGGCGACTGGATGGAACCCAGATCCCGCATCAGCTGCGCGGTAGCCTTGGTGATATATGCCAGTTTCCCGAACTTCTGGGTATAGACGATCCCGTGATAGGTCTCGTCCGGTGTGGTCAGTCCCGGAAACTTGTCGCTGTGCGCTTCCCAGTCAAAATTCCCGCTGTCTACGATGGCACCGCCTACGCAGGACGCATGGCCGTCCATATACTTTGTGGTGGAGTGGATCACAATGTCCGCCCCCCACTCGATGGGCCGGCAGTTGATGGGCGTAGCAAAGGTATTGTCCACAATAAACGGAACCCCGTGGGCATGAGCTGACCTGGCAAACTTTTCCAGATCCAGGACCACCAGCGCCGGATTGGCAATGGTCTCTCCGAATACCGCCTTGGTGTTCTCACGGAATGCCCCTTCCAGCTCCTCGGGAGTGCAGTCCGGGTCCACAAAGGTGGCTTCCACACCCATCTTTTTCAGCGTATGGGCATAGAGATTGTATGTACCGCCGTAAAGCGCGGAGGAACAGATGATATGGTCCCCTGCCCCGGCAATATTCATCACGGAATAAAAGCTCGCCGCCTGACCGGAGGATGTCAGCATGGCCGCCGCTCCCCCTTCCAGGTCACAGATCTTTGCCGCTACAGCGTCGTTTGTCGGGTTCTGGAGCCTGGTGTAAAAATAACCGGACTCCTCCAGGTCGAACAGACGTCCCATCTGCTCGCTGCTCGTGTACCGGAACGTGGTGCTCTGGTAAATGGGCAGGACCCGCGGTTCCCCATTGCCCGGCTCGTATCCGGACTGGATGCATTTTGTCTCTATCCTGAAGTCGCTCATGTTCATTTCCTCCTGTTGTCTCTGTTCTGATGACTGATCACACCCTGACCGGGTGCTCACAGTCACGGGGTTCGGCCTGTAAACGCTTATTCTTCGTTCCAGTTGTGGTATACGTCCTGAACGTCGTCGTCCTCTTCCAAAAGGTCCAGGGTTTTCTGGATATTCTTGATATCCTCCGGACTGGTCAGATCCACATAGGTCTGAGGGATCATGGTCACTTCCGCCTCTGCCATGGGGATCCCTGCCTCCTCCAGCTTCAAACGGACCTCACTGAAATCCGCCGGGGCCGTCAAGATCTCGAAGCTCTCCTCTTCCTCCGAAAAGTCCTCCGCGCCGGCGTCCAGTGCCAGCATCATCAGCTCATCGGCATCCATCTCACAGTCTTCCTTCGCAACGAAGATCTGCCCCTTCTCGTCAAACATAAAGGAGACGCAGCCCGGTGTGCCTACGTTTCCGCTGCCCTTGGTGAAGGCATTTCTCACATTGGAAGCCGTGCGGTTCTTGTTGTCCGTCAGCGTCTTCACGATGATGGCCGTCCCGTTGGGACCGTAGCCTTCATATGTAATGTGCTCGTAATTGTCCCCGGCGCCCTCTCCCGCCGCTTTTTTGATGTTCCTGTCTATGGTGTCGTTGGGCATATTGTTGGACTTTGCCTTGGCAATGACGTCGCGGAGCCTGCTGTTGTTCGCCGGATCCGGACCGCCGCCCTCCTTGACCGCGACTGCCAGCTCACGTCCGATCTTGGTA
>CATLCV010000253.1 GCA_949893755.1 uncultured Lachnospiraceae bacterium | reverse complement strand
ATTCTCTCCGGGCAGCAGGAGCTCTCCGATACGGACTCGGAAAGGAACCGACCACACCGTCGGCGCCTCACGGCCATTGACCTTGACTCTCGCCGACTCGCGGACATCGCCGAGGTCGAGCTCCCAGTCATCGGCATCCGCCGGATTGTCGAGGTTGAATTTAACGGTGTAACGGCCAGTCGCTACATTCACGCTCGCCAGGGAATCCGGAAGCGCGCACCATTGCGTCAGGGTGTCAGTCTTGAAAGTTCCATCGATGGGAGGCTCCGATTCGGGGAATGAGATACTCCATCCCCGGCCGATTTCCATCGGGTCACCTTTTCGTTCGACATATTTCCAAGCCTCGGCATCCGCTTCGCCGGGGAAGGTCTTTAACAACAGTGACTCTCCCGGCGCAAGCTGCATACGGACCCGGTAACAGCCGGAATTATCCGTCGTAGCCTCCGCACGTCCTTTCAAGCCTGTCAGGGGGTCGAAAATAATGGCAGAGCCGGCGGAATGAGCCAACGGCATAAAGCCATTTACCTCCTTGTCGGAAAGATTGGCTATAAAATAGTTATGGCCTCCGGCCTCGTTCTTGCGGCGCACCATGCGCAGGCCCGCGTCGCGACGCATACGTTCGGGCGCGACACCGACACGCGACAACCCCTCGGTTATGTTCGGGGCCACAATAACACCCTTGGCATCCTTCAGCCGCTCCAGCGCGGTCGCCATCTCCCCGCGACGGGCTTCAAGCCGCGACAGGCCGGGAACATCCGACGGCATCCCTCCGGCAAAAACGACCGACGCGCCCTGCGAGGCGAGTCCGGCCAGCTTATCAACAATCCGAGGCTCCATCAGTTTCGCATCAGGAACAACAAGCCCGCGGTAAACCGTTCCCCCTTCCGTGCGGAGGCGTCCGTCAGAATCGACAGTCAGGGTTTCGACAAAGCGGTCCGAGATATAATCGCAATCATATCCCGCCGAAATAATCTCGTTGACGGCCCGCTTCACGTCAGGCATGCGGCGGTCCATCTTATGTATGTCGAACATCAGATAGGGATTGCCGGTCTGAGCGTACCATACATCCTCGATCGGGAAATACAGCAGGAAGTCGTTGTCGGGTTCACCCGCGGAAAGAAACGCCTGGGTTCGTTCAAGGTATTTCATAAGACCTCCCGCATCCTTCCATATCGAGTTTGTCGGCGACATGTTGATTGACGCATAGAACATCCAACCCGGGAACTCCACCCCCTTCGGGGAGTAAGGCGCTCCATGGAAATAAACGTGGTTAACGCCCGAACAGAGCATCTGGTCGAGTTCGGGTTTGCAGCGGGCAAGCGACATATGGAAATGTTCCGTGAGCCAGGTAAGGGTCTCGGAAGATGTCAGCCGCTTCCCGGTCAGATGCGCGGCGGAGGATGCGAATTTCAGCACCGCCGGATCGGCGTCGCTCGGACGGGAGTCCCCGTTGCGCACAAGCCCGGGTATGTCGAAGTCCGTCTGTCCGAAAGACTCACACTCCGGAATATCGACATCTGCGTAAATGTCGATTATATTGGCGGGCGCCCCAATACTGGGAGAAAAACAGCAGTCCCCCGCTTGCAAACCCGAAGTAGCAGGAAAAGAATAAAGATGAAATCTGGGAACAGATCCCAACCGCGGCTACAGACAATTCACCCTGGCTGCCGATCATGATGGTATCTACCATGCTCGCCGTGGTGGATAAAAAATTCTGAAACGCGATGGGCAGAGCGATGGTAAGCACTGTCCGAAAGAAATTCACCCAGCTGATTTTTTCATTTCTCATAGTTTGACTCCTTTCATTTACATTCTATTATACGGGTCTCCTGCAAATCCCGCAGAAGACCCGTATGCCCCATTATACACGGAAAAATTGACATTGCAAGAGTTATTTTGTAAATGAAGAAACTTAATGGAGAAATCAAGGAAAAGAAAATGCTGCAGCTCACGCCTTGGCGGGCATGCGCTGCTGCAAGAAAACTCAGGGCAGACAGTATAATGAATAATAATAGAAGCTTATGATTCGTTATACTGGGAAATAGAATGACTGTCTTCCAGGCAGCCGTCCGCATAATAATTATACAGCAGATCCGCCTCCAGAGGAAGGACACGCTGCTTCATGCGTACAATCCCAAGAGCGGTGTCCAGGGGTTCCTCCAGGGGATAGAATACTAAATCCGGAAAGCTGGATGTATCGACCATATTATGAGGCAGAAGAGTCACGCCCAGATCATCGGCAACCATATTCAAGAGGTATAAATGCCTTCCGGCAATAAAACGGATATGGGGCGCAATGCCCAGTCTGGTAAAATAATCCGCGCACAGCTTGTATATATCGGATTCTTGGTTCAGCATAATAAAAGAAACCCCGGACAAGACAGCCGGAGAGATCGCCTGCAGATTTTCCGGTAATGCCCGCCGCTGCCTTTTGGAACAGACAAAAACAAAATGATCATAACAGATCGGATGAAATTCATAACATTTTCCAGAAATATAATCCAGACGTAAAATTGCGAGATCTATTTTCTTAGAGGATAGAAGATGCAGGATCACCTTTTGATCCCCTTCTGCAATATTGACCTGAATATTGCTGAGCTTCTGGAAGGTGGTCAGAGTTTTCAAAATATTATAATCTGTGATCAGCGGGAGAACGCCCAGGGAGATATCGCCTGCAGGAGCATCTTCATGCAGAGCGGAAATCTCCTTTTTGAGGTTTTCGTAGCTTTCATTCATGGCCTTCGCGTACTTGTAGAACAGCTTCCCGCCCGGCGACAAAGAAACCTTGCTGCTGGAACGGGCAAAAAGGGTGATTCCAAGCTCATTTTCTAAAGACTTGATCTGTTTGGAAAGTGAGGACTGGGAAATGTACATTTCTTCTGCGGCATTTGAAAAATTATTATATTCCAGTATCGCTAAAAAATATTTGATCTGCGTAATGGTCACTTCTGCTCACTCCTTCTTTCCCAACCTGATTATAAATTTTCCGCTCCGAAAAAGCAATTCTTTTTTGGAATAGCATGCTGTCAAAATTGGAATAGCATTCCGAAGCCGAAAAAAATATAATAGAGCAAGAATCCGGCATGACATGATCTGACAGATGATGCATGCGCGGCAAACGAAAGAAAGGAGGAGGTAAACATGCCGATAGGAGTAATCATCAATGCAGTGTCAGTAGCGATAGGGGGGATCCTGGGGGCCCTGGTCGGCAATAAGCTGAATGAGGACTTCAAGACCAAGATCAACATGATATTCGGAGCATGCTCCATGGCAATGGGGATCGGATCCATCGTACTGATGAAAAATATGCCGGCAGTCGTATTTTCCGTGATCATAGGTACGGCATTGGGCCTGGTGATCCATCTGGGGGACAAGATCAATGCCGCAGGCGCGGGCATGCAGAAGGTTATCTCAAGGTTTGTGAAAGCGGACAGCTCCAGGCTTCCGGAAGAAGAGTTTATGGCAACGCTGATCACCGTGATCGTGCTGTTCTGTTCCAGCGGTACAGGGATTTACGGCGCCATCGTATCCGGTATGAGCGGGGATCACAGCATCCTGATCGCCAAGTCCATACTGGACCTGTTCACGGCAATGATCTTTGCGTGCACGCTGGGAATGGTGGTTTCTACGATCGCTGTTCCGCAGTTCGTGATCTTCCTGGTGCTGTTTTTGTGTGCAGGAATGATCTTTCCGATGACGACACCGGATATGATCAATGACTTTAAAGCATGCGGCGGGATTCTGATGCTTGCGACAGGCTTCCGCATGATCAAGGTAAAAATGTTCCCGACTGCGGATATGATCCCGGCCATGGTGATCGTGATGCCGATCAGCTTTTTCTGGACGACATATGTCCTTCCGTTGGTAAGTTAATGAGTAAAAATAGTAGGAGGTATAAAGATGGCAAAAATTAATGATCTGAGATCTGCGCTTGAATTTCTTAAAACAAAAGAAGGCCAGTACATTGAAAGTGACGTAGAGGTGGATCCGAAGGCGGAGCTGTCCGGCGTATACCGCTATGTAGGGGCAGGCGGCACGGTTCCGAGACCGACACAGGAAGGCCCGGCCATGGTATTTACGAATGTGAAAGGGCATGAAGGCGCAAGGGTGGCGATCGGTGTCCTTGCCAGCCGGAAAAGAGTCGGATATCTTTTAAATGAGAAACCGGAAAATCTGGGATTTTTGTTGAATAAGTCGGTTGAAAATCCAATCGCGCCGGTCGTGATAGACAACGCGAAGGCAAAATGCCAGGAGGAGATACATTACGCTACGGAGGAAGGCTTTGATATCCGGAAGCTGATCCCGGCGCCGACCAATACGGAGGAAGACGCAGGCCCGTATATCACGATGGGACTCTGCTATGCGTCGGATCCGGAGACAAAGGAATCGGACATCACGATCCACAGATTATGCCTTCAGAGCAAGGATGAGATTTCCATGTACTTTGTACCGGGCGCCCGTCACCTGGGAGTGTTCCGGGAAAAGGCGGAAGCAGCGGGAAAACCGCTTCCGATCTCCATCTCCATCGGTGTCGATCCGGCAATCGAGATCGCGTCATGCTTTGAGCCGCCGACAACTCCGCTGGGATATAATGAGCTGGGAGCGGCAGGCGGTATCCGCGGGGAAGCGGTTGAGCTGACACAGTGCCTGACCATTGATGAAAAATGCATTGCCAACGCAGAATATGTTATCGAAGGGGAATTGATTCCGAACGCGCGCGTCCGCGAGGATGCCAATTCCGATTCCGGAAAGGCCATGCCGGAATTTCCGGGCTATACGGGAGGCGCGCAGCCGGCGATTCCGATCATTAAGGTCAAGGCTGTTACGACAAGAAAGAACCCGATCATGCAGTCCTGTATCGGACCCAGCGAGGAGCATGTAAGCATGGCGGGAATCCCGACGGAAGCAAGTATTATTTCCATGGTGAACCGTGCAATGCCCGGAAAGCTGAAAAATGTATACTGCGCATCCAGCGGCGGCGGAAAATATATCGCGGTTCTGCAGTTTGTCAAGTCTGTTCCCTCGGATGAAGGCCGCCAGCGTCAGGCAGCATTGCTTGCGTTTTCAGCATTCAGCGAGTTAAAGCATGTATTTCTGGTGGATGAAGATGTGGACTGCTTCGACATCAAGGATGTGATGTGGGCTATGACGACCAGGTTCCAGGCAGATGTGGACATGATCCCCATTCCGGGAGTACGGTGCCATCCTCTGGATCCGTCCAATGACCCGACGATCTCACCGTCGATCAGGGATCATGGAATCGCCTGCAAGGCAATCTTTGACTGTACCGTACCATTTTCGGAAAAAGCGCGTTTCCATCGTTCCAAATTTAAAGAGTTAGATCCGACTCACTGGGTTCCGGAGTTATGAGGATTATTGTAGGAGTATCAGGTGCTACCGGCGTAGAGATGAGCTATTATCTCCTGAAAGCACTGCGAAGTGCAAAGGACTGTGAAATACATCTGATCCTGAGTGAAGGGGCCAGGCTGACGTGGGGGCTGGAGAGTGACATTCCGCTGGAGAAGCTGACAGCTCTGGCGGATGTGATTCATGACAGCAGGGATCTTGCCGCATCCATTTCCAGCGGCTCCTTCGTAACGGACGGAATGATCATCATGCCCTGCAGTATGAAAACACTGGCAGGCATCGCCGCGGGTTATGCGGAAAATCTGCTCGTGCGGGCTGCGGATGTGTGCATCAAGGAAGGCAGAAAAGTGGTCCTGGTTCCGAGAGAAATGCCTTTCAGCCGCATCCACCTCAGAAACATGAAGAATGTTGCGGACGACGGCTGTGTGATCATTCCACCTGTGCTGACATTCTATAACGGGCCGAAAACGGTGGAGGATCAGATCAACCATATTGTAGGAAAGATCCTGATGCAGTTCGGAATTGCCTACGACAAGTTTGTTCCCTGGACCGGGGCAGAGGAGTAGGACATGATAACAGAAGAATTATATGGGGGATATTCTATCGCCTGTGAGGTGATCCCTATGGGAAAGGACTATACGCTGGCCGTATACGGCGGGGATACGCCTCACGCCGGAAGTGTAGTCATGTCAACTGCCAGGCCGAGTCTCACCGGCGAGGGGATCGGCGTGACATCCTCGGTGCTGACCGGGCTTGGACATAAGGATGATGTGGTGGCAAAGCTCTTTGCGGAGGCTGTTGCAAAAAAAAGAAACTGCACGGCGGTCTGCGCCTGCGGGATTCATATAGATCACATGGATTCTGTGCAGCTGGAGCTTGTAAAACAGAAATGTATGTGTCTGCTTCAAAAGGTACTGGATGAGGTGGAAAGCGGATTCCCATCTCACTCTTGACATTTTCAGGAAAGAAGTGCAAAATAATGGTATTGAAAATGAGTTTTATGCATGTCCTGTAGTTTGATACAGCATGCGGGAATATGGGAGGTTGATGGGATTGAATCCGGAAGAGGCACAGAGGATGGAAAGGGATGCAGTACAGCAGAAGATTGATGAGATGCAGCAGGAGATTGAGGAGCAGAGAGCGCTCCTGGAGGAAAAGGCCAGGGAGATCGCGGAATTAAAGAAGCTTTTCAATGACAGCGGTGAGGCGGCGGGTCAGGCTTTTCGTGGACCTCATGACCATAGTAAGGACAGCCTGGAGGAGGTTTATGAGATCGTCTCCGGCCTGGAAAAATATACGACAGAGGAAGTCCTTTTTTATGCGGCAGAGATTCTGTCGGAGCTGATGGACACGAAGGACGTGGCAATCTATACCGTGGCGAATCGGGATTATGCCAGATTGTGCTCCGCTACCTCTCAGGAGGCGCGGAGGCTGGGCAATTCTATAAAATATACGGCAATGGGAGAAATGTACGATACGCTGAAGAACGGCCGGATTTATATGAATATGCCTATGGCAGAAGAGTTCCCGCTTATGGCAAGCGCCGTATACGATCACGAAGAGATTCGGGTATTCCTGATGTTCTGGGGGATTCCGTCCGAACGGATGACGCAGAGGGAGATAAAACGTCTGACGGTGATCGAG